>NZ_CP084742.1:4327647-4636764 GCF_020520285.1 Pseudomonas sp. L5B5
GTTGATTTCGTTGATGCCGGTGCGTGGGCCGCTGGACAGCAGGCGCAGGTCGTTGCAGATCTTCGACAGCTTGACGGCGGTACGCTTGAGCATGCCGGAGAACAGCACGAAGGCGCCCATGTCGGAAGTGGCTTCGATCAGGTCGGCAGCTGGAACAACCGGCTGGCCGCTGATGACGGCCAGGCGTTGCACGGCCAGGGCCTGGTAACGCGGGTCGGCGTTGATGCCGGTGCCGATGGCGGTGCCGCCCAGGTTGACTTCGGTCAGCAGCTCGGGAGCCAGGGTCTTCAGGCGCGCCAGGTCTTCACCCAGGGTGGTGGCGAAGGCGCGGAATTCCTGGCCGAGGGTCATCGGCACGGCGTCTTGCAGCTGGGTACGGCCCATTTTCAGGACGTGGCTGAATTCTTCACCCTTGGCGGCGAACGCCTGGATCAGGCTGTCGAGGCTGGCCAGCAGTGCATCGTGACCCAGCAGCAGGCCCAGGCGGATCGCGGTCGGGTAGGCGTCGTTGGTGGACTGCGCCATGTTCACGTCGTTGTTCGGGTGCAGATACTGGTATTCGCCCTTGCTGTGGCCCATGGCCTCCAGCGCGATGTTGGCGATGACTTCGTTGGCATTCATGTTGGTCGAAGTGCCAGCGCCGCCTTGAATCATGTCCACCACGAATTCGTCGTGGAAGTCACCGCGCACCAGACGGGCACAGGCCTCGCTGATGGCTGCATGCTTGGCTTCGCTCAGGTGACCCAGTTCGCGGTTGGCGTCAGCAGCTGCCTGCTTGACCATTGCCAGGGCCACGACCAGTTTTGGGTAGTGCGAAATCGGAACGCCGGAGAGACGGAAGTTGTTCACCGCTCGCAGGGTCTGGATGCCGTAATACGCTTGGGCCGGTACTTCGAGTACGCCAAGCAGGTCTTTTTCTGTGCGGAAAGATGCAGCGGAGGACATGATAGAAATCATCTCGGTAGGGACCCGGTCTATGCCGGGAGCGCTGCGAATCCTAGGGCTAAGGGAAATTTAGAGCCAATGCTGTTAAGCACTGGCCTATGCATATTCGGCATAATGCTGGTGTGACGCCGCTTTGCCGGCAAGCGTGTGACCTAAAATGGTGCGTGTCCGGGAGGACGTGATGAATCTGGAAAGCAAATGGCTCGAGGACTTCAGTGCCCTGGCCGCCACCCGCAGCTTCTCGCAGGCTGCCGAGCGCCGCTTCGTGACCCAGCCGGCGTTCAGCCGGCGGATCCGCAGCCTGGAGGCGGCCCTGGGGCTGACCCTGGTCAATCGCTCGCGCACGCCGGTGGAGCTGACGGCGGCGGGGCAGCTGTTCCTGGTGACCGCCCGGACCGTGGTCGAGCAGCTTGGTGAAGTGGTACGCCACCTGCATCACCTGGAGGGCGGACAGGGTGAGGTGATGCAGGTGGCGGCGGCCCACTCCCTGGCCCTGGGCTTCTTTCCGCGCTGGATCGCCCAGCTGCGCAACGAGGGCCTGAACATCGCCACGCGCCTGGTGGCCACCAACGTCGGCGACGCGGTGCACGCCCTGCGCGAAGGTGGCTGCGACCTGATGCTGGCCTTCTACGACCCGGACGCCGCCCTGCAGATGGATTCGGAAATCTTCCCGTCGCTGCACCTGGGGCACACCGAGATGCTCCCGGTGTGCGCCGCCGACGCCCAGGGCAAGCCGCTGTTCGACCTGGAAGGCGAGGCCAGCGTGCCGCTCTTGGCCTACAGCGCCGGGGCCTTCCTCGGGCGTTCGGTGAACCTGCTGCTGCGCCAGCGCAACCTGCGTTACACCACCGTCTACGAGACTGCCATGGCCGACAGCCTCAAGAGCATGGCCCTGGAAGGCCTGGGCATCGCCTGGGTGCCACAACTGAGCGTGCGCGCCGAACTGGCCCGGGGCGAACTGGTGGTCTGCGGCGGGGCGCAATGGCATGTGCCGCTGGAGATCCGCCTGTACCGCTGCGCCCTGGTGCGCAAGGCCAACGTGCGCCTGTTGTGGCGCAAGCTGGAAGGCGCCGCGGCGCAAGGTACAGGCACCCCATGATCCTGCATCCACTGTCGAGCCTGCGAGGCTGCGCCAAGGCCCGCAGGGCCATCAGGTACGTGGTCGACTGGACCCTTTCTGCCGCCGCTGCGCGCCCGTGCTCAGCCTGCGGCAGCGGCCACAAGAAACAGGCAAGGTCGAAGGGATTTGCAGTGCGGGGCGGCTGACTCCGAAGTCAATAAAACCGGGGTTTTGCGTCGGAAATACTTTGTTCGACAGATGGTCGGCGAAAATGCGTTTAGCGCGGCTTTTTCGGTATACTGCGCGGCCTTCGGCCGGTTCGCCTGGCCATAATTCGTACAATTCAAGCCACGCATTTCGCGTGGCTTGTTGTTTTTGACGCGCCTGCGGGCGCCCAGAGAGAAGAGGCACGACGATGAGTGCACTGGTTGGCGTGATCATGGGCTCCAAGTCCGATTGGTCCACCCTTAGCCACACCGCCGATATGCTGGAAAAGCTCGGCATCCCTTACGAGGTGAAGGTGGTTTCCGCACACCGCACCCCGGACCTGCTGTTCCAGTACGCCGAAGAGGCTGAGGCGCGAGGCATCGAGGTGATCATCGCCGGTGCCGGCGGCGCGGCGCACCTGCCGGGCATGTGCGCGGCCAAGACCCACCTGCCGGTGCTGGGCGTGCCAGTGCAGTCGTCGATGCTCTCGGGCGTGGACTCGCTGCTGTCCATCGTGCAGATGCCCGCCGGCATTCCCGTGGCCACCCTGGCCATCGGCAAGGCCGGTGCGATCAATGCCGCCCTGCTCTCCGCGAGCATCCTGGGCGCCAAGCACCCGCAGTTCCATGCGGTGCTGAAAAAATTCCGTGCTGAACAGACAGACAGCGTCCTGGACAATCCAGATCCGCGCGTCGCCTGAGGTCGTTGACGATGAAGATCGGTGTAATCGGTGGCGGCCAACTGGGCCGCATGTTGGCCCTGGCGGGAACTCCGCTGGGAATGAACTTCGCTTTCCTCGACCCGGCGCCGGATGCCTGCGCAGCCGCCCTGGGTGAACACCTGCGGGCCGATTACGGCGACCAGGACCACCTGCGCCAGCTGGCCGATGAAGTGGACCTGGTGACCTTCGAATTCGAGAGCGTGCCGGCGGAAACCGTGGCCTTCCTCTCGCAGTTCGTGCCGGTCTACCCGAGTGCCGAGGCCTTGCGCATCGCTCGCGATCGCTGGTTCGAGAAGAGCATGTTCAAGGACCTGGGGATTCCCACCCCGGAGTTCGCCGACATCCAGTCCCAGGCGGACCTGGACGCCGCAGTGGCGCGCATCGGCCTGCCGGCCGTGCTCAAGACTCGCACCCTGGGTTACGACGGCAAGGGCCAGAAAGTCCTGCGCAACGCCGCCGACGTTGAGGGCACCTTCGCCGAACTGGGCAGCGTGCCGTGCCTGCTGGAAGGCTTTGTGCCGTTCACTGGTGAAGTCTCGCTGATCGCCGTGCGCGCCCGTGACGGTGAAACCCGCTTCTACCCGCTGGTGCACAACACCCACGACAGCGGCATCCTCAAGTTGTCCGTGGCCAGCAGCGATCATCCGCTGCAGGCCCTGGCCGAGGACTACTCCAGCCGTGTGCTCAAGCAGCTGGACTACGTGGGCGTGATGGCTTTCGAATTCTTCGAAGTGGACGGTGGCCTCAAGGCCAACGAGATCGCTCCGCGAGTGCACAACTCTGGGCACTGGACCACCGAAGGCAGCCAGTGCAGCCAGTTCGAAAACCACCTGCGGGCAGTGGCCGGCCTGCCGCTGGGCTCCACCGCCAAGGTGGGCGAGAGCGCCATGATCAACTTCATCGGTGAAGTACCGCCGGTGGACAAGGTGATCGCCATCGACGACTGCCACTTGCATCACTACGGCAAGGCTTTCAAGGTCGGGCGCAAGGTCGGCCATGCCAACCTGCGCTGCGCCGATCAGGCGACCCTGCAGGCGCAGATCCTCAAGGTTCAGGCGCTGGTCGCCGAGTAACAAATGCACCGGCTGGCGGGAACCTTCGTTTCCCGCCGTTCTCTGATAGCAGGATGCCAAGGCGCTGACTAGGCTTTGGTTTACCCACTCCTACAGAGGAACAGCCATGGGCATTATCGGAACCATTTTCATCGGCTTGATCGTTGGTCTGCTGGCACGTTTCCTCAAGCCGGGAGACGACAGCATGGGCTGGATCATGACCATCCTGCTGGGTATCGGCGGTTCGCTGGCAGCCACCTATGGCGGCCAGGCGCTGGGTATCTACCAGGCTGGCCAGGGCGCAGGCTTCATCGGCGCACTGGTGGGCGCGATCGTTCTCCTGGTGATCTACGGCTTCGTCAAGAAGAACTGATCCGCTGCATGAGCCCCCTTCGCCGCTCGGGCGAAGGGAGCCATCTTCTTCATTTGAAACTGCAACACCTTTGCCGGTTGGGCACTAGAATGCCCCCGTTTGCCCGTCCTTTCCCTTGACCGAGCCCCACCCTCATGCGTCGTCTCTTGTTGACCCTCGTTCTGCTCGGCTGCGGCCTGGCCCAGGCCGGCGAGCTGCCGGAAACCGACTGGCTGGAACTGATGCCCAAGTCGGACCAGAAAGCCCTGGAGCAGATGCCGGAAATCGACCACAACTCCCCCGAAGCCAATGGCACCTTCACCGAGAAGGGCGGCCTGAAGCAGAGCAAGGGCTTGCCGGCGGTGATGTATTCCACCAAGACCGTGGCGGCCATGAACGACAAGCAGATTCGCATCGGCGGTTATCCGGTGCCGCTGGAGACGGATGCCAAGGGCCGCAGCACGCTGTTCTTCCTGGTGCCGTATCCGGGCGCGTGCATCCACGTGCCACCGCCGCCGCCCAACCAGTTGGTGCTGGTGCGCTTTGCCAAGGGCGTGAAGCTGGACGACATCTACACACCGCTGTGGGTGACCGGCACGTTGAAGGTCGAGAAGGTCAGCAATGACCTGGCAGACGCCGCCTACGCCTTGGACGCGGCGAAGGTGCGGGTGGTGCAGGAGTCGGATTTGTAGCCGATAGGAACCGTGGCGAGGGAGCAAGCCCCTGCTGGAAGGCGCAGCCTTACCAGGGTCTGAGTCCGCGGTCTGTCAGGCAGAACGCGTACTCAGGTCTTGCGGCCGCTACGCGCCCGAGCGGGAGCAAGCTCCCTCGCCACGCAGCCTGTACACAGGGCCCATCAGCGCAATCGTGGGTCAGAGCGCGACGCTGTCGATGCTCACGCTCAAGGTGTGGCTGGCGCCGGGGGCCAGGGTCACGATGTCGTCCATCACGTTGGCGGTCTCGATGCACAGCATGCGTTGCCAGCCGTCGTCGGCCATGTCGCTGAACTGTGCGGCGCGGCCGATCCATGGGTTCCAGATCACCGCAGTGCGCGAGCCCTGGCTGGCCAGGCGAATGCGCCGCTGCCATTGCGGGTCGACGATCGCCAGTTGCGCCGGCGCATCCAGGTAGATGCGGTCGGTTTCCCCGGCAAAATGCAGGTCGCCGGCCTGGGCCTTGGTTGTCCAGTCTTCCAGGGTTTCGATGTAATTCAGGCCGTCCACACCCTCCACATGCACCTGGCGAACGTCGCTGACCGCGAAGTAGCTGTGCAGCGCCTGGCTGATGCTGACGCTTTCGGTGCCCAGGTTGTGGCTGGTGAGGCTGATATGCAGTTGCTGGTCTAGGCGGATGGTCAGGCTTGGTTCCACCTGGTGCGGCCAGCCGGGAAAACCTTCCGCAGGGCAGGGCAGGTGCAGGCGTACCAGCAGGCTGTCGCCGTCGGTCTCGATGCCTTGCAGTTCCCAATCGGTGGCGCGTACCAGGCCGTGGGCTGTCGCCGGGTCGCTGCCCGGACGCATGGCTTGCACACTCTGCGGATTGCGCACCAGGTTGCCGAACCACGGCCAGCACACCGGGACCCCGGCGCGAATGTTCTTGGCGGTCTTGAACTGGGCTTCTTCGTTCAGCCAGATCAGCGGGGGTTGCCCGGCCACCTGGTAGCTGAGGATGTGCGCGCCCTGTTGGGCCACCAGCAACTCGGCCTCGCCGTGGCGAATGCGCCAGCAATTGAGTTCGTCGAGTTTTACCGTTTCAACATGTGGCGTAGACATTGCGGTTCTCGTTCAGAAGGCTTGGGCTGCCATGGACCACCTGGCAGCCCGGAAGTTTATCGTGCCCTCGGCGGGACCGAGCGGGTACGGCCACTGCCATCGATGGCGACGAACACGAACACCGCTTCGGTAACCTTGCGCCATTCACTGGACAGCGGATCGTCGCTCCATACTTCCACCATCATCTGGATCGAGCTGCGGCCGATCTCCAGGGTCTGGGTATAAAAGGACAGTTGCGCGCCGACGGCCACGGGTACCAGGAACGCCATGCGATCGATGGCCACGGTGGCGACGCGGCCACCGGCGACGCGGCTGGCCATGGCGGTGCCGGCCAGGTCCATCTGGGCCACCAGCCAGCCGCCAAAAATATCGCCAAAACCATTGGTTTCACGGGGTAGGGCGGTGATTTGCAGGGCCAGGTCGCCTTGCGGGATTGGATCTTCTTGTTCGAGCTCTATCATGCCGAGGGGCCTCTGACCCGTGACGCTTCATGAGTACTTCAGGTGAATAGCCGTCTTCAGGAAAAACGATTCAGCCCGAACATACTACGTTCGTCACGTTCTTTCTAAGGCGTGCTAAAGGGAAACTCTGCGAAACCGGCTGTTCATGCACAGGGAGGAGCATTGCGCGCCGGGCACTGAGGGTGGGGCATGCAATCGTGTTCCTGCCTTGTCTTGCTGGCGCCGGGTGGCTCCCGGCGGTCATGAATACAACGGCGTTTTCGCACAGCAACCCTTGCCGGGAGCGGCTTTGCGCCCCGGGCCCTGCGAGTATATCGGTCGATAGACTCCACGACGACCCGTCCAGTTCGCAATTTTGTGCGTCATTTGTGCGCCACTGTGTAGGCATTCGAACAATTTGCTATCGTGCCGAACCTGCCAGGCCCCAACCAGAGCTGTTGCGGCTTCCAGAACCAACTAATAAGAGAAGCCCTTGCCATGACCACTGTGCCCTCGAGCGCCGCGCAATCAGCGCCCCCCGCCCGTCCCCTGAACCGTAGTGACTACAAGACCCTGTCGCTGTCCGCATTGGGCGGAGCGCTGGAGTTCTATGACTTCATCATCTTCGTGTTTTTCGCCACCGTGGTGGGCAAGCTGTTCTTCCCGGCAGACATGCCCGAGTGGCTACGGCTGATGCAGACTTTCGGCATCTTCGCCGCGGGTTACCTGGCCCGACCCCTGGGCGGGATTGTCATGGCCCACTTCGGCGACCTGCTGGGCCGCAAGAAGATGTTCACCCTGAGCATCTTCATGATGGCGGTGCCGACCCTGATCATGGGCCTGCTGCCCACCTACGAGCAGATTGGCCTGTGGGCGCCGGTCCTGCTGTTGCTGATGCGGGTGATCCAGGGCGCTGCCATCGGTGGTGAAGTGCCCGGTGCCTGGGTGTTCGTCTCCGAGCACGTTCCGGCGCGACACATCGGCTACGCCTGCGGCACCCTGACCTCGGGCCTGACCGCCGGCATCCTCCTGGGCTCGCTGGTGGCCACTGCCATCAACAGTATCTATACCCCCGAGGAAGTGGCGGCCTATGCCTGGCGCGTGCCGTTCCTGCTGGGCGGGGTGTTCGGCCTGTTCTCGGTGTACCTGCGCCGCCTGCTCCACGAGACTCCGGTGTTCGCCGAGCTGCAACTGCGCAAGGCCCTGGCCGAGGAGCTGCCGCTGCGGGCCGTGCTGCGCGACCATCGTGGTGCCATCGTGATTTCGATGCTGCTGACGTGGCTGCTGTCGGCCGGGATCATCGTGGTGATCCTGATGACCCCCACTGTGCTGCAGACCGTCTACAAGTTCTCGGCCATCACCGCCCTGGAGGCCAACAGCCTGGCCATCGTGTTCCTGAGCCTGGGCTGCATCCTGTTCGGTAGCCTGGCGGACCGCTTCGGCGCCGGGCGGGTGTTCGTCTTCGGCAGCCTGATGTTGCTGGCCTCGTCCTGGATCTTCTACCACTCGCTGTCAGACAACCCGCACCTGCTGTTCCCGCTGTACGCCTTGACCGGTCTGTTCGTCGGCCTCGTCGGCGCGGTGCCCTACGTGATGGTCAGGGCCTTCCCGGCAGCGGTGCGTTTCAGCGGCCTGTCGTTTTCCTACAACCTGGCCTACGCGATCTTCGGCGGCCTGACCCCGATGGTCGTGACCTGGATGCTCAAGAGCAACCCCATGGCCCCGGCCTATTACGTCGCGATCATTTGCGGCATCGGCCTGCTGTCGGGGCTGTACCTGTGGAAAAAGGGCCGCTGACCTCCGCCACGAGGTTTCCCGTTGCCTCCATAAAGAAAGGCCAGCTTCCATTCAGGAATGCTGGCCTTTCATCTAATTGTCATATTCCGGACATAGAGTGTTCACACGGCCTACAGATACTTGGCCCCGAATTAACACACCCTATCTGCTAGGAGTAAGGCATGAAACTGAAGCGTTTGATGGCGGCAATGACCTTCGTCGCCGCTGGCGTTGCGACTGCCCACGCGGTTGCCGCTGTCGACCCTGCTATCCCGAGCTACACCAAGACCACTGGTGTGTCGGGCAACCTGTCCAGCGTCGGTTCCGATACCCTGGCCAACCTGATGACCCTGTGGGCCGAGAACTACAAGAAAGAATATCCGAACGTAAACATCCAGATTCAGGCCGCTGGCTCCGCCACCGCGCCACCCGCCCTGACCGAAGGCACCTCCAACCTGGGCCCCATGAGCCGCAAGATGAAGGACACCGAACTGGCGGCCTTCGAGCAGAAGTACGGCTACAAGCCAACCGCGATTCCGGTGGCCGTGGACGCCCTGGCCGTGTTCGTGCACAAGGACAACCCGATCCAGCACCTGACCATGGAACAGGTCGATGCGATCTTCTCCTCGACTCGTTTGTGCGGCGCCAAGGAAGAAGTGAAGACCTGGGGCGACCTGGGCGTGAAGGGCGACCTGGCCAACAAGCCAGTGCAGCTGTTCGGTCGCAACTCAGTATCCGGCACCTATGGCTACTTCAAGGAAGAAGCCCTGTGCAAAGGCGACTACAAGCCTAACGTCAACGAGCAGCCAGGTTCGGCTTCGGTCGTGCAGTCCATCAGCTCCTCGCTGAACGGCATCGGCTACTCGGGCATCGGCTACAAGACCGCCAGCGTGAAGACTGTGGCCCTGGCCAAGAAAGGCAGCAGCGACTTCATCGAAGACACCGAAGAAAACGCCCTGAACGGCAAGTACCCGCTGTCGCGCTTCCTCTACGTCTACGTCAACAAGGCCCCGAACAAGCCTCTGGCTCCGCTGGAAGCCGAGTTCGTGAAACTGGTCCTGTCCAAGCAGGGTCAGGAAGTGGTCGTGAAGGACGGTTACATCCCATTGCCAGCCAAAGTCGCCGCCAAGGCCCTGGCTGACCTGGGTCTGAAGTAAGGCGCATAAGCCGCCACGAAAAGGTCCGTTTCAACCGGACCTTTTTTGCAGTAGCCGGCCCTTGGGACTACTTCCCGGCCGGCTCCTGCCCTTCCATTTTCTGTCCGCTGCAGGCCCTGCCACGCGGCGGATTTGGTGCGTCACTGCATTGTCATCTTTCTGTCATACAGGATCGCTAGGGTGTGCGCATGAATGATCTGGCCAATTCCACCATGACTACGACTTCTCCCCCCAAGCGCATTGACTTCAATACGCCTGAGCTGCAACGCAAGCGCCGCATCCGCGCGCTGAAAGATCGCCTGACCCGCTGGTACGTCCTCGTGGGCGGCCTGGCTGTCCTGGGCGCGATCACCCTGATCTTCTTCTTCCTTGCCTATGTCGTCGCCCCGCTGTTCCAGGGTGCCGAACTGACAGCCAAGGACCCGCTCACGCCTGCCTGGATGCAGGATGCCGGCAAGCCGCTGATGTTCTCCCTGGAAGAGCAGAACCAGGTCGGCCTGCGCGTCTCCGACAAGGGGCAGGCGCTGTTCTTCGACATCGACAACGGCGCCGAGCTGCGCAAGGTCGACCTGCCGATCCCGGCGGGTGCCACCGTCACGTCCATCGGCAAGGACCAGCCCGGCAACCCGCTGGTGGTGGTCGGTCTGTCCAACGGCCAGGCCCTGGTGTTCCGCCACACTTATAAGGTCAGCTACCCGGATGGCAAGAAGACCATCTCCCCGGCGATCGAGTACCCCTATGGCGAAGCGCCTATCGTGCTGAACGAGCAGGGCGGCGCGCTGGAACACGTCAATCTCAACGCCAGCGACTCCTCGCTGATCCTCGCCGGCTCCACGGGTTCGCAGCTGCTCGTGCGCAAGCTGACCCGCGAAGAAAACATGATGACCGGCGAAGTCACCAGCGAGCAGAGCAGCATCGAACTGCCGCAGATGACCGAACCGGTCAAGGCCATGTACATCGATCCGCGCCAGCAATGGCTGTATGTGATCAACGGCCGGGCCCAGGCTGACGTCTTCAGCCTGCGGGACAAGAGCCTCAACGGGCGCTACAAGCTGCTGGAGGATGCCAGCACCGAAGTCACTGCCAGCACCCAGCTGGTGGGTGGTATCTCGCTGATCATCGGCACCTCCAAGGGCGGCCTGGCCCAGTGGTTCATGGCCCGTGATCCTGACGGCGAACTGCGCCTGAAGCAGATCCGTACTTTCCAGATGGGCACCGCGCCGATCGTTGAAATCACCGCCGAAGAGCGCCGCAAGGGCTTCGTCGCCCTGGACGCCGCCGGCAAGCTCGGGGTGTTCCACAGCACCGCCCACCGCACCCTGCTGGTGGACCAGGTCGTGGAAGGCCAGGGCCTGTTCGGCCTGTCGCCTCGCGCCAACCGGGTGATCGTCGAAGCCGGGGGCAAGCTGCAGCCCCTGGTGCTCGACAACCCGCACCCGGAGGTCTCCTGGAGCGCCCTGTGGAGCAAGGTCTGGTACGAGAACTACGACGAGCCCAAGTACGTGTGGCAGTCCACGGCGGCCAACACTGACTTCGAACCCAAGCTGAGCCTGTCGCCGCTGACCTTCGGCACCTTGAAGGCCGCCTTCTACGCCATGTTGCTGGCAGCCCCGCTGGCCGTGGCCGCGGCGATCTACACCGCCTACTTCATGGCTCCCGGCATGCGCCGCAAGGTCAAGCCGGTGATCGAACTGATGGAAGCGATGCCGACGGTGATCCTCGGCTTCTTCGCCGGCCTGTTCCTGGCGCCTTATGTCGAAGGCCACTTGCCGGGCATCTTCAGCCTGCTGGTGCTGCTGCCAATCGGCATCCTGGTGGCTGGCTTCGCCTGGAGCCGCCTGCCCGAGTCCCTGCGCCTGAAAGTGCCGGAAGGCTGGGAAAGCGCGATCCTGATCCCGGTGATCATCTTCGTCGGCTTCCTCTCGCTGTACATGAGCCCGTTCATGGAGAACTGGTTCTTCGGCGGCGACATGCGCATGTGGATCTCCCATGACCTGGGCATCACCTACGACCAGCGCAACGCTCTGGTAGTGGGCCTGGCCATGGGTTTTGCGGTGATCCCGAACATCTACTCGATCGCCGAAGACGCCGTGTTCAGCGTGCCCCGTGGCCTGACCCTGGGCTCCCTGGCCCTGGGCGCCACGCCGTGGCAGACCATGACGCGGGTGGTGATTCTCACCGCCAGCCCGGGGATCTTCTCGGCCTTGATGATCGGCATGGGCCGCGCCGTGGGCGAGACCATGATCGTGCTGATGGCCACGGGCAACACCCCGGTCATGGAAATGAACCTGTTCGAAGGCCTGCGCACCCTGGCCGCCAACGTCGCGGTGGAAATGCCCGAGTCGGAAGTTGGCGGCAGCCACTACCGCGTGCTGTTCCTCTCGGCCCTGGTGCTGCTGCTGTTCACCTTCGTCATGAACACCCTCGCCGAGCTGATTCGTCAGCGTCTGCGCAAGAAATACTCGTCGCTTTAAGAAAGGTAGAAGTCTGTGAAACAGAACTCCCTCAAAGACTGGTTCAAGAGCGGCGCCCCCGGCGTCTGGATCAGCGGTGGCGCGGTGTCCATCGCGGTCATCATGACCATTGGCCTCCTGGCGGTGATCGCGGTGCGCGGCCTCGGCCACTTCTGGCCGGCGGACCTGGTGCACGCCAGCTACGACGTGCCGGGCCAGGCCAACCACCTGGTCGTCGGTGAAGTGGTACAAAAGGAAGAGGTGCCCCGGGCACGCTTGAAGAGCGCCGGCCTGCCGGTGCCTGACCAGGGTCCCGAGTTCATGACTCGCGAGCTGCTCAAGGTGGGCAACCGCGACCTGAACGGCAACGACTTCACCTGGATCGTCGGCGAGTGGCTGACCAACCAGAGCTACCCCAAGGAGCTGATGGCCATCGAGCGCCGTGAGTGGGGCAACTTCTACGGCTACCTGGTCAACGTCAAGGAAAACGGCAAGGTCGTTGCCGAAGGCGAAGCCGCCTGGCCCGAGCTGCAAGCGCGGATCGACCGGGTGAACACCCTGGCAACCCAGCTCAAGAGCCTGGAGAAGTCCGACATCGGTGCGATCAACGCCGGCCTGGAACGTATCCGCCTGCATGGTCGCAAGCTGGAGCTGGATGGCAAGATGAGCGCTGCGGCGCAGGCCGACATGGACGCCGAACGTGCCGAACTCAATGCCCGTTACCAGGACATCGAGGCGCGCCTGGGCGAGCTGCATGCGCAGTTCAACCGCGACAGCCTGACCGCCCGCGATGCCAACGGCAAGGAAGTGGAGATCGGCCTGGGCAAAGTGGTTCACGCCTACCAGCCGAACGCCATGGGCACCTTCACCAAGATCGGTTTCTACTTCAGCAAGGTCTGGGAATTCCTCAGTGACGACCCGCGGGAAGCCAACACCGAAGGCGGGATCTTCCCGGCCATCTTCGGCACCGTGATGATGACCCTGATCATGGCCATGATCGTCACCCCGTTCGGCGTGCTGGCGGCGGTCTACCTGCGTGAATACGCCAAGCAGAACGCCCTGACCCGGGTGATCCGCATCGCGGTGAACAACCTGGCGGGGGTTCCGGCCATCGTCTACGGCGTGTTCGGCCTGGGCTTCTTCGTCTATGTGCTGGGCGGTTCGGTTGACCGCCTGTTCTTCCCTGAAGCCCTGCCGGCGCCGACCTTCGGCACCCCGGGCCTGCTCTGGGCCTCGCTGACCCTGGCGCTGCTGGCGGTGCCGGTGGTGATCGTGGCCACTGAAGAAGGCCTGGCACGGATCCCGCGCACGGTGCGTGAAGGTTCCCTGGCCCTGGGCGCGACCAAGGCCGAGACGCTGTGGAAGATCGTCCTGCCCATGGCCAGCCCGGCGATGATGACCGGCATGATCCTCGCGGTGGCCCGTGCCGCCGGCGAAGTGGCGCCGCTGATGCTGGTGGGCGTGGTGAAGCTGGCGCCGTCGCTGCCGCTGGATGGCAACTACCCGTACCTGCACCTGGACCAGAAGATCATGCACCTGGGCTTTCACATCTACGACGTCGGCTTCCAGAGCCCCAACGTCGAGGCTGCGCGGCCGCTGGTGTACGCCACCGCACTGCTACTGGTACTGGTGATCGCCACGCTCAACCTGTCGGCAGTCTGGATACGTAACCACCTGCGCGAGAAGTACAAGGCGCTGGACAGTTAATCGGCGCGCCCCTGTAGGAGCGAAGCTTGCTCGCGATGGGATCTTCCGGGCGCAGACAGTGCGCTGGTCTCACCCTCGTTTCGCGGGCAAGCCTCGCTCCTACCGGAAGGCGCCACCGCAGGCCTTGTCGCTGCGGTTCACTGAAACGAATTTGTTAGCGTAGGGAGTCACCCATGCAACACGAAACCCACACTCACGGCATCAATATGTCTGCCCTGGGCCGCGACAAGCAGAGCCTGAGCCTGGAACAGGAAACCGTGGCCATCGAAGTGCCCGGCCTGAGCCTGTTCTACGGCGAGAAACAAGCGCTGTTCGACGTCAGCATGAACATCCCCAAGCAGCGCGTGACTGCCTTCATCGGTCCGTCCGGCTGCGGCAAGTCGACCCTGCTGCGCACCTTCAACCGCATGAACGACCTGGTGGACGGCTGCCGCGTGGAGGGTGCGATCAACCTCTACGGCAACAACATCTACCGCAAGGGCGAAGACGTGGCCGAGCTGCGTCGCCGGGTCGGCATGGTGTTCCAGAAGCCCAACCCGTTCCCCAAGACCATCTATGAGAACGTGGTCTATGGCCTGCGCATCCAGGGCATCAACAAGAAGCGCGTGCTCGACGAAGCCGTGGAGTGGGCGCTCAAGGGCGCGGCGCTGTGGGATGAGGTCAAGGACCGCCTGCACGACTCGGCCCTGGGCCTGTCTGGCGGTCAGCAGCAGCGCCTGGTGATCGCCCGGACGATCGCCGTGGAACCTGAAGTGCTGTTGCTGGATGAACCCTGCTCGGCCCTGGACCCGATCTCGACCCTCAAGGTCGAGGAGCTGATCTACGAGCTCAAGTCCAAGTTCACCATCGTCATCGTGACTCACAACATGCAACAGGCGGCGCGGGTTTCCGACTACACCGCGTTCATGTACATGGGCAAGCTGGTGGAATTCGGCGACACCGATACGCTGTTCACCAACCCGGCGAAGAAGCAGACCGAAGACTACATCACAGGCAGATACGGCTAGAAAGCAGCTGCGAGCCGCAGGCTTCAAGCGGCAAGATAGCGGCTGTGCGCGGTATCCGGATCAATATTTAACTGCTTGAAGCTTGCGGCTTGAAGCTTGCAACTTTCGCGGAGCGAACACGATGATTTCGAAGGAAGGCTTAACCCATCACATCTCCCAGCAGTTCAATGCCGAGCTGGAAGAGGTACGCAGCCATCTGCTGGCCATGGGCGGGCTGGTGGAGAAGCAGGTCAACGACGCCGTCACCGCGCTGATCGAGGCCGACTCCGGGCTGGCCCAGCAAGTGCGCGAGATCGACGAGCAGATCAACCAGATGGAGCGCAACATCGACGAGGAGTGCCTGCGCATCCTCGCCCGTCGCCAGCCTGCGGCTTCCGACCTGCGCCTGATCATCAGCATCTCCAAGTCGGTGATCGACCTGGAGCGCATCGGCGACGAAGCCACCAAGATCGCCCGCCGGGCCATCCAGCTGTGCGAAGAGGGCGAAGCCCCGCGTGGCTACGTGGAAGTGCGGCATATCGGCGACCAGGTGCGCAACATGGTGCGCGATGCCCTGGATGCCTTTGCCCGCTTCGATGCCGACCTGGCCCTGTCGGTGGCCCAGTACGACAAGATCATCGACCGTGAGTACAAGACCGCGCTGCGTGAGCTGGCCACCTACATGATGGAAGACCCACGCTCTATCTCACGGGTCTTGAGCATCATCTGGGTATTGCGTTCGCTGGAGCGGATCGGCGATCACGCGCGCAACATTTCCGAGCTGGTGATCTACCTGGTACGCGGCACCGATGTCCGCCATCTGGGCCTCAAGCGCATGAAGGAAGAAGTTGAAGGATCGAGCAGCGAATCCGCTAATGTTCCAGGTGAAGCTGACGATAATTAAGATTGCCCGAGAAGAGCGCCCGGCCTTTTGGCCGGGCGTTTTTGTTTGCGGCCCTTGAATTCGAAAAGCAGCACCCGCGAACGAAAAGTCCCGGCGTGACTGAAGAGTTTTGGCAAAGTGCCATCAGCCAGCGTTATGCTTGCCGGGATTTTTAGAGGGGTGGTCGATGAGTAAGGTAAGTGTGTTGGTGGTGGACGACGCTTCGTTCATTCGTGACCTGGTGAAGAAGTGCCTGCGCAACTACTTCCCCGGAATCAAGATCGAAGATGCAGTCAACGGCAAGAAGGCCCAGGCGATGCTCGCCCGCGAAGCCTTCGACCTGGTCCTGTGCGACTGGGAAATGCCGGAAATGTCCGGTCTGGAACTGCTGACCTGGTGCCGTGGGCAGGAAGCGCTCAAGACCATGCCGTTCGTCATGGTGACCAGCCGGGGCGACAAGGAAAACGTGGTGCAGGCGATCCAGGCCGGGGTTTCCGGTTATGTCAGCAAGCCGTTCACCAACGAGCAGCTGCTGACCAAGGTCAAGCAGGCGCTGAACAAGGTCGGCAAGCTCGACACCCTGATGAACAGTGCGCCGACCAAGATGAACTCGGCCTTCGGCAACGACTCCCTGAGCGCCCTGACCGGCGGCAAGGCGGCCGTGGTGGGGGCTTCGGCTCCGGTCAACCCGTTCGCCAAGCCGGCGGCCCCAGCTCCGGCCCCGGCAGCTGCTGCGCCGGCTCGCGGTTTGCTCAACAGCCCTCCGGTCAAGGCGCCTGCTGCCGCCCCCGCGGCAAGCGGCGGCCGTGGCCAGGGCCAGTTGCGGCTGTCCAGCGGCAACCAGCAGTGTGTGATCAAGGCCTTGAGCATCAAGGAGGCGTTGCTGGTAGTGAAGCGTACCGACAACCTGCCACAGGTCCTGGAGAGCGCGGTGCTGGATCTGGAGCAGGGCGACAACGCCGAAGTGGCACGGCTCAACGGCTACCTGCATGCGGTGGTGGCGCTCGAGCCCAAGCCCGACAGCGAATGGCTGCAGTTGACCTTCCGCTTCGTCGACCAGGATGCGCAGAAGCTCGACTACATCTCCCGCCTGATCGCCCGCGGCACGGCGCAGAAGCATTTCGTTCCCGGCGCCTGATCCTCCCCGCGCACATCAGTGCAGGCACTGGCAAGCCAGCTCCTGCACTGATGTGCAAATCTGCTGGAAACACTTTCCCACACAGGTTTTTTGCCAACCGCCCAGGTCGGCTGCTGCGCTACCCCTCGATCCTGCCAACAACACGCAACACTTGGCCATAACCCTCAGGCCGCGGGGCTTGGCCGACTTTGCGCCGTACGTCTGATTAATTGTCTCGTGCTTGATTTATATCTGTTTGGATATAAATTGCAGGGAGCGCTCTACCTGATTCACCCCTTGCGGCCATGCCTTGAAACAACCCGGTGCGGCCAGCCCTGGCAGTCTTGATTAGCCTTGCTCCTGGTCATTAACAGGAGAAGTTCAATGCCCAGGCACAAGGATGTGGTGTTTGTCGGGAGCGCGCTGCGGGATCTCAGGGCATTCCCTGAAGATGCCCGTCGGGCTGCCGGGTTTCAGCTGGATCTGCTGCAGCGGGGCGAACAGCCCTACGATTGCAGGTCGGTGAAAACCATCGGCCCGAGTGTTTTCGAAATTAGGATTCATGAAGATTCAGGGGCGTTTCGGGTGTTTTATGTGGTCAGGCGGCCTGCAGCTATCTATGTGCTGCACGCGGTGCGCAAGACCACCCGCAAGACCGAAGCGCGGGATATCGAGCTGGCTCGTGCCAGATTTCAGCAAGCAGGTTCATGCCATGACTGACCAACAGATCAACCAGCGCTTTGCCAGTGTCTGGGATGCCCTTGAAGCCACCCCCCAGGAGGCCGCCAACATGCGCCTGCGGGCCAAACTGATGCTGGAACTGGGCAAGACCGTGCAGGCCTGGGGAGTGTCGCAGAAAGAGGCGGCCAAGCGCCTCAATATCACCCAGCCCCGGCTCAACGATGTGCTTAGCGGCAGGATCAACAAGTTCTCCCTCGATGCGCTGGTCAACCTCTGCGAGGCCACGCAGATGGGGGTGGACATTCACTTCGGTGCTGGCGGCATCGAGCCCCTGGCGCCCGCCTGATTCATACAACCTCCATATCGGCTTGCTAGCGTGAGGCATACCCTGCCAAGAAGCTGCCCAATGTTCCTACGCCTGCTGTTCCTTTGTGGCCTGTCCATGGTCGCCAGTTCGCTGGCGGCGACGACGGTCTACAAGTCTGTCGATGCCGATGGTGTGGTGTCCTACAGCGATCGGCCTTCGCCGGGGGCGCAGGCGTTCGTGTTCCGTGATCGCATGGAGGAACACCTGGAGCGCCAGGTGCGCCTGGATATCCAGAAGCACAAGGGTGTGGACGCGCTGTATGTACGTAACGACCTATACGCGCCGGTGGAGGTGGAGTTGGGCTTTGCCGGGCTGAACAACGTCAGTGGTGCACCCGGGCAGCCGATCCGCCGGGTGCTGCCGGCCCGCAGCAGGCAACGCCTGGCACTGTTGACGGCGACCCGCAGCAATCAGCCCCTGAGCTATGTCCCCAGGTTTCGTTACTCCCTGGGCGATCCGATAGGGGCCGCTCAGGCCTACCGCTATCCCCTGCCCTGGCGAGGCGGGCCATTTCGCCTGACCCAGGGTGCCAACGGCCAGTACAGCCATTTCAGCCCCAAGAGCCGCTATGCGATGGACATCGCGATGCCGGTGGGCACGCCGATCATCGCGGCCCGTGGCGGGGTGGTGGTCAAGACCGAGAATGCCCAGAGTGGCCGGGGCGACAATCCAGCCGGCAATTTCGTCCGGGTGCTGCACGACGACGGCACCATGGGCGTGTACCTGCATCTCAAGCAAGGGTCGGTGAGCGTGCGCGAGGGCCAGCGAGTGGCGGTGGGCAGCCCGCTGGGGCTTTCGGGCAACACCGGTAACAGCAGCGGGCCGCACCTGCACTTCGTGGTGCAGCGCAACACCGGGTTGGGGCTGGTGTCGATTCCCTATCAGTTCAGCCAGCCCCTGGGGGAGCTGCCGAACTTTGCCTTGGGCAATACTAAATAGGGGAGCGATGGCCAGCCGGCTCGCACCGGAGCCGACTGGCTGGCGAGGGCTCGATCAGTCGAGCATCAGGACCTTGGCCAGGATGATCTTCGGCCCCTTCATCTTCTTGATGATGATGCGCAGGCCTTCGACTTCCAGCACTTCTTCCTCTTCCGGCACCCGTTTCAGGGTCTCGTACACCAGGCCGGCAAGGGTCTCGGCCTCGATATGGTCCAGGTCGATGCCCAGCAGGCGCTCGACCTTGAACAGCGGGGTATCACCGCGTACCAGCAGCTTGCCTGGCTGGTAGGCGAGGATGCCGCGCTCGGTCTTGCGATGTTCGTCCTGGATGTCGCCCACCAGCACTTCAAGCACGTCTTCCATGGTCAGGTAGCCGATCACCTTGCCGTCGGCTTCCTCCACCAGGGCGAAGTGCGAGCCGCCCTTGCGGAACTGTTCCAGCAACTGGGACAGCGGCATATGCCGCGATACGCGTTCCAACGGACGGGTCAGCTCGGCCAGGTTGAACGACGCCGGGATATGGTCCAGGGCCGCCAGTTCCAGCAGCAGGTCCTTGATGTGCAGCAAGCCGATGAACTCGTTGCGCTCACTGTCATGGACCGGGTAACGGCTGAACTTGTGGCGGCGGAACAGCGCCAGGACGTCCTTGAGCGGCGCCGTGGAGTCGACGCTGATCAGGTCTTCGCGGGAGTTGGCCCAGTCCACCACTTCCAGCTCGCCCATTTCCACCGCCGAGGCCAGTACCCGCATGCCCTGGTCGCTTGGGTCCTGGCCGCGGCTGGAGTGCAGGATCAGCTTGAGTTCTTCACGGCTGTAGTGATGCTCGTGATGCGGGCCGGGCTCGCCCTGGCCGGCGATGCGCAGGATGGTATTGGCGCTGGCGTTGAGCAGGTAGATGGCCGGGTACATCAGCCAGTAGAACAGGTAAAGCGGCACGGCGGTCCACAGCGACAGCAGCTCCGGCTTGCGGATCGCCCAAGACTTGGGCGCCAGTTCGCCGACCACGATGTGCAGGTAGGAAATGATGAAGAATGCAGTGAAGAACGACACGCCGCGGATCACTTCCGGGGAGCTCACGCCCACGGCGCCCAGCAGGGGCTCCAGCAGGTGGGCGAACGCAGGCTCGCCGACCCAGCCCAAGCCCAGGGAGGCCAGGGTGATGCCCAGCTGGCAGGCCGAGAGATAGGCATCGAGCTGGTTGTGCACGGTGCGCAGGATCTGCCCGCGCCAGCCGTTCTTGTGGGCGATGGCTTCGACGCGGGTCGAGCGCAGCTTGACCATGGCGAACTCGGCGGCCACGAAGAAGCCGTTGAGCACAACCAGGATCAGAGCGAAAAGAATCATGCCGAAGTCGGCGAACAGAGACGCGAGGGTAAAACCAGGGGAAGGGTCCATGATGGGGTTTTGCGGGTTCCATGTATTCGAAAAAGAGGGCGATACGGTGCCTGGAGCGCAGGCACAAGCTACGCAATGTAGCGGCTGACAGGGCGATTGCCTAGGGGGAGGCCGCTGTCAGCGCTGGTCGGCAAGGCTGGTGGTGCGGTTTTTTTTCACCTGGGCCGGGGCGAAATGGCAGGTGAAGGTGCTGCCATGCCCCAGCACGCTGCTGATCTCCAGGCGTGCGCGGTGCCGCAGCAGCACGTGCTTGACGATGGCCAGGCCCAGGCCGGTGCCCCCCGTGTTGGAGTTGCGGCTCGAGTCCACCCGATAGAAACGCTCGGTCAGGCGTGGCAGGTGCTTGTTGTCGATGCCGATCCCGGAGTCCTGCACACTCAGGTGCGCGCCCTGTTCGTCACCCCACCAGCGGATGCGGATATTGCCTTCGGCGGGTGTGTACTTCACCGCGTTGAACACCAGGTTGGAGAAGGCGCTACGCAGCTCCGCCTCGCTGCCCTTGAGCAGTACCGAGGCGTCGGCCTCCAGGGTGATGCGTTGGTTGCGCTCCCCGGACAGCGCCTGGGCGTCGCTCTTGATCGATTGCAACAGCCCGTCGATGGGCACCGGCTGGTTGTCCGAGGGGTAATCGGTGGCCTCCAGCTTGGCCAGCAACAGCAGGTCGTTGAGCAGGGTCTGCATGCGCCCGCCTTGCTGCTGCATCTGCTGCAGGGCGCGGCTCCAGCGCGGGTTCACTTCCTCGACGTTGTCCAGCAGGGTCTCCAGGTAGCCGCAGATCACCGTCAGCGGCGTGCGCAGCTCATGGGACACGTTGGCGATGAAGTCCTTGCGCATCTGTTCCAGCTGGTGGATGCGGGTCACGTCGCGCACCAGCATCAGGTGCTCGTTGTTGCCATAGCGGGTGATGTACAGCTGGATGCGCACGCGGTCGTTGGCCGGGGAGGGGATCTCCAGCGGCTCGGCATAGCTGTCCTGTTCGAAATATTCCTTGAAGCGCGGATGGCGTACCAGGTTGGTCACCGGCTGGCCGCTGTCCTGGGGTGTCTTGAGGCCCAGCAGGGTTTCGGCGGCACGGTTCCACCACTCCAGGTTGCCGTCGCTGTCGAGCATGATCACCGCATCCTTGAGAGCCGCGGTGGACTCCTGGACCCGGTCGATCACCGCTTGCAGGCGCCCGCGGACCCGTTGGTCGCGGCGTTGCAAGTGATAGATGCTGTCGAATACCTCGCCCCACAGGCCGTAGCCGTCGGGGGGCGCTTCGTCGGGTTGGTGCAGGCGCAGCCATTCGTGCAGGCGCAGCAGCTGCTTGAGGGTCCAGGCCAGGTAGATTCCCAGGCCGGCCGCCAGGCTCCAGCCGTAGTAGCCACTGATCAGGCCCACCAGCAGGCAGCCGGTGATCAACAGCAACATGTGGCGAATCAGGGTGCCATGCCAGTTTTGATTCACAATCGGTCCTTCGGACGGTGAAAAGTTTCAAGCTGCAAGCTTCAAATCAAAGCAGATCGGCTTCTACTTGCCGCTTGTGGCTGACAGCTTGCAGCGGCTTTCAACCTTTGGTTGAAAACCGATAGCCGGTGCCGCGCACGGTTTGTACCAGATTCTCGTAGGCATCACCCAGGGCTTTGCGCAGCCGGCGGATATGCACGTCCACGGTGCGCTCCTCGACGTACACGTTGCCACCCCAGACCTGGTCCAGCAGCTGGCCGCGGGTGTAGGCACGCTCCTGGTGCGTCATGAAGAACTGCAGCAGGCGGTATTCGGTGGGGCCCATTTCCGCCGGCTTGCCGTCGATGGTCACACGGTGGCTGATGGGGTCCAGCAGCAGGCCGCCGACCTCGATCGGCGCTTCGCCATCGGACGGGCCGGCGCGGCGCAGCACGGCCTTGAGGCGGGCGACCAGTTCGCGCGGCGAGAACGGCTTGGTGATGTAGTCATCGGCGCCGACTTCCAGGCCCTGGATCTTGTTGTCCTCTTCGCCCTTGGCGGTGAGCATGATGATCGGGATGTCGCCGGTCAGCTCGTCGCGCTTGAGGCGGCGTGCCAGCTCGATACCGGACGTTCCCGGCAGCATCCAGTCCAGCAGGATCAGGTCCGGCTTGCGGTCGACGATGATGGCATGGGCCTGCTGGGAGTTCTCTGCCTCCATGCAGTCATAGCCGGCCATTTCCAACGCAACGGCGATCATTTCGCGAATAGGCGCTTCGTCGTCAACGATCAGAATGCTTCTGCCAACCATGCTTGAACCTCTTGTCATTTAACTGTCTTGCGCCGCATTAGATAACGGAATTATTGCAGTCGTGTGACAGTATTTCAGCTCGCGGGGCGAGGCGTCAGTTCGTCGACTAAGCTTTGAGTCCGATTCCTGACAACCACCAAAGAAGGTTTCCATGACTCTGTTCAAGCAATCCCTGAAAGTCCTGCTGGTGGGCGCTGCACTGGCCCTGCCGACATTCGCCCTGGCCGCCGATCCTGCGATGAGCAAGGACGGCATGCTGGTGGATCACAAGGGCATGACCCTCTACACCTTTGCCAAGGATGCCGATGGTAAATCCATGTGCAACGACAAATGCGCTGCCAACTGGCCGCCCTTGATGGCCGAGGGCAGTGACAAGGCCGACGGCAAGTGGACGGTGATCAAGCGTGACGACGGCAAGATGCAGTGGGCCTACGACGGCAAGCCGTTGTACGGTTTCGTGATGGACAAGAAGGCCGGCGACATGACCGGCGAAGGGAAGATGGATGGTGCCTGGAAGGTCGCCAAGCAATAACCCTGCCGGTGGCGGCTACAAGTCCTGTAGCCGCTGCTGAGCCTGCGAAGCTGCGCAAAGGCCCGCAGGGCCTTGCTTGACGGTCTAGCGCAACGCGTAGTCCAGCACTACCCCGATAAAGATCGCCATGCCTGCCCAGTGGTTGTGCAGGAAGGCCTTGAAGCACTTCATCCGGTCGCGATCCCGGGTGTACCAGAACTCCCAGGCGAAGCACGCCGCTGCCACCAGCAACCCCAGGTGGAACCAGCCCCCCAGGTCGAAACGCAGGCCCGCCAGCAGCAGGCAGCCCAGGGACAGGCCCTGCAGGGTGAGAATGATCACCCGGTCGGCGTCCCCGAACAAAATCGCCGTGGACTTGACCCCGATCTTCAGGTCATCGTCACGGTCGGTCATCGCGTAGTAGGTGTCGTAACCCACGGTCCACAGCAGGTTCGCTATATACAGCAGCCACGCGGTGGCCGGCAGCTGGCTGTCCTGGGCAGTGAAGGTCATCAGGATGCCCCAGGAATACGCCGCCCCCAGCACCACCTGCGGGTAATAGGTGTAGCGCTTCGTGAAGGGATAGCAGGCGGCCAGGGCCAGGGCGCCGAACGACAGCCAGACCGTGGTGGCGTTGGTGCACAGCACCAGCAGGAAGGCCAGCCCCATGAGCACCGCGAACAACAGCAGGGCTTCCCTGGCGCTGACCTTGCCGGTGGCCAGCGGGCGCTGGTCGGTGCGCTTGACCTGGCCATCGACCTTGCGATCGGCGAAGTCGTTGATCGCGCAGCCGCCGGCCCGTGTCAGGACCACACCCAGGCCGAAGATCAGCACATGGCTCAGGGACGGTGCGCCCTTGGCGGCGATCCACAAGGCGCTCAGGGTTGGCCACAGCAGCAGGTAGATGCCGATGGGCTTGTCCATGCGGGTCAGTTGCAGGAAATCCCAGGTGCGCGGATGCAGGCGGTTCAGGGACTTGAGCAGGCGCAGGTACATCAGCAGGCCTCCGATTGGGTGTCTATGGCGTGCCACAGGCCGGGCAGGAAGACTTCGGCCACCAGCAGGCTCAAGGACCCGCGATCGAAGCGTGAACGCCGGCCCCACAGGCCACTGTCCGCAACGGCCTCGGGCAACCATTCCCGGGGATAGCGGCAGACTTCGATGGGCTGGCGGGTGAAGGCTTCGTTGCAGAACAGCAACTCGCCCAGGGAGCGGCTGCCCAGTTCGTCGATGTTCAGCCCGCCTTCTTCCAGGGCGCTACGGGCAGCGACGCTGCGGGCGAAGACCCAGGCTTCGCCATGCCCTCGCAGGTACACCTCGCGGACCCAGCCCTGGCTGTGCTCGGCAAGGCCCAGGGCCGCGCATTCGTCGCTGCGCAGGGTCTGCCATTGCTCCAGCAGGGGCGTGACGCTGAAGCCATCGTTGGAGAGGCGGGTCAGGCGTCGGGTCAGCGATCCTTCATCGAACAGCCAGTTGGCCACGAGTGCGCCGGGAATCGGGGACAAGCGGCTTTGCACCAGCCAGCTCGGGGCCGGAGCGGGGGACATTGAGTGCGGCACGGTGAGTCGTTATTGGCAGCAAATGAGGCGGCGAGCTTAGCATGGCAGCCGCCGGTTTTGATTGACCCTGGGCGCCAGGCGGCACGAACGTGCTTGCATCTGCCAGTAGCGACCAGTAAAAACCCCAGTGCCGGATGCTGATCAGCATGGGGGCCCTCCAGAGTCGACCCATCGACCGCCCCGCCGGCGAAGCCTGAATTCCCGAGGATATGCATCAATGAAGAAGTGGCAGTGTGTGGTCTGTGGCTTGGTCTACAACGAAGCGGAAGGTTGGCCGGATGACGGTATTGCACCGGGCACCCGCTGGGAAGATGTGCCTGAAGACTGGCTCTGCCCGGATTGTGGCGTGAGCAAGACCGACTTTGAAATGATCGAGATCGCTTGATCGACTTCTGCAGACAATGACCAATAAAAAAAGGAGCAAGGAATGAGCGCACCGGTAGTGATCGTAGGGACAGGCCTGGCGGGGTACAACCTGGCCAGGGAATTTCGCAAGCTCGATGGCGACACGCCGTTGCTGCTGATCACTGCCGATGACGGTCGCTCCTATTCCAAGCCGATGCTCTCCACCGGCTTTGGCAAGAACAAGGATGCCGACGGCCTGAGCATGGCCGAGCCAGGCGCGATGGCCGAGCAGCTCAAGGCCGAGGTGCGCACCCATACCCGGATCAGCGGCATCGACCCGGGTCACAAGCGCCTGTGGATCGGCGAGGAGGCCGTGGTCTATCGCGACCTGGTCCTGGCCTGGGGCGCGGAAACCGTGCGAGTGCCGGTACAGGGTGACGCCGGCGAGCTGGTCTTCCCCATCAACGACCTGGAAGACTATGCCCGCTTCCGGGGCGCCGCTGCCGGCAAGCGCCGGGTGCTGCTGCTGGGTGCTGGCCTGATCGGCTGCGAATTTGCCAACGACCTGATCGTTGGCGGTTATGAGGTAGACCTGGTGGCGCCTTGCGAGCAGGTCATGCCGACCCTGTTGCACCCGGCTGCCGCCGCGGCGGTCCAGGCTGGGCTGGAGAGCCTGGGGGCGCGCTTCCACCTGGGCCCGGTGCTCAACCGCTTGCAACGCAATGCCGACGGCCTCGAGGCCCATCTGTCCGATGGCCAGGTGATCGCCTGCGATCTGGTGCTCTCGGCCATTGGCCTGCGACCGCGCATCGACCTGGCCGCCGCTGCCGGGCTGATGGTCAATCGAGGCGTGGTGGTGGACCGCGAGCTCAAGACCTCCCATGCCAACATCTACGCCCTGGGCGACTGCGCCGAGGTCGATGGCTTGAACCTGCTGTATGTGCTGCCGCTGATGAGCTGTGCCCGGGCCCTGGCGCAGACCCTGGCCGGCAAGCCGACGGCCGTCAGCTACGGGCCGATGCCGATCACCGTCAAGACGCCGGTCTGCCCGCTGGTGGTGTCGCCACCGCCGCGGGGCGCCGAGGGTGTCTGGACGGCCGAGGGGCAGGGGGCCGACATCAAGGTCCTGTGCCGCGATGCCAACGGCCAGTTGCTGGGTTACGCCCTGACCGGGGCGGCAGTGATGGAAAAACTGGCCCTGAACAAGGAGCTTCCGGCGCTGCTGGCCTGAATACGGGTCGTTCTGTCGGATTAACCGGCTTTTTGCCCCTACAAAGGACGCCGGGAGACTGGCGTCACTCTCAAGCGCGTGCCATCCTCACTCCCGTCTGCCGCAGTGTAGAGCCTGCGGCGCCTTGGGCGCTGTTCCCGTGAACAGCACGGACATAACAACAAAAAACCGTCAAAGAGGCTTCACACTATGCGTAAACCCGAACTCGCCGCAGCCATTGCTGAAAAAGCGGACCTGACCAAAGAACAGGCCAACCGCGTGCTCAACGCCATCCTCGAGGAAATCACCGGGGCCCTGCACCGCAAAGACAGCGTCACCCTGGTCGGTTTTGGCACCTTCCTGCAACGCCATCGTGGCGCCCGCACCGGCAAGAACCCGCAGACCGGCGAACCAGTGAAGATCAAGGCCAGCAACACCGTGGCATTCAAGCCCGGCAAATCGTTGAAAGACAGCGTCAATCCATAAGCATTGAGTGGGCTCCCGCCAGCGGGAGCGCACAGGGGAAATAGGCACGCCGAGCGCATCGGGTGCCTATTTTTTTGCCTGGTGCAAACCGCCGGCGCAGCTTGCGAAGGCCAACGGGCGTGGCTAGGATGCCCGTCTGTTTGCGTCGTGACTCAAGGCCAAGGATGACCCGCTCGATCAACACCCCTCCTGCATTGACCGTCCTGCTGCGCCGGCTGTTAGCCCCGGGTTGCGTTGCCATGGCCCTGGGCGGTGCGCTTGCGCTGGGGGTGCCAGCGGCCTCGGCCGGAGCGCACCTGGACCAGATTGGCTATCGCGAGGCCCTCAACTGGTTTCACAGCCAGAAGTACGACAGCTCCGCTTCCTGGATCTGTGGCTACTCGCTGGCCCAGGAGGGCTACAAGGTGGCGGCCAAGGCGCCGCGGCTGCTGGTGGAGGTGGCGGAGCAGTTCCTCTACCTCAAGACCGGTGGCCAGCTGGTGGAGCTCACTGGCGCGGCGCAAGGCCCGGAACGCAGCGAGTACCGGAATGCCAGCGCAGGCATCCGGGTCACCCTCAACATTCTCAAACGCAACAACTTCAGCGAGTACCAGGAGTCCCATGACCGCCAGGTGCTGGCACGTATTGAAATCAACGACCAGGTCCAGACCCTGACCCTCAAGGGGCAATCATGCGGCACCTGAGTCTCGCAGGCCTTGGCCTGCTGCTTGTCGGTACACCGTTGTCCGTCCCGGCCGATGAGTCGGCTCCGGGCCAGGGCTGCTATGGCTACCTCACCGAAATGGTGCGCAGCAGCGATTATCCCTACCGCGACTTCACCACCCCGGACAAGCTCAAGCTGCTGATCGACCAGGATGATGGCGAGCAGCTGAGCCTGCAGTTGTTCTATGAAACCTCCGGCAGTGGAATCATCGGCTGGGTCCGTTACGACGTGGCGCAGCAAGCCTTGTGGAACGTCACCATAGATCCCGAGGAACCCCAGGCCCTCACGTTCGAGCGGCGCTTCGCCCGTGCCTACGCCTCCTGCCTCGACGCGCGCTGAGTCCGGGCATGGCACTGGCATGGGCGATGATGCGTTCGTCCAAAGTTGCCGACGGGTTCCTTGATTGTTGTCGAGCATTGCTTGAAGATTTGCCGCAGCACGCCCCCCCCTTTTCAGCATGGAATGCCAAGCCCTTGTCCTCTTACCGCCTTCAAGAAGCCGATCTCGATATCCCCGATTCCTGGCAGGATCAGAGCATCAACATCTTCAAGCTGCCCGCTGTCGGCGGCGCCCAGGAAGCCAGTTTTGTCATCAGCCGCGACCCGAGCCAGGGCGACGCCAGCTTCGCGGACTACGTGGCCCGGCAACTGAGCAGCGCTGAACAGCAGCTGCCCGAGTTCAACCTGATCAAGCGCTGGGACTTCGACATGCATGGCCACGCCGCCGTGCTGCTGGACTACAGCTGGAAGCGCGAAGGCCGCGAGCTGATGCTGCGCCAGGTGTTCGTCGAACGTAAGCCGGCGGTGCTGATCACCACCCTGACCACCACGGTCAACGATATGCCCCATCACGAGCCGGCCTGGAAACAGGCCATGCAAAGCCTTAAGCCCCAACCTCCGGTGGCCTGACTCCTTAGACTGGGTAGAGCAGGCCATGGAGATGTTGGCTGCCGCGCGCCTGGGCGATGAAATCGCCCATGGTTTTGGTGTCGCGGCAATGGTGGCAGGAGCCGTTGTCGGTGCCTTGATCGGTGCTGCGGTAGTGGCTGCCACCGTGGCCACCGGTGGCGTGGCCCTGGCGATCATGGCGGGTTCGATTGCCGCTGGCGGCTTGTCGATGTTCCAGATCGTCAAGGGCCTGAGCACCATCTTCAATCTGCCCGAGCCCAGCACGGGGGTGCTGGTGGAAGGCAGCTTCAATGTCCGCATCAACCTGCGCAATGCCATGCGCGCCGGCCAGGACCACTCGTCCTCGTGCAGCGGCCTGCCGCTTAACCATCCCATCTGGCCGTTCCCGGTGCTGATCGCCGAAGGCAGCGTCAAGGTCACCATCAATGGCAAGCCGGCGGCGCGCCTGCAAAGCAAGATGGTCTGCGGCGCCCATATCAAGACCGGCAGCGAAAACACCTTCATTGGCGGGCCGACGGTGCAGGTGGCCTTCGTCCTGGATATCGAGGGCTGGCTGCATACCGGGCTCGAGATCCTGGGGCTGGTGGCGCTGGGGGCCGGCCTGGTGGTGGCGGCCATGGCCGGACTTGCGGCGCTGGCCGGGTTCGTGGTGATCGGCGGCGCCATGATGGGAGGCATGGAGTTGCTCGGGCAGTTGGGCGACAGGCTGGGCCCTGGTTATCGCGATCTGCTCCAGGGCGTGGCTGGCATGGCGATGCTGGGCTTGAGCCCGAAGATGGTGAAGAGCATCGAGGCGCCCCAGTTCAAGGCGGGTTTCAGCGAAGCGGACATCCTTGCCATTCCCAAGTACGATCGCCCCGATCCTTCCACCTATTTGAATCCGCGCTTCATTGCCCAGCACCTGGCGAAATTCGACAAGGGCGCCTCGCGCCTGATGACCAAGGCCAACCTGGACAAGTACGGCATTGGCCAGAAGGACGGCACCTCGTTCATTTCCCCCAGGCACGAGATCGACCAGCTCCTGGCCAGGACCAAGGGCGACAAGCAGGCGCTGGCGGATGCCCTGGGCCTGCCGGAGAAATTCTTCGAATCCGGTGGCGAACTGGTGCGTGTCGACCTGCCCAACCCCCGGGACCTCAACCTGCGCGTTCCCTCGGGTAACGAGGCGGGAGCCAATGCGGACTGGATCCCCGGTGGTAAGCTGCCCGAGGGTACCAGCGAGGCCGTGATCGATGCCGGGGGGCTCAAGACCAGCGACCTGGACTGGAAAATCCTCAACTTCTAAGGACCACTATGAAATTCAACGATCTGTTCGTCAGCCGTGAAGAGATGTTCTCGATGGGCATCGAAGAAGTCTCCGGCCAGTACTACGTCTCCTTTCCGGTGAGCAACGGCATGGTCGATTACGAGGAGTACTACGCCATCGACCGGACGACGTTCGAACTGTTCGAGAAGAACTTGCAGGCGGCGTTGGAGTTCGTCACCCGGGCCAGGAAGCAGGAGCTGGACCATCTGCTGATCATCAAACCGGGCAAGAAGCGCGGTACGGCGATCTGACTCGACGAGCGTCGCTCCTCAGCATTGTTTCGACAGGGCATCACGCGCCGTTCGGCGCTGTCGAGCCCCAGCCCCTAGTCTCCCTTGAAGCCGGCAAGCCACAGCTGACAATCGGCGCAGTGCCCGGCGCCGGGCATTTGAGAATGTCGAGCGCAGCGTCCTGCAGTTCGCCGTCCGGTGGCTGGAACTGCAGTTCGTCGAGGCGTCAGCTCAGACCCGGTGGGGCCTTGCATCAGCCTTTGGCGGCAGGGAAGACGGCACTCACCTTGGCGGCGATGGTGGCTTGCACGCCCTGGCCCTCGGTGGTGGTGCCCGGGCCGCCGCCATTGTTCAGGTGCAGCACGCCGCCGGTATTGATCTGCGCGTCGCTGGAGGCGTGGACGCTGATGTTGACCCCGCACAGGTTGATCTCGCCGCTGGCGTTGAGTTCCAGGATGCTCGCGCCGCAGACCAGGCGCAGGCGCTGGCCGACTTCGATCACGTAGCTCTGGCCGATGCTGTCGAGCTTCTTCTGGCCCACCGCCAGTTCATCCACGTGCTTGACGATGCGCGTGCGCTTGTTGCCGATGGTCACGTACTCGTCGTGGCCGATGCTCTTGTTGCGGTTGTTGCCCACCGAGTGGCTCTCGTTGACCTCGACCACGATGTCCTGGTTGCGCTCGGCATGGATGTACAGCTGCTCGGCACCCTTCTTGTCCTCCATGCGGATTTCGTTGAAGTTCGCCGGCGAACCACCCTTGCTCGAGCGGCTTTTCATGCCGCTCTGGGTAGCATTGGCCGGCAGGTCGTAGGGCACGGTCTGCTCGGCGTTGTACACCCGGCCGGTGATGATCGGGCGGTCGGGGTCACCCTCGAGGAAGCTGACGATGACTTCCTGGCCAATACGCGGGATCTGCATCGAGCCCCAATTCTTGCCGGCCCAGGCCTGGGACACGCGAATCCAGCAGGAGCTGTTTTCGTTGGACTGATCGTGGCGGTCCCAGTGGAAGTGCACCTTGACCCGGCCGTACTGGTCGGTCCAGATCTCCTCGCCGGAGGGCCCCACCACCCGCGCGGTCTGCGGGCCCTGGACCATGGGCTTGTGGGTGCTGGCCAGGGGGCGGAAGCTCTGCTGGGAATCGATGCAGGTCAGGTTGCTTTCGAACTGCGCCGAACCACCGCCCGCGCCGCTCTCCAGGCTTTCCTGGACCAGGTAGTAGCGGATGCCGACGATCAGGTATTCACGGTTCTGGTCCTGGCGGCTGAAGCCGCTGAGGCTGAACAGGTTGCCCACGCCCAGGCCCCGGGCATTGCCACTGAGCTCGATACGCTCGTGCAGGCTCTGCAGCGCCTCGATGCGAGTCTGGGCGTAGTGCTCGCCGTCGCTGCTTTGTACATAGGTGCCGGGGTAGTCATACAACGGATAGTCGCCGGCGGTGTGCGGACGCGGCATGGCCGAGCGCACGTCGATCCGCGCGCTGGGACGCTGGAAGTCGTAGTCGTTGAGCTCCAGCGAACCGGACTGGACTTCCTGGGCCAGGTGCCAGTCGAAAATGTGGTCGCGCTCGCGTTGTTGTTCATCCCGCGGGTAGTAGGGAACGGAAGCGTAGCCGGGCACGCTGCTGTGGGCGCCGTAGGCATCGGCGAGCACCAGCACGTGGCGGTCCTTCTCGTGGCGGAAGAAGTAGTAGATGCCTTCCTGCTCCATCAACCGGCTGACGAAATCGAAGCTGCTCTCGCGGTACTGCACGCAGTATTCCCACTCGCGATAGGGACGGCTCAGCGCGTCTTCGAAATCCGAGAAACCCAGGTCGCGAAACACCTGCTTGATGATCTGCGGAATGCTCAGGTTCTGGAAAATCCGGCAATCGGAGGTCCGGCTCAGCAGCCACAGCCAGGGCCGCAGCGTCACTTGGTAACTGGCGAACTGGCCGGTGTCGATGTTCTGGCTGCACCGGGCCACGATGCCATGGAAATACCGCTGGCCACCGCCGTCGAGCTGCACGCTCAGGCCCATGGGCTTGCCCAGCAGCTGGTTGAGGTCGATGGCCGCATCGCTGGAGGTCAGTTGCAGCTGGTAGTCGAACAGGCGTCCCAGCTCCTCGCTGCCGCCCATGTTCTTGAGCAACAGGACATCCGGTCCCAGCGGGCAGTTGACCTGTGCCAGTCGTGTGGATTGCTGAAATAACATCGTCAGTCTCGTTGAATGCTGAAAGGGCCGACCTGCTGCCCCTGTAGCCGCTGCCGCAGGCTGCGACAAGGCCCGAAGGGCCTTGCGGGACCTGAAACGCGCGACCGCTTCGCGGTCGTACGCAGCCTTCGGCAGCGGCTACAGGGTGCGCGGCGGTCAGGCCTGCTCGCTGAAGTCGTAGTGCAGTTCGTTGTCCCGCTGGCTGATGCGCACCCCGGCCAGGGCCTTGCCTTCGAGCATGCGCGTGAGGAACTCGCGGCTCATGTCCGGCAGCAGGCTGTTGGTCAGGATGGCGTCGATCATGCGGCCACCGCTTTCGGTTTCGGTGCAGCGCGAGACGATCAGGTCGATGACGGCATCGTCGAAGTCGAATGGCACCTTGTGGGTGCTTTCCACGCGCTTCTTGATCCGCCCCAGCTGCAGGCGGGTGATGGCCTTGAGCATCTCGTCGCTCAGCGGGTAGTAGGGGATGGTCACCAGGCGGCCCAGCAGTGCCGGCGGGAAGATCTCCAGCAGCGGCTGGCGCAGGGCCTTGGCGATCTCTTCCGGCTCCGGTACGTCCTGCGGGTTCTTGCAGACGTTGGCGATCAGCTCGGTGCCCGCGTTGGTGGTGAGCAGGATCAGGGTGTTCTTGAAGTCAATCATGCGCCCTTCGCCGTCTTCCATGACGCCCTTGTCGAACACCTGGAAGAACATCTCGTGCACGTCCGGGTGGGCTTTCTCCACCTCGTCCAGCAGCACCACGCTGTAGGGTTTGCGCCGCACCGCTTCGGTGAGCACGCCGCCTTCGCCGTAGCCGACGTAGCCGGGCGGGGCACCCTTGAGGGTGGACACGGTGTGGGCTTCCTGGAACTCGCTCATGTTGATGGTGATGACGTTCTGTTCACCGCCGTACATGGCTTCGGCCAGGGCCAGGGCGGTCTCGGTCTTGCCGACCCCGGAGGTGCCGGCCAGCATGAACACGCCGATCGGCTTGTTGGGGTTGTCCAGGCCCGCGCGGGAGGTCTGGATGCGCTTGGCGATCATCTGCAGGGCGTGGTCCTGGCCGATGATGCGCTTCTTCAGGTGCTGATCGAGGTTGAGCACGGTTTCCAGTTCGTTGCGGGCCATGCGTCCGACCGGAATGCCGGTCCAGTCGGCAACCACCGAGGCCACCGCCTGGTAGTCCACGGTCGGCAGGATCAGCGGGCTTTCGCCTTGCAGGGTGCTCAGGCGCTGCTGCAAGTCCACCAGCTTCTCTCGCAGGTCGTGGCTGTCGTCGCCAGCGTCGCTGTCGACCACGCCCACGTTGTCGCGCAGCTGGGCACGGGTGGCCAGCAGCTCATCCACCAGGGTCTTTTCCTCGCTCCAGCGGCTTTCCAGCTCGGCCAGGCGTTCGCGCTCGGCGGCCAGCAGGTTCTCGCTGTTGACCTGGCGCTGGCCGATGGCAACGCCGATCGCCTGTTCCCGGGCGATGATCTGCAGCTCGATTTCCAGGGCCTCGATGCGCCGACGGCTGTCATCCACTTCGGCCGGCACGGCATGCAGGCTGATGGCGACCCGGGCGCAGGCGGTGTCCAGCAGGCTCACCGACTTGTCCGGCAACTGGCGCGCCGGAATGTAGCGATGGGACAGCTTGACCGCCGCTTCCAGGGCCTCGTCTAGGATCTGCACCTGGTGATGCTGTTCCATGGTCGAGGCCACGCCGCGCATCATCAGCAGCGCCTTGTCTTCCGAAGGCTCGGCCACTTGCACCACCTGGAAGCGCCGGGTCAGGGCCGGGTCCTTCTCGATGTGCTTCTTGTACTCGGCCCAGGTGGTGGCGGCCACGGTACGCAGGGTGCCGCGGGCCAGGGCCGGCTTGAGCAGATTGGCCGCGTCGCCGGTGCCGGCGGCGCCACCGGCACCTACCAGGGTGTGGGCTTCGTCGATGAACAGGATGATCGGCTTGGGCGAGGCCTGGACGTCCTCGATGACCTGGCGCAGGCGCTGTTCGAACTCGCCTTTCATGCTGGCGCCGGCCTGCAGCAGGCCGACGTCGAGGCTGCGCAGTTCGACGTCCTTGAGCGCAGGTGGGACGTCGCCGGCGACGATGCGCAGGGCGAAACCTTCGACCACCGCGGTCTTGCCCACCCCGGCTTCGCCGGTGAGGATCGGGTTGTTCTGCCGGCGGCGCATGAGGATGTCCACCAGCTGGCGGATCTCTTCGTCACGGCCGACGATGGGGTCGAGCTTGCCGTTGCGGGCCTGCTCGGTGAGGTCGACGGTGAAGCGCTTGAGGGCTTCCTGCTTGCCCAGGGCGCTGGGGGCCATGGCGCCGCTGGCCTCGCCAGGCACCGCGCCGGCATTGAAGCCATCGCTGGCGGCCAGGGCGTTTTCCGGCGAGTCGCCGATGTATTCGTCGAAGCGTTCGGCCAGGGTCTCGACCTTGATCTTGTCGAACTCCCTGGACAGCCCCAGCAGCGCATGGCGCAGGCTCGGGGTCTTGAGGATGCCGATCACCAGGTAGCCGGTGCGGACCTGGCTCTCGCCGAACATCAGGCTGCCGTAGACCCAGCCGCGCTCTACCGCTTCCTCGACGTGGGACGACAGGTCGGTGATCGAAGTCGAGCCCCGGGGCAGGCGGTCCAGGGCCTCGGTCAGGTCCTTGGCCAGGCGCGCCGGCTCCAGGTTGAACTGGCGGATGATGCGGTGCAGGTCCGAGTCCTGCAGCTGCAGCAACTGGTGGAACCAGTGGGCCAGTTCCACATAGGGGTTGCCCCGCAACTTGCAGAAGACCGTGGCGGCTTCGATGGCTTTGTAGGCAACGCTGTTGAGTTTGCCGAACAGCGCCGCGCGACTGATTTCACCCATGCTCTGTGCTCCTTGGTGTTTGTGAGGTAGTGGCCTGATCGGCGTAGTGCCGGGCCAGAATGAGGTCCTTGGCATCGCTGCCGGGTTGGCCGAGCCAGGTGTTGAAACCCAGGCGCTGGCGGCCGTTGAGCTGCAGCTTGGGGACTTCGGCCTGGAGCAGGACCAGGTTCAGGTCCCAGTCCAGTTCGTGCCCCAGGTATTCGGCGACCCAGGCCACCAGCTCCTTGAACTGCTGGCCGTCGGGCAGCATTCCCAGGTAATCGTCCAGCTTCAGCGGGCCGAGGCAGATGCGGAATTTGTGCTGGCGGTCCCAGACATGGCTGCCCAGGCAGAAGTCCACGCCCAGCCGGTGGGCCTGGACGCCGACCCGGCTGCGCTCGGGCAGTTCCAGCCACTGGCCGACGTATTCCTCGATGGTCACCGGCAGGCCGAAATACTCGCCGATGATTGCCCGCAGGCCATCGGGGTAGCGGGTCTGGGCCGCCAGGTGGCCGCTGTAGTGCAGCTTGGCGGTGTCGGGTATCAGCCCCTGCTTGAGCAGGCTGGGCATGCCCCGGCCGCTCAAGGCCGCCAGGCGCGCCGACCAGTAGTCGTCGTCTGGACGGTCGTGGCTGACGGTCGGCCGGGCTTCGGCCCAGGCGCGGTAGAACAGGCTCAGCAGGCGATGGTGGAACACATCCAGGAAACGCTTGCTGGTGCTGTCGGCATTGTTGCGCTGGCGTTCGCGCACGTATTCGGTGAAGTGCAGCGGCATCGGCCCGTTGGGGCCGCCCAGGCCGAAGAAGAACTGTTCCAGGCGGGTGCTGCTGCCATCGTTGCCCGGGGTGATCGAGGCCAGCGTCGCGGGAGCGAAGGTGCAGTCGGCCTGTTGTCCCAGGCGCAGGGGATCGTCTGCCAGGCGCAGGGAGTGACCGAAGCGCGGCAGTTGCGGCGACAGGCATTCGATACGCCGCAGGGCCTGGAAGAAGTCGTACTCCCAGGGCTCGGCGTGCATCGCCGCCAGCGTATTCAAAGAGTCGGACGACGTCCGGGCTTGGCTTTCCATCGCATGATCTCGCCGCGTTCGGTGGTACGGATCACCGTCTCGGTAAAACTGTTGATCGACACGTAGCGTGCCAGGAAGCGTTCGAACACCGCGCCGAGCAGGAACACCCCGGTGCCGCGGAACGCGTTTTCATCGAACTCCAGGGTGATCTCCAGGCCGCGGCCGAAGACGATCGGCCCGGGCATCGGCAGGCGCCGGGTCACGGCCTTGCTGCTGACCTCGCGCAGGCCTTCGATCTGCAATTGCAGGGCTGCGTCATTGCTGTCGCCATACAGCCGCAGCAATTCGCGCAGGGCCGCCGCGCCCTGGCCCTGTTCGCTCAACGACAGGTAGTTCAGCGACAGCTGGCTGATCAGGCGCCAGGCCTTGCCGTCGTGGGCATGGCTGGGACGTGGCCGGCTCGGCCCGGCGAGGCAGCGGATGGCCTGTACCGGGGCACTGTCGGCCAGGGTGAAGTCGGTCTTGCCGCTGCCTGCGTTCATGAACAGCGGCAGGTCGCGGTTGGTGCACAGGGCGCCGACGCCGAGCTGGCGCAGGTCATGGCGATAGGGCGCCTGCTGGCTGTCCACCAGGCTGACGAAGGATTCGCTGCCGATGTAGGTCGAGCGCGGGCCGTTGCGTCGCTGGTCGCTGGACAGCACGCGTGGCTCGCGGCGCAGGATGTAGTAGGCCTGGTCGCGGCCGTAGCGTGAGGGATCGCGTACCGCGTAGAACGGCAGGAACGGCTGTTCCGGCCCGGTGCCGTGGCCGCTCAGGGCGCTCAGCGAATGAACCTCGTAGTCCATCGGCCGGGTACGGTCGGCGATCACGTGGTGCTCGTTGACCCGGTCGGACAGGTGGATACGGTCCAGGCGCTTGGGGAACAGGTTGATCGCCGGGGTGCAGAAGGGCACGAACTGCTGGGTGCCGACGCTGCCTTCCAGGCTTTGCTCGAAGCGCTCGAACAGCACGATCAGCTCCAGTTCCTGACCGGCGCAACGCTGGACCGCACGGCCCAGCTGGGTGAACTCGACGAAGAGGAACCGGTTGGGCAGGGCGAAGTATTCCTGCAACAGGCGGTAGCCCTGGAAGGCCTGGGGCACCACGGGCAGCGCTGCATCGCGGTCGTCGAAACCGCGCGAACGCAGGGCGTCCAGGGGCAGGCGCTCGACCCAGTCGCCGCCCGGGGCCCGGGCAAAGATCGCGCAGGCGTTGCCCAGCAACTGTTCGTAAAGGCGAAACGGCAGCTCGTCGTTGCCGTTCAGGTACAGCGGCAACTCGTCCAGGGCCAGGCTGTTGAAGGGCAGTTCGGCACCGGTGCGCAGGGTCAGGCGCAGGCCGGCCTTGGCCTTGGGCTCGCTGGCGGCCAGGCGTCCGAGCACCGCTGTCGGGTTGCCGAAGTACTCAGCCTGGCTGACTTTCAGTGGCCACAGGGTCACGGGGTGGGCGGTGCGGTACTCGCAGCACGTCTGGGTGTCGCGGCCCAGTGCCGCACGCAGGCTGGTATCGCGCTCCAGGGTGAAGCCGCTGCTCAGGCTGCCTTCGTCGGGATCGGCCTGCAGTTGCACCACGGTCATCGACGGGGTCGGCGCCAGGTAGTGCGGGTAGGCGATCTCCAGCAGGTTGTGGGTGAAGGTCGGGTACTCGGCGTCGAGCTTGAGCTGCACCCGTGCAGTCAGGTAGGCGAAACCTTCCAGCAGGCGCTCGACATAGGGGTCGGCGCAGTCCATCCCCGACAGGGTCAGGCGGCTGGCGATCTTCGGGAATTCCTTGGCGAACTCCGCGGCGCTTTCGCGCACGTGGTGCAGTTCCTGGTTGTACAGCTCCAGCAGGCGCGGGTTCATGAGCGCCTCCGGGAATCGCCCTGGACCACCCGGACGTGCCCGGACTCCAGGTCCATGTCGGTTTGCAGCAGCAGGCGCAGGGGCATCGGCTGGGCCCACAGGTCGCCTTCGATCTCGAAGCTCAGGGCGTTGTGGTTCATCTCGCCGGGCGCAGTGCGCGCGCGGACCCTCAGGGTGCTGCGCAGGATCCTCGGTTCATAGGTGGCGATGGCCTGGTGGATCAGGTTTTCCAGGGCCGGGATATCGATGCTCGACGCGCTGTAGCCAGCCAGGGCGGGTAGTCCGTAGTTGACCACCGAGGAGCCGGCGGGGGTATGCAGGGTAGCGTCGGCTTCGAGCAATGAGGTGGTGTTGAGCAGCCAGGCCAGGTCGCGCAGTACCGAAGCCTTGAGCTGGCTCAGGGACAACACGCGTTTGTCGGGGCTTTCTTTCAGGTTGCCGGGGTCGTCGTCGGTCAGACGATCCAGCAGGGAAGGTTGCAAGCGATCGCGGGCGGCGATGTCGGTTACCAAGGGGTTCGCTCCAGGATCGGATTGCGCAGGCAGAACGTCAGGTAAATGGATGCAGCCTCAAACGCACAAGCCTGTGGCCGCTGCCGCAGGCGGCGCGACCCGGGGTGAACCCCGGGGCGCTTGCCACCTGCGACGCGGCCGCAGCGGATCAGCGCTTGGTGTTCGAACGGATGTTCCAGCCGTACTTGATCGGACCGCCGTCCTTGGTGCCGTCGGCTTTCTGCGGCTGGTACTCGACCATCACCTGGGCGAAGTTCAGGGTGATGTTCTCGGTCAGGCGGTCATCGCTGCCCGAACCGCCGGTGCTCAGCGAGGTGATCAGCACTTCTTCCAGGTCGATGATCATGTACTCGACCTGGCTCTCGCCGCCGGCCTTGCGCACGGTCAGGCGCACCTTGTCGATGTGCTTGCCGCTGGAGCAGTGCATCATCAGGTTCGGCGATGCCTTGTCGACGTACTTGGTCAGCGACAGGTCCTGGATGTTGACCTTGCCCGCGCCGCCGCCACCGCCTACGTGCATGTTGCCGGACTGGGACATGCCCCAGCTCCAGTTCAGCACGTCGATCTCGTCCTTGTGGGCTTTGTCCATGGACTCGCCCTTGATGTCACCGATCTTGATGAAAATATCAACAGCCATGTTTTCTCCCTGTGTGGCATTGGCCACGATGTTTATTCAGCGTTGTCGCCACTGCCGCAGAGCAGGCAGTGGCTACAGGTTGGGTCAGGCGCCTTTTGCCGATGGCAGCTTGGATACCAGGCGCAGCGAAACGGTCAGTCCTTCGAGCTGGTAATGCGGGCGCAGGAAGAACTTGGAGTTGTAGTAACCCGGGTTGCCTTCGACTTCCTCGACCACCACCTCCGCCGCGGCCAGCGGGTGCTGGGCCTTGGTGGTTTCGGTGGAGTGCGCCGGGTCGCCGTCGACGTAGTTGAGGATCCAGTCCTGCAGCCAGCGCTGCATCTCGTCCTTCTCTTTGAAGGAGCCGATCTTGTCGCGCACGATGCACTTCAGGTAATGGGCGAAGCGGCAGGTGGCGAACAGGTACGGCAGGCGCGCCGCCAGGTTGGCGTTGGCGGTGGCGTCCGGATCGTCGTACTCGGCCGGTTTCTGTAGTGACTGGGCACCGATGAAGGCTGCGAAGTCGGTGTTCTTCTTGTGCAGCAGCGGCATGAAGCCGTTCTTCGCCAGTTCGGCCTCGCGACGGTCGGAGATGGCGATCTCGGTCGGGCACTTCATGTCCACGCCACCGTCGTCGGTGGGGAAGGTGTGGGCCGGGAGGTTCTCCACCTCGCCGCCGGACTCCACGCCGCGAATCCGCGAGCACCAGCCGAAGTGCTTGAACGAGCGGTTGATGTTGACCGCCATGGCGTAGGCCGCGTTGGCCCAGGTGTACTTGGAGCTGTCGGCGCCGTCGGTGTTTTCCTCGAAGGCGAAGGCTTCCACCGGATCGGTCTTGGCACCGTAGGGCAGGCGCGCCAGGAAGCGCGGCATGGTCAGGCCGATGTAGCGCGAGTCTTCCGATTCACGCAGGGAGCGCCAGCCGGCGTACTCCGGAGTGGTGAAGATCTTGGTCAGGTCGCGCGGGTTCGACAGTTCCTGCCACGAGCCCATGCCCATCACGGTCGGCGATGCTGCGGAGATGAACGGCGAGTGCATGGCCGCACAGACCTTGGACAGCTCGCCCAGCAACTCGACGTCCGGTGGCGACTGGTCGAAGTAGTAGTCGCCCACGAGGCAGCCGTAAGGCTCGCCGCCGAACTGGCCGTATTCCTCTTCGTACATCTTCTTGAACATCGGGCTCTGGTCCCAGGCCGTACCCTTGAATTTCTTCAGGGTCTTGTGCAGCTCCGGCTTGGAGATGTTGAGCACGCGGATCTTCAGTTGCTCGTCGGTCTCGGTGTTGTTGACCAGGTAGTGCAGGCCGCGCCAGGCGCTTTCCAGCTGCTGGAATTCCGGGTGATGGATCACCTGGTTGACCTGGGCGGTGAGCTTGGCGTCGATGGCGGCGATGATCGACTCGATCGACTTGATCGCATCGTTGGACACCAGGTCGGTCTGCGCCAGGGCCTGCTCGGCCAGGGTGCGTACCGCAGTTTCCACGGCTTCACGGGCGCGTTCGGTCTTGGGCTTGAATTCTTGCAGCAGCAGCGAGGCGAACTCGCTGGCTTGCTCGGTGGTGCCAGGCTGGGCCTGATTGTCACGCATCGATTCGGTCATGATCGTTGGTCCTGATTAAGCGTTCGGCTCGGAGTCCACAGGCTTTGGCGCACTCGCCAGGGCCTGGAGCAACGCCGGATCCTTGATGGCTTTCATGATGATTTCTTCAGCGCCGGTCTTGCCGTCCATGTAGGTCAGCAGGTTGGCCAACTGGGTGCGGGCTTCCAGCAACTGGTTCAGCGAGTCGACCTTGCGCGCCACCGCCGCAGGGCTGAAGTCGTCCATGCTCTCGAAGGTGATGTCCAGGCTCAGGTTGCCTTCGCCGGTCAGCTCGTTGGGCACATGGAACGCCACGCGCGGCTGCATGGCCTTGAGGCGCGAGTCGAAGTTATCGACGTCGATCTCCAGGAACTTGCGGTCGGCCACCGGGGCCAGGGGCTCGGCAGGCTTGCCCGCCAGGTCGGCCATGACACCCATGACGAAGGGCAGCTGGACCTTCTTCTCGGCGCCGTAGAGCTCGACGTCGTATTCGATCTGTACCCGGGGCGCGCGGTTGCGCGCGATGAACTTCTGAGAACTTTGCTTCGCCACGTTGTGCTCCTGGTCGCTGCTGCGACGGTGTTGGCGTCGGTCGGTGATTGCCGTTGACGTTACTGATCGGTCCGCCCGGGATTAGTCGGATTCGGGGCCGCGCAGGTTTTCAAATTGGGACATGCCATCGGGGATCAGATTACGCACGATGGCCGCGAAGTCGGCGTTGACCAGGTTCTTGGCCCGGTTGAGCAAAACCGGCAGCGGGCTCGAAGGCTCGTGGCGGCTGTAGTACGCCAGCAGTCGGTCGAGGCTGCGCAGCACGTCGTCGCGGCTGCTGATCTCTGTGCTAGTGCGCGGTTGGGGCTGTGCCGCTGGCGCGCTGGAACCTTCCTGGGCCGGGTCCTGGGCTGCTGCTTCAGCAGGCGCTTCGGCGCCCTGCGGGGCGTGCTGGCCCAGCACCTGGAGTGCCAGGCGCAGCGGCTGCTTGAGGGCGCTGAGGTCCACGCCGCTGGCGGAGCCGACCTGTTCGCTGACTTGCTTCTCGATGGATTCGGCTGCCGAGCGAGCGTTGCTCAAGGCAGTGCGAATGGCTTCCAGGTGCGAGGGGTCGCTGTCTTGCAAGGCGCCGGCCAGATGGTCGGCGCCCAGGCTCTCGCCGGAAAAGTGCTGCAGGCCGGCTGCGTTCAGGGCGGCGCGCAGGCTGACCGGGCCGAAGGTCCGGGATCGTGTGAGCATGGCTTCGCGCAGCAGGCCGATGGTGGTATCGGACGCCAGGCCGGCGAGGGCGTTGATACGCACGGTGGGGTCGTTGTCGTCGTCGGCGTCCAGGCGTGGATGCAGGTCTGCCCAGTAGTCGCGCAGCAGGCCGTCGATCAGTTCGAGGCTGGTGGCCAGGCCTGGCAGGCCTTCGAGGGCCAGGGTGCTCTGCAACAGGAAGTGAGTGATGCGCAGGTCTTTGCTGCGCGACAGCAGGTCCAGGCTTTGCTGCTGGACGCTGCGCCACTCCGGCGGCTCGGCCGGGAGGATCGAGTCGCCCATGCTGCGCTCCGGCTGGCCTTGGGCAGACCGCTCCAGGTGCAAGAAATCCGCGTCATATTCCAGGTCTTCGCCGCATGGCGAAGTTGCTGAAATCGCGGTGAGCAACATCGGTACATCCACCTGGTTTGATCTCCCTATCGGCCTGCAGGACAGTCAGGCAGTTAATGCACTAGTTTGTTTGTGAACTCGCGCACATTTCTTGGTTTATATGGACTCGTTGATACTAGTGAGCCATCATCCGTGTTCAAGAAGTTGTGCATTTTTGGTGTAGTAGTTGTGCCTTGTCAAGGTAAGCTATTCGCCCTGCATGACAGCGTTATGTCGCCTTATTGACTCCTTGACCGGTGGGTCAGATTGAGGTGCAAAAAAAGGCTTTTGTCATCTGTGTAGATTAAGTTGAGCGATGATGCTGTGAACGGCGCGGTTTAAGGGATTTTTTGCGGGCTTTTCATATTTTTACGGAACTTTTTTCCCGACGCCGGTTCGCACGCGGAAGTACAGCAAGGAGGCGCGATGTCGCTGTGTCTGACTATCACTAGTTATCATAAGATTACCCCCGGTCAATGCCCTGAGAAACTAATGGACCAGGGCATGATGGCAATTGGCCGTAGTTCTGATAATGACTGGGTACTTCCTGATCCCGAGCGTTTAGTCTCCGCGCGACACTGCGTCATCCAATACAAGGATGGTCGCTATTATCTGACCGATAACAGTACTAATGGTGTGGAGTTGGTCCGCGCCGGTATTCGCATGCGCCGAGGCACCAGCGAGCTACTGGAAGATGGCGAGACTATCCGGATTGGCGATTACGAGATCAGTGCACGAATCGATTTCAATCTAAGCCGTTCCCAGGTCGAGGCGTTTGCCGGGGACAATGCCAACAGTTTCGAAGCGCTGATGGGCCGCCAGTCGTCGGCGCCTGCGCCCATCGAGCCGATTTCCATGGCGCCGGTGGCGCATTTCCAGGGCGCGTCGGCCCAGGACACCTTTCCTGACCTTTTCGACTTCCTGAGCCCGAGCGCGACTCCGCCGGCCACTCAGCCCGATCACGTCCCGGCCGAACAGCACGACTTCCGTCCTCCGACCCCGACGGCCATCCCGCAACCCGTGCCCCAGGTTGCACCGCCTGCTCCGGCACCCCAGGGTGCGGCCACGATCCCCGAGGATTGGGATCTGTTCGGCGAGACGCCGGCCCGCCCCGCACCCGCGCCGCTGCCCGAGTTCGCGCCAGGGGTGCCGCCTGTCGCGACGCCGTTCGCCGACCTGGCGGGTTTTGACGCACCCTCTGCGCAACCGCAACCGCAACCGCAACCGCAACCGCAACCGCAACCGCAACCGCAACCGCAAGCCGCTGCGCCGGTTGCACCTGTCGCGCCCGTCGCCCCGGTGACGCCCGTGGCCAGTGCGCCCGCCGCCGAGCCTGCGCCACAGACAGACTTGCTCCAGGCGTTCCTGCGTGGCGCCGGGCTCGACCACCTGCGTATCGACCCGCAACAGGCCCAGGCACAGATGGAAAACCTGGGGCGCAGCTATCGCCTGATGGTCGAGGGGCTGATCGACGTACTGCGCGCCCGCAGCAGCCTCAAGGGCGAATTTCGCATGCAGCAGACGATGATTCGCCCGGTGGAGAACAACCCGCTGAAGTTCGCCCCCAATGTCGATGAGGCGATGCTCTTGCTGTTGCGTCACAGCAACCAGGCATTCATGGCCCCTGACCAGGCGGTGCAGGACAGTTTCGACGACCTGCGGGCCCACCAGCTGGCGGTCATGGCCGGCGTGGAGGCGGCCATCAAGCACCTGCTCGGGCGTTTCGAGCCCGGCGAGCTGGAAGCCCGCATGAACAAGCCAGGCGGCCTGGGCAATCTTTTCAGCGGCTCGCGCCAGGCGCAGAACTGGCAGCAGTTCACCGCGCTCTACAATCAGATTTCACGTGAGGCCCAGGATGATTTCCAGGACCTCTTCGGCCGCGAGTTCAGCCGCGCCTACGAAGAACATACCCACCGGCTGCGCCGCTCCTGAGCGCGCCTGGAACCCCATACGGATACACGGACAGCTGATACGTCATTGAGGACGCAGGATGATTCAACGATTGCTGACATTGGTCGCCATGCTGGTACTGGTGGCTTGTGCCAAGGACACCCCGCCACCCGCCGCCGAGCCGGCCAAGGACGGACCCGGCGCCACCTCGGTGGAGCTGCACTTCCAGGCGACGCCCGGGCTCAACCCCAGCCCTGATGGCAGCAGCACGCCGGTGCGGGTGCGGATCTTCGAGCTGAAGAACCCGGCAGCCTTCATGCGTGCCGACTACTTCGCCCTGGCGGAACGGGCCGCGGCCACCCTGGGTCCCGACCTGATCGACCAGGACGAAGTGCTGGTGCAGCCCGGCGACCAGTTCACCCTCAAGCGCACCCTGGACCCGGCCACCCGCCAGGTCGGGTTGCTGGTGGGTTTTCGCGAGATCGACCGGGCCCTGTGGCGGGTCAGCGTCAACACCGCGCCGCGCCTGAACAACGCATATCAGATCAGCCTCGACCTGCGCGCGGTCAGCGCCGAACTCGCGGCGTCCCCATCCAGCCCTGACCAATAGGCAATCGGAGCAACCATGTCCTGGAACAATCGAGTGGTCTGGTCGGAAGGCATGTTCATCGGAACCCAGCACTTCCAGCAGCACGACCGTTACCTGGAAAACCTCATCGACGCCCGCAACCGTCCGCTGTCGGCCGGCGCCTGGGGGTTCTCCGAGCTGCGCATCGACCAGGGCCTGCTGGCCCAGGGCAAGCTGGCCATCATCAGCGCCCGCGGGCTGTTGCCCGACGGCACGCCGTTCAATATTCCCCATGACGACCTGGCGCCCAGCCCGCTGAGCATCGATGACAACCTGCGCGATGGCCTGGTGTACCTGGCCCTGCCGCTCAAGCGCGCCGGCGCCCGCGACACCGTGGATGAAGGCGAGGAGCTGGGTGGCGCGCGCTACCTGAGCCAGGTCCGCGAGGTACGTGACGACAACGCGCCCTTCGAGAACCGCGCGCCGGTGGCCGTGGGCTCCCGCGCGTTGCGCCTGCTCACGGCCCAGGATGGCCTCAACGACTACGCCGCCGTCGGTGTGGTGCGGGTCAAGGAAAAGCGCGCCGACCGTGCCCTGGTGCTGGACGACAGCTACATCCCGCCGTTGCTGGACGTGGCGGCCTCCAAGCCGCTGAGTGCCTTTCGCAGCGAGCTGCTGGGCCTGCTGCACCAGCGTGGCGAGGCCCTGGCCGGACGCGTGGTGGCCTCGGGGGCAGGCGGCGCTTCGGAAATCGCCGACTTCATGCTGCTGCAACTGGTGAACCGCGCGCAGCCGCTGGTCAGCCACCTGAACCAGATCAGCCCGTTGCATCCGGAGCGCCTGTACAGCGAGCTGGTGAGCCTGGCTGGCGAGTTTTCCACCTTCTCCAGCAGCAACCGGCGCCCGGCGGAGTATCCGCAGTACCAGCATGACGAGCTGGCGTTCAGTTACGCCCCGGTGATGCAGGCGCTGCGCGAAGCCCTGTCGATGCTGATCGACAGCAAGGCGACACCGATTCCGATCGTCGAGAAGGCCTACGGTGTGCACGTGGCGATGCTGGCCGACCGTACCTTGCTGGACAACGCCAGTTTCATCCTGGTGGTGCGCGCCGACGTGCCGGGCGAGACCCTGCGCGGGCGCTTTGCCCAGCAGAGCAAGGTCGGTTCGGTGGAGCACATTCGCGACCTGGTCAACTTGCAGCTGCCGGGCATCGGCCTGTTGCCGCTGCCGGTGGCGCCACGCCAGTTGCCGTACCACGCAGGCTCCACGTACTACGAACTCGATCGCGGCAGCGAGCACTGGAAGCAGCTGGCTCATTCCGGTGGCTTTGCGTTCCACGTTGCCGGGGAATTCCCGGGGTTGAACCTGGCCTTCTGGGCCATTCGAGGATAAGTCGCGATGCATCCGTTCGACGATTCGGCAGGGCAGCCGTCCCCGCCCAACGACCGTACCCAATTCATGCCGCGCCCCGGTGGTCGCGCGCCCGAGCCTGGTCGCCCGGCACCTGCGCCGGCACCGTCCCTGGCGATGCCATCGGCGCCGCTGGCGGCCGGCCAGGCCCGGGGCCTGAACCCCCTGGAGAGCGCCGCCGGCCCGTTGCTGGCGCTGCTCACTCGCCTGCGCAGCACCCTGGCGCACCCGGCGCCGGCCAGCCTGCGGGCGCAGTTGCTGGCCTACCTGCGCCAGTTCGAGGAACGTGCCGAGGCCGCAGGCGTGCCGCGCAATGACGTGCTGCTGGCTCGCTATGCGCTGTGCACCGCCCTGGACGAGGCCGTGCTGAGCACGCCCTGGGGCAGCACCAGTGACTGGGGCAAGCAGAGCTTGTTGATCACCGTGCACAACGAAGCCTGGGGTGGCGAGAAGGTCTTCCAGCTGCTGGAACACTGCCTGCAGAGTCCGCGCGAGCGCCTGTACCTGCTGGAACTCCTGTACCTGTGCATGTGCCTGGGCTTCGAAGGCCGCTATCGGGTGATGATCGACGGGCGCAGCCAGCTCGAGGCCCTGCGCGAGCGCACGGCTGCGACCATCCGCAGTGCCCGCGGCGAGCATGAGCGCGAGCTTTCGCCGCACTGGCGCGGCGTGACCGTGGCCCGGGATCGCCTGGCCCAGTTCATGCCGCCCTGGGTCGGCATCGCCATCGGTGTCGCGCTGCTGCTGGCGCTGCTGTTCGGCCTGCGCCTGAAGCTGGCGGCGGATGCCGAGCCGGTGTTCAAGAACATCCATGCCCTGGGCGAGATCCCGGTGCAGACCCTGGACCGCCCGGTGATCCAGCCAAAGGTGGTGGAACGTCCACGCCTGGCGGGGTTCCTGGCCGACGATATCCGTGCTGGGCGAGTGGCGGTGGAAGACACTGCTGATCGCTCGGTGGTGACCATCCGCGGCGACGAGCTGTTCGCCTCGGCCAGTGCCAGCATCCGCGACGACTACCAGCCGCTGATGCTGCGCATCGCCGACGCCGTGCGCAAGGTCAAGGGCCAGGTGCGGATCACCGGTCACAGCGACAACCGGCCGATCGCCACCTTGCGGTTCCCGTCCAACTGGAAGCTGTCCCAGGCCCGCGCCGAGTCGGTGCTGGAGATCCTCGTGGCGAAGACCGGACAGCCCGCGCGCTTCAGCGCCGAAGGCCGCAGCGACACCGAGCCGCTGGCAACCAATGCCACCGCCGAAGGGCGGGCGCGCAATCGTCGGGTAGAAATCAGCGTATTGGCGGAGGGGGTCGAGTGAAGGCGTTTTTCAGTTTTGTGATTCGCTGGGTGATCCCGCTGCTGGGCCTGATCGCCCTGAGCCTGATCATCTGGTTCATCGGCCCGCTGCTGGAGTTCCTGGTGCCGGAAGGCCGGCGCTGGGCCCTGATCATTTTCATTTTCGCGGTGTGGATCGCCTACCGGGTGTTTCGCATCATCCAGGCCCGCCGGCATGCGGCCAAGGTGTTGCAGAGCCTGGCGGCCGACATCCCGCCGGACCCGGACAGCCTGGCCACTGCCGAAGAGCTGGCCGCCCTGCGCCAGCGCATGGACGAAGCCCTGGTGCTGCTCAAGAAGGCCAAGCTAGGCGGTGACGAGCGGCGCAACCTCTATGAACTGCCGTGGTACGTGATCATCGGTCCGCCGGGTTCGGGCAAGACCACTGCGCTGGTCAACTCCGGCCTGCACTTCCCGCTGGCAGCGCAGCTGGGCGCCGGCGCCGTGCGTGGCGTCGGTGGTACCCGCAACTGCGACTGGTGGTTCACCGACCAGGCCGTGCTGCTGGACACCGCCGGCCGCTACACCACCCAGGACAGCCACGCCAATGTCGACAAGGCCGCCTGGCTGGGCTTTCTCGACCTGCTCAAGACCCAGCGTTCGCGGCGGCCCATCGATGGCGCCTTCGTGGCCATCAGCCTGTCCGACCTGCTGCTGGGCAGCGAGGCGGAGCGGGCGGCCCATGCGGCGGCGATCCGCCTGCGCATCCAGGAGCTGTACACCCAGCTGGGCGTGCGCTTCCCGATCTACCTGATGCTGACCAAGCTCGACCTCGTGCCGGGGTTCATGGAGTTCTTCGACTCCCTGAGCAAGGAAGAGCGGGCCCAGGTCTGGGGCATGACCTTCGCCCTGGACGACGGCAAGAGCAACGACAGCCCCCTGGCCCACCTGCCGGCGGAACTGGCGGCCCTGGAACAGCGCCTCAACGAGCGGCTGGTGGAGCGCCTGCAACAGGAACGCGACCCGGCGCGGCGCGACCTGATCTACGGCTTCCCGCAGCAGTTCGCAGCGCTCAAGGAGTCGTTGCAGAGTTTCCTCGAGGGCGTGTTCAAGCCCAATGCCTTCGAGGAGCGGGTGCTGCTGCGCGGGGTGTACTTCACCAGTGGTACCCAGGAAGGCAGTCCCATCGACCGGCTGATCGGCGCCATGGCCCAGAGCATGAACCTGGACCGCCAGCATCTGGCGCGCCAGACCGGCACCGGGCGCAGCTACTTCATCGAGAAACTGTTCAGCGCCGTGGCCTTTGCCGAGCGCGGCCTGGTGGGGGTCAACCCCAAGGTCGAGCGGCGGCGCAAATGGATCGCTCGCGGCGCCCTGGCGGCCACCGTGGCCCTGGTGCTGGTGGTCGGCACCCTGTGGATCGTCAGCTACCGGGCCAACCAGAACTACATCGCCCAGGTCGACCAGCGCGTGGCGCCAGTGCGCCAGAGCGTGCAGAACCTCAGCCCGGCCCAGCGCGATGTGCTGGCGGTGCTGCCGCTGCTCAACGCGACCCGCAACCTGGCCGGCGATGCACCGGGCTGGGCCGAGGGCCTGGGCCTGTACCAGGGCGACATGCTCGAAGCCGAATCCGCCAGTGTCTATCGCAAGCTGCTGGTGGCGGTGTTCGCCCCGCGCCTGATGACTCGCATCGAGGAGCAGTTGCACAGCGGCGGCAACTCGGACTTCCTCTACGAGGGGCTCAAGGCCTATCTGATGCTGGCGGACAACGAGCACTACGACGCCGATTTCATCAAGGCCTGGATCACCCTGGACTGGGACCAGACCCTGTCCCGCGAGCTGCCGCCCGACCAGCGCCAGGCCCTGACCGGGCATTTGCAGGCGCTGTTCGAGAAGCATCCGCCCAATGCCCGCCTGGACCAGCGCCTGATCGATGACCTGCGCCGCCAACTGCAACAACTGCCGGTGGCCCAGCGAGTCTACGACCGAGTCAAGCGCGCCAAGCTGCCGGCCGGCGTGCCGGACTTTCGCCTGAGCGAAGCCGGGGGCCGCGATGCGGCGCTGGTGTTCACCCGCAAGAGTGGCAAGCCGTTGAGCGAGCCGCTGAGCGGCCTGTTCACCGCCAAGGGCTATCGCGAGGGCTTCCTGCTGGCCAGCGTCAACCAGGCCGGTACCCTGGCCGAGGAGCAGTGGGTACTGGGCCGCGACCAGGCCGAGCAGCAGAATGTCGTCAGCCTGGCGGCCGACGTGCGCCGCTTGTACTTCCAGGACTACCTGCGCCAGTGGGACGCCCTGCTGGCGGACATCGACTTCGTGCCGATCACCAGCGTGGCCCAGGCCGCGGATGTGCTGCGGATCATCTCCGGCCCCAGCTCGCCCTTGAAGAAGCTGCTGGTGGCCGTGTCCAAGGAAACCGACCTGCAGCAGGAAGAGCGCCTGTTGGCAGCCCAGGGCCAGAAGGTCGAGGGCGGGGTCGACCAGCTCAAGCAGCGCCTGGGTTCGCTGTTGGGCCAGGAGCAGACGGCGGGTCCGGCGGCCGTGGCCAACGAAGACCCGGTGAGCCTGCATTTCGCCGACCTGATCAGCCTGGTGAGCAAGGGCGAGGGTGAGCCGGCGGCCATCGATGGGCTGCTGGCGGACATGAACGCCCTGTACGTGCAGGTCAGTGCCATGGTCGGCGCCAGCGGCGATGCCTTGCTGGGCGAGGCCAAGAACCAGGCCAGCGCCGCGGCGGCACGGGTCAGCCTGACGGCCGCACGCCAGCCGCCGCTGGTGCAGGGGCTGGTGAAGTCGGTGGTCGGTTCCACCACCAACACCATGATGGGCGGGGTTCGCAATCAACTGAACGCGGCCTGGGTCAGCGAGGTGGTGAATGTCTATCGCCAGTCCCTGAGCGGCCGCTACCCGATGTCGCCGGGCAGCTCGCGGGACGCGACCCTGGAAGACTTCGGCCAGTTCTTCGGTGCGGGCGGGGTGATGGACAGCTACTTCCGCAAGTACCTGCAGCCTTACGTCAACACCTCCACCACCACCTGGAGCTGGCAGCCGGGAGCGGCGCAGAAGCTGGGGATATCCCCTGGAGTGCTGCAGACCTTCCAGCGGGCCTCGAACATTCGCGATGCGTTCTTCCGCTCCAGCGGCGGCACCCAGCCAGCCGTGCGTTTCGAGCTCAAGCCGGTGGAGATGGACGCCAATATCAGCCAGTTCCTCCTCGACCTCGACGGCCAGCAACTGAGCTATGACCACGGCCCGAGCCGGCCGGTGGCCATGCAGTGGCCGAACCCGGGGAGCATTGGCGTGGTGCGCTTGTCGATCATGCCGCCGTCGGCCAGTGGGCGTTCGGGGATCACCCTGGATGGCCCGTGGGCCTGGTTCCGCCTGCTGGAGCAATCGGACCTGACCGCCACCAACTCGCCGGATCGCTTCAACCTGCGGCTGCGGGTGGACGGCGCGAGCATTTCCTATGAGTTGCGGGCCAGCAGTGCCTTCAACCCGTTCAAGAGCCGGGTGCTCAGCGGCTTCAGCCTGCCGGAGCGGCTATGACGGCGCCCGGCCTGTACGGCAAGCTGGCCAGCCGTGGCGACTTCGTCAGCCGTGGCCTGCCGCAGAGCTTCATCGGTCCCTGGGACAGCTGGTTGGCAGCGGGGCTGCTGGCCAGCCAGAACGCCATGGGCGAGCACTGGCTCAACGCCTACCTGGTCAGCCCGCTGTGGCGCTTCGCCCTGGCCCCGGGCGTGTGCGGACCCCAGGCGGCGATTGGGGTGGTGATGCCGAGCATCGACCGGGTCGGGCGCTATTTCCCCCTGACCGTGGCGGCGCTGCTGGAGCCGGGTGAAGACCTGGCCTGCCTGGTGGGTGGCCCGGACCTGTGGTTCGAGCAAGTGGAGCAGTTGCTCCTGGCGACCCTCGACGAAGGTGCCAGCTTCGAGGCCCTGGAGGAGGGTTTGCAGGCCCTCGGCGCGCCTGTTACGGCACTGCGTGCCGAAGGCAGCCAGTTCGCCGGCCTGCAGCGGTTCTATGTCAATGACCCACAGGCCCGGAGCGCGGTACTCGCTGCCCAGGCCCTGGACGGGGCGAGTGTCTGGTGGGGGCGCGGTTCGCAGTACATCAGCCCGATGTTGCTGCGTTGCCAGGGTCTGCCGCCGGCCAATGATTTTGGGCAATTTCTGCTCGGGCAAGAGGGTGCCGTCTAAATGCGTTCAGCGCCACAACTGTCCTACCAGTCCGCCAGCTACAGCCATGTCGGCATGGTGCGGAAAATCAATGAAGATGCCTGGCTCGAAGCGCCGGAAACCGGCCTGTGGCTGGTGGCCGATGGCATGGGGGGGCACGCTGCCGGGGATTACGTCAGCAGCCTGATCGTCGACAGCCTGCGGACGGTGCCGGCCGGTGACAACCTGGAGCAGTACGTTGCCGCGCTGCGCAACGGCCTGGCAGCGGTGAACGCCGCGGTTCGCGAGGAAACCGCCAATCGTGGGGTGACGATGATGGGCAGCACCGTGGTCCTGCTGGCGGTGCGCGGCGACCAGGCAGCCTGCCTGTGGGCCGGTGACAGTCGCCTGTACCGGTTGCGCGACGAACAGCTGGAAAGCATTTCCCGGGACCACAGCTACGTCCAGGACCTGCAGGACAGCGGCCTGCTCAGCGAGGCCGAGGCACGGGTCCACCCACGGGCCAACATCGTCACGCGGGCCATCGGCGTCGAGGCCCAGCTGGAGCTGTCCCAGGTCGACCTGCAGGTACTGGCCGGCGACACCTTCCTGCTGTGCAGTGACGGTTTGAACAAGACTGCCGAGGATTTCGAATTGCGTGACGTGCTCAGCCACAGCGAGCCCAACGATGTGGTGCGCAGCCTGATCCACCTGGGCCTGACCCGGGGCGCGCCGGACAACATCACCGCCATCGTGATCAAGGCCGCAGGAAACTGACCATGGACATTGTGATTCCCGGCTTTGACATCCAGGGCGAGATTGGCGAAGGCGCCATGGCCTCCGTGTACCTGGCGACCCAGCGTTCCCTGGAGCGCAAGGTGGCGCTCAAGGTCATGGCTGCGTCCCTGGCGGCCGACCCGAGCTTCTGCGAGCGCTTCCTGCGCGAAGGCAAGACCCTGGCGCGGTTGTCCCATCCGCACACCGTGACCATCCATGACATCGGCAATGTCGGCGAGCTGTACTACATGGCCATGGAGTACCTGCCCAACGGCACCCTCAAGGAGCGGATCGCCGCCGGGCTGACCCCGGAGCAGGGCGTGACCTATATCCGCCAGATCGCTTCGGCCCTGGGGTATGCCCATGCCCAGGGGCTGGTGCACCGTGACGTCAAGCCGGCCAACATCCTGTTCCGTGCCGACGGTACGGCGGTGCTCTCGGACTTCGGCATCGCCAAGTCCCTGGATGACCGCACCCAGTTCACCCAGGCAGGTTTTGCCGTCGGCACCCCGAGCTACATGAGCCCCGAGCAGGCCCGTGGCCAGGACATCGACGGGCGTGCCGACCTCTATGCCCTGGGCGTGGTGCTGTACGAAATCCTGGTGGGCAAGCTGCCGTACAACGGCACCGATGCCTTGTCGACGGCCCTGGCCCACCTCACCGAGCCGTTGCCGGAGCTGCCAGTGCACCACGGCCGTTACCAGCACATTCTGGGCAAGCTGCTGGCCAAGGACCCCGCCGAGCGCTACCCGGACGCCGCTGCCTTGCTGGTGGCCCTGGACAACCTGCCGGCGGCGGCCCCGGAGGTCGAGGCGACGCTGATCCAGCCGCTGCCGCTGCCTGCGCGGGAAGTGCCGGCGGCCAGCGACCTGGCCGGGCTGACGCCGGTGTCCATCGAGATTCCGCGGCAGGCGCCGCCGCCTGCTCCACGCCAGGAACCGCGCCCTGAACCCGTGGTTGCGCCCCAGCGCGTGTCCAGCTTGCCGCCCCAGGGCGCCGAGCCTGCAGGGCAACGTCGGGGCCCGGTGCTGGCCCTGGCTGGCGTGGCCGTGGCAGTCGCCCTGGCCGTGGCAGGGGTCGGTTACTGGTGGCTGTCCGGGGACAGCCAGGAGCCTGCGCCAAAGGTTGTTGCCAGCCCTCCGGCCTCCGGCACCAGCGGTGCGTCCAGCGTGGCGCCGCCGGTCAACCAGCCGGTGGCGGGTGATGCCGATGGCGGCCAGCGACCGCTGCTGATGCCCGGCAAGAAGACCCTGTTCCAGCGGGTGCTGAGCAAGCCGGGGGCGAGTTTCTCCAGCGAGCCGGGGGCCACGCCGGGGCGCTCGGTACCGGCGTTCTCGGTGCTGTACGTGTATCAGCGCAAGAGCCTCGACGGTCGTTCCTGGTTGCGCCTGGGCGCGGCCAGCGATGGTCGCAGCGTCGGCTGGCTGCCGGCGGACCAGGTCAGTGACTGGAAGCAGAGCCTGGTGCTCAAGTTCACCGAGCGTTCCGGGCGGGCACCGGTGATGTTCGTGCGCCAGGCCAGCCAGCTGGAGCGCCTGCTGGCGGACCCGTCGGCGGCCAGGAACCTGTTGCTCAATGCCCAGAAGAACCCTCAGGACGATCAGCAGGTGCTGGCCCTGGAACCCAATGCCAGCGCGGTGCCGCAGGATCAGTTCTACCTGTTGCCGATCTTCGACTCCAAGGAGAGCTTCGACGAGAACGGCCAGCCGGTGCAGCTGCTCAATGTCGCCTCCATCGATCCGGGCAGCAGCCCGCAGAGCATCAGCGACAGCAGCGGCAAGAGCCAGCCGCTGGCCGGCGCGCAGGCCACTGGCGATGCCTTCCGTACGGCAGTGGTGCTGGTGGTCGATACCTCGGTGTCGATGCAGCCCTACATCGACCGGGTACGTGATGTGGTGCATGAACTGCAAGGCAAGCTGGCTGCGCGCGGCGAGCTGGACAGTGTCAGCTTCGGCCTGGTGGGCTTTCGCAACAACATCAAGAAGACCCCGGGCCTGGAGTACGTCGCCAAGACCCTGGTGACCCTCGACCAGGGGCGCGACCCCCAGCGGTTCCAGGAGCTGGTCGGCCAGGTCAAGGCCACCAGCGTGTCCAGCCACTCGTTCAACGAAGACGCTTTCGCCGGGGTCATGCAGGCCGTGCAAGGCATGGACTGGAAGGGCTACGGCGGCCGCTTGATCCTGTTGGTCAGCGATGCCGGGGCCCTGCGCAAGAACGACCCCTTCAGCCGGACCCAGATGAACGAGGCCGAGGTGCGCCAGGCGGCCCTGGGCAAGCAGATCAAGATCTATGCCCTGCACCTGCGCACCGATGCCGGCAAGAAGAACCATGCCCAGGCCGAGACCCAGTACCGGGTGCTGACCGCCGACGCCAACCCGAAGATCGGCGACCTGTACATCCCGGTGGCCGGTGGCGATGTGAGCAAGTTCGGCGAGCGGGTCGACGAGATCGGGACGGTGTTCGCCGACCTGGTCCATCAGGTGCGCGGCAACCAGAGCCAGGCGGTTCCGGTGCTGGCGGCGAGCCCGAGCATCGCCGAGAAATCGGCGGCCATCGGTTATGCCATGCACATGGATTTCCTCGGGCACAAGTCCGCCAGCCAGGCACCGCAACTGGTGAGCGCCTGGACCGCCGACCGCGACCTGACCAATCCGGCGCTGCCGGCATTCCAGGTGTGCGTGATGCTGACCAAGTTGCAGCTCAACGATCTGCAGCAGTCGCTGAAGCTGATCGTCGATGCGGCGCGCAAGACCCAGACCTCGCCCAAGGATTTCTTCCAGGAAATCGCCAGCGCCAGTGCCTATATGAGCCGCGATCCGTCGGCCCTGAGCAAGGGCGGCAACCTTGCCAATGGCGGCGTGCTGGGGGAATACCTGGAGGGGCTGCCGTACCGCAGCAAGTCGCTGAACATGACCCAGGACCTGTGGTTGTCGTTGAGCGTGGCCGAGCAGGAGGACTTCATCGACGAGCTGGATTCGAAGATCCGCCTCTACGAGACGTTCCACAACGACCTGGCCAACTGGGTGCGCTTTGGCGATGCCGAACCGGGTGATGCGCTGTACCGCGTTCCCTTGTCGACCCTGCCGTGATGCTGGACCTGGTGGACGTGCGCAAGAGTCGCGGCGAGGGTCGCCAGCGCTACAGCCTGGTGATCCCCAGGCTGCAGCTGCGTGCCGGCGACCAACTGGCCGTGGTAGGGCCCAGCGGATGTGGCAAGAGCACCCTGCTGGACCTGCTGGCGCTGGTACTGGCACCGGATTCGAGCCGGCGCTTCGATTTTGCCCCGGACCGGGCAACCTTCGATATCGCCGGAATCTGGCAGCAGGCCGGGCATGGCGCCTTGGCCGAATTGCGCAGCCGGCACCTGGGGTACGTGTTGCAGACCGGCGGCCTGCTGGGGTTTCTCGATGTACGGGGCAACATCAGCCTGCCGCGCAAGATGCTTGGGCTGGCCGATGAGGGCATTCCCCGGCGCCTGGCCGAACGCCTGGAAATCGTCGACCAGTTGCACAAGAAACCCGCCGCGCTGTCGGTGGGCCAGCGCCAGCGGGTCAGCTGCGCCCGGGCCCTGGCCCACGGTCCGCAGGTGTTGCTGGCGGACGAGCCGACCGCCGCCCTGGACCCCTTGAATGCCCAGCGGGTGATGCAACTTCTGGTGCAGCAAGTGCGGGACCAGCAGCTGTGCTGCGTGGTGGCCACCCACGATGAGCCACTGGCCCGGGCCAATGGCTTGCAGATCCGGCGCATAACCTGCCAGCGCGACGTCGATGGCGGTGTCACCGCGACCCTCGGGGAGGCGTGCTGATGCGTGCGGCCCTGACAGCGGCGCTGGCCTGGCAGGATTATCGGGCCGATACCTGGTTGGCGGCCTGCTCGGTGCTGGCCCTGGTGGCGGTGATCGCGCCGCTGCTGGTGCTGTTCGGGCTCAAGTTCGGCCTGGTCAGCAGCCTGACCGAGCGCCTGGAGAAGGACCCGACGGTGCGCGAGATCATTCCCCTGGGTGGCGGTCGTTTCAGTGCCCAGTTCATTGCCGAGCTGAGGCAGCGTCCGGAGGTGGCGTTCGCCTTGCCCAGGACTCGGCAGATCGCCGCCACGGCGGATCTGTCGCGAGGCTCGGGGGAACTCGGCCTGACCGTGGAAATGCTTCCTACCGCAGGCTCGGACCCGTTGCTGGGGCGCCTGCCGGCATTGCAGGGCATGAACGGTGTACTGCTCAGTCGGACCGCCGCCGAGAAGCTCGGGGTGCAGCCGGGAGATTGGCTGCAGGCCAGCTTCGGCCGGCAGGTGGCGGGGCGCACCGAGGTGCAGCAAACCCGGGTGCAGGTCGAGGGCGTGCTGCCCCTGGAAGCCTTTGCCCGGGATGCGCTGCTGGCGCCCCTGGAGCTGCTGGAGGCTGCCGAGGACTATCGCGACGGCCGTGCCGTGTTGGCCATGGGCTGGGCCGGTGGCGCCCCGACGTTGGCCGGGCAACGGGTGTATCCGGCGTTTCGCCTGTATGCGCGGACCCTCGATGACGTTGAAACGCTGCGTCAGTACTTCGCCGGGCGCGGCCTGCTGGTGTCGACCCAGGCCCAGACCATCGCCCAGGTGCAGTCCTTGAGCCGCAACCTGTCGATCGTGTTCTGGATCATTGCCGGGTTGGCCCTGGCTGGGGCCTTCGCGGCCATTTTCGCCGGTGCCCTGGCGGCGGTGGAGCGCAAGCGCCGGGAGTTGTCGGTGTTGCGCCTGCTGGGCTTCTCCACCGGGGCATTGCTACTGTTCGTGGTGGCCCAGGCGCTGTACAGCGCCGGGTTCGCCGCGGTGTTGAGTGGCGTGCTGTACGGCCTGGCCCAGGCGGGGCTGAATCATCTGTTCATGCAGGTGCCGGGCGAGTACGCCAGCCACCTGCTGCCGGTCCATTACGGGCTGGCCCTGTTGGCGACGCTGGGCGTCAGCACCCTGGCCGCCGCGCTGGGCGGCTGGCGGGTGGCGCGCATTGAAGCCTGTGAAGGAATTCGCGATGTATAAGTTGATCAGCACCCTGCTGGCCATGACCCTGGCCGGCGCCGTGTGGGCCGAAGAGCCCGACAACAAGATGGACAACCCCAAGCCCCTGGCCGGTGACGTCAGCCTGCCGCTGCCATGCGACGGCCAGATGCTGTTCCGCTACGTCTATGTGCTTGCCCAGGGCACCCTGGACGATCGCGAAATCAACCTTGGCTATCCCTTCTCCGAGGGCGAGAGCGGTTATCAGCAGTCGTTCATTTCCGGCTATCGGCGGGACTACATCAACGGCCAGTTCACCCTCAAGGACCTGCCGGGGCCCTGGGCCAAGACCATTGGCCCGCTGTTGCCCAAGACCGGCGCCGGGATACCGCTCAAGCCAATGATGTACTTCATCGGCAAGTACGAGGTCACGGCTCGCCAGTATGCTCAGGTGATGGCCCAGGCGCAGTCCCTGGCCAGTGGCGAGCCGGCTCCGGCCTGCGAGGCGCCGGAGGGCATGCAGGGGCGCCTGCCCAAGGTCAAGCTGTCGCGCTTCGAGGCCGAGCGTTTCGCCGCGGTGTACAGCGCCTGGCTGATGAAGAATCACCGCGACCTGCTGCCGGTCAGCGGGCGGGGCAACTCCGCCGAGGACGGCGGCCTGGGTTTCGTGCGCCTGCCCACTGAAGTGGAATGGGAGTACGCCGCCCGCGGCGGCCAGGCCGTGAGCCGCCAGGAGTTGGAAGGCCGGCTGTTCCCCCGCCGCCTGGAGGGCAGCGAGAGCGACGGCCCGCTGGCCGACTGGGCAGTGTTCAACCAGGTGGCCGGTGGTACTGGCCAGGCCGCGCGGCTGATGCCCATCGGTACCAAGCAGCCCAACCCCATTGGCTTGTTCGACGTGATCGGCAACGCCGCCGAGATGGTCCAGGAGTCGTTCCAGTTGGTGCATGCCGGGCGGCGCCAGGGCACCTATGGCGGTTTCGTGGTCAAGGGCGGCAACTACCTGGAAGGCGAGGGCACGCTGTTCACCGGCATGCGCCGCGAATATCCGCTGTTCGGCGCCGACGGCACCGAGCAGAGCAACGAGACCACCGGCTTTCGGGTCGCCATCGGTGCCTTGTCGGCGCCCCGCTCGCGCTACAAGGAGCTGTTTGCCCAGTGGCAGAAGGAAGGCCGCCTGGCGTCCCTGACCGATGCCATCGACGATGCCCAGGACCCTACCAAGCGCCTGGACAGCATCATCGCCGCCAGCGTCGATCCACGGCTGCAGGCCGAACTGGGGCTGGTCAACGAGGAGCTCAAGCGCAACGTGTCGCTGATCGCCCAGCAGCGTGAAGAGGCCGCCGGCAACCTGATTCAGTCCTCGGCACTGGTGGCCGAGACCATCAACAACTACAACATTCGTCTGACCAACCTGAAAAAGAGCCAGCAGCAAGCCCTCGATGCCAAGGATGAGCCCAGCGCCAAGCTGTTCGCCGAAGCCATCGACAACGGCCGCAGTGCTCTGGACGGGGCGGTGGCGATCTACATCGACAACCTGGCCACGGGTACCCGTTACACCGACGCGGTGATCCAGGCGCAATTTCAACGAATCAAGGAAGAGCTCAATCGCAAGCCAGTGCTCGGCAAGAGCCTGGTGACGCGCGCTACGTTATTCGTCCGCCATGTCGGGAATTATCGCCAGCAACGGCGAGCCGACCCGGCGACGATTTTGAAGGAACTGCTCGCATCGACCGGTCAGAAGTCATGACCGGCCGCTGTCTGTCGAGCCTGGAGGATCTCGGACGACCTGGAGTCGCGCCGAGTTGGTCAAACTTAATCGAGATCACGAACATGCTTTTTTCCCGCAACCCATTTGCTTCAACGTCCAAGCGTCACCTGCTGTTGGTTGCCGCCGGGTTCAGCACCGTATTGACCGGTTGCGCGACCTCTCCGGTGTCCAAGGTCGCCTCGACCACCAAGGTCGAGTACTACCCGAGCTGCTACGAGCCAGTGCAGCACTTGCGTGCCACTGATTCGGACATGACCAAGTCGGTCGTGACCGGTGCCGCCCTGGGCGCTGCCGGTGGTGCCTTGCTGGGTGCCCTGACCGGTGGTGAGAATCGCGGTCGCAACGCCGCCATCGGCGCCGCGGGCGGTGCCCTGGCCGGTGGGGCCGCCGGTTACTACACCGAGCGCCAGAAGCAGATTGCCGATGACAACCAGCGCATCGCTTCCTACGCGACCGACGTCAACAAGAGCGTGGCCGACATCGACCGCAGCACCGCTTATGCCCGTGCTTCGCAGACCTGCTACCAGCGTGCCTTCGACAGCCTGATCAGCTCCCGCAAGGCCAACAGCATCAACGACGTGGAAGGGCGCAAGCGCCTGGCGGAAATCGTCAGCGGGCTGAAGGAGTCCAACGACCTGATCACCGCCGTGAATGGCCGAGCCAGCGAGGACCTGAGCAAATACAACCAGGCCTACGAGCAGGACCTGCAGCAAGTGGGTGTGCAGCGTACCGACGTGGTCAAGGTGGCGAGCGCCGACACCACGCCGGTGACCACCGGCAAGGGCAAGGGCAAAGGCAAGACGCCTCCGAAGGCGAAGCTGCCGACCGTGCCCCAGGAAGCGGTGAGCACCGAGAAGTCGATGCAGCAGGCCAAGACCAAGCAGGCCGAGAGCAACAAGGTGGCCAGCAGTGGCCAGACCCAGGTCAACAGCATGTGCAAGAACCCGGACCTGGGCGACTGGGCACCGGTGCCTTGCCCGAACGTCTGAGTCAGTGATTGTCTGACAAGATGTCGCTATAAGCGTTGAACGCCAGTCGATCTTCGAGCAATCGAACAGATCGGCTGGCGCTTGACGCGTTACAGGTTACACTGCGCCGGCCATCCAATAATTCCACTGAGGCGCCGCGCATGAAATTTCGTTTTCTCCTCTGGGTGCTTGGCCTGTTGATGGGCAAAGCCAGTCGCAACAATCCTGCTTTCCAGCAACAGCTGGGCGACAAGGAGCTGGTGTTCCAGCTGCAGACGCTCGACGGCAAGGTTGCTCGGCATTTCTTCGTCAAGGACCAGCGTGTCACCAGCCGTTCGGGTGTATACCCCGAGCCTGCGTTCGCCATTGCCTTCAAGGACGCCGCCTACGGCTTTGCGACCCTGCAGGCGAAGAACAAGCAGCTGGCGTTCATGACCGGGATCCAGGACAAGTCGATCCAGATCAAGGGCAATCCGGCACTGGTGATCTGGTTCCAGGGGTTGACCAAGTATCTGAAGCCAAGAAAACCCAAGCCCAAGGCTTGAGTGGATTGGCGCACCCGTCGTTGGCAATGCCGCGACCGGTCGCAGGAGAGACGCTTGAAGGGATGCTGCAGGCCGCAAGGGCCTGCAGAAAGATCAGGCCTGGCTGAACTGCGAGGCCAGTTCGCGCAGCAGCACTTCGGCTTCCAGCACCTTGCTCACCACATCCTCGGCCTTGTCACGGGTCAGGCCCAGGCGTTCGAGCAGGGCGTCGGGAATGTCCTCGCGCGGGCCGGAACCGATGCCACGGCTGCGCAGCAGGCGCACCGCCAGGCAGGCCAGGTTCGGGTACTCGGCGTAGGCGCCGTCGTAGCTCGGGTCGTGCTGGAAGCGCAGGGCGGTGGAGAGCTCGTCCGGCATGTCCCAGTAGCGCATCAGCCAGGCCCCGATCTGCTCGCGACTGATGCCCAGCAGGTGCTGCTCGACGTAGCTGTGACACAGGTGCGGGTTGACCTCCAGGTGCCGGCAGATCAGCGAGAAATGGGGCGGGAACACGTGGGCCAGCAGCAGGTAGCCGAAGTTGTGCAACAGGCCCGCCAGGTAGGTCAGGCCGGCTTCGGGGCGCTGGGGGCGAGGCATGGCGCGGGTCAGGCCTTCGATCACGGCGGCGGTGTAGATCGATTGCTGCCAGTACGGCGTGGCGTGCTGTGGCTGGTCCTTGGGCAGGCTCAGGGTCTTGCCCAGGGCCAGGCCCAGCGCCAGGTTGATCACCAGGTCGAAACCCAGCACGCGGACGATGGCGTCCTCCACCGAGCGAATCTTGCCCGGTGAGGCGTAGTAGGGCGATGCCGCCCAGCTCACCACTTGTGCGGCGAGGGCCGGGTCGGTTTCCACCACGCCGGTGATGTCGTCGATGGTGGCGTTGGGGTCGACCCGCAGCTTGATGATCTTCTGTGCGGTTTCCGCCAGGGGCGGGATCTCGATGGTGGCTTCCAGGCGTTGCTGGATGCGCCGCGCGGTGAAGGCCTGCATCGCCTGGGAGATCTCCTCGCGGTCGTCATCCGGGCGGTCGAGGTTGGGACGAATGCTGCCCAGCGACTCGCCGAACGTGCCGGCGCTGGCCTTGCTGAGCATGCTCTTGAAGTCTTCGCGGGTGATTTCCAGCAGCACGCCCGGCTCACCCGAATGGATCAGCAGGCTGGGTTCGTGCAGCAGGCTCTCTTCGTACAGGCAGGGGGAGCTGGTCAGGGCTGGCAGGCCGGGCAACAGGCTCAGGCTGTGCTTGCCGAGCATGCGCTCCAGGCGTTCGGTGGCAACCGATCGCAGGCGCCGGCCAGTGAGTTCGGCCAGGCGGTTCAGGTCCAGCAACTGGCTCTGCGGGAACAGCACCATCAGCGCGCCGACGGCGTCATCCAGCAATACCGCCTGGACTTTACGCGCGGCTGGCAGCTCTGGATGGTCGATGACTTCGTTATAGCCGATGGCCAGCTTGCCGAGCAGCAACCGGATGACAGATGGCGCGTGCGGGGTTGCAGTGGCGAGGGCAACTTCTGTCATGGCGTGGTATCCGTTCTTCTACAATGTGACCAGTATAACCAGCTTGGTCATTCCAATGGTTCACTAACTGAGGGTTGGTTCACACTTGACCGTATTGCTGGCCGTGGCGCAGCCAGCGTTCCAGCAGCGGGCTGACGTGGGTCGGCCAGCGCTCCAGCAGCGCCTGGGCAGCATCGCGTACCGCCGGTAGCAAGTCGGCATCGCGCATCAGGTCGGCGACCTTGAACTGCAGCAATCCGGTCTGGCGTGTACCGAGCATTTCCCCGGGGCCACGCAGTTGCAGATCCTTTTCGGCGATGACGAAACCGTCGTTGGTCTCGCGCATGATGCCCAGGCGTTGACGACCGATTTGTGAAAGCGGTGGATGGTAGAGCAGCACGCAGTGGCTGGCGGCACTGCCGCGACCGACCCGGCCACGCAACTGGTGCAGTTGCGCCAGGCCCAGGCGCTCCGGGTTCTCGATGATCATCAAGCTGGCATTGGGCACGTCGACCCCCACCTCGATCACCGTGGTGGCCACCAGCAGCTGCAGGTTGCCGGCCTTGAACTCGGCCATCACCGCGGCTTTCTCGGGCGCCTTCATGCGTCCGTGGATCAGACCCACGCGCAATTCTCCGAGGGCGCTGGAGAGGTCCTCGAAGGTGGTTTCGGCGGCCTGGCAGGTGAGCTCCTCGGATTCCTCGATCAGGGTGCAGACCCAGTAGGCCTGGCGCCCTTCGGCACATGCGGCGCGGACCCGCTCGATCACTTCGACGCGCCGGCTGTCGGTCACCAGCACGGTGTTCACCGGCGTGCGCCCGGGTGGCAGCTCGTCGAGGATCGAGGTGTCCAGGTCGGCGTAGGCGCTCATGGCCAGGGTCCGGGGGATCGGCGTGGCGGTCATGATCAACTGGTGCGGACAGAGGCGGCCGCCCACGCCTTTCTGGCGCAGGGCCAGGCGTTGCTGGACGCCGAAGCGGTGCTGTTCGTCAATGATCACCAGGGCCAGGTTCTTGAACTGCACTTCGTCCTGGAACAACGCATGGGTGCCCACCACCATGGGTGCGCCGGCGGCGATCTGCTCCAGGGCGGCGGTGCGGTTCTTGCCCTTGAGCTTGCCGGCCAGCCAGGCGACTTCCAGGCCCAGTGGCTCCAGCCAGCGCTTGAAGGTGATGAAGTGCTGTTCGGCCAGGATTTCGGTAGGTGCCATCAACGCCACCTGGTAGCCGGCCTCCAGCGCCTGCAGGGCGGCGAGGGCGGCGACGACCGTCTTGCCGGCGCCCACGTCGCCCTGGATCAGCCGCAGCATGGGCTCGGGCTGGCTCAGGTCGTAGGCGATTTCCTTGCCCACTCGCTGCTGGGCGCCGGTGGGGGCGAATCCCAGGTTCTTCAGGTAGCGGGGCGGCAGCTTTTTCGCCAGGGGCAGCACCGGCGCACGCTGGGAGCGCAGGCTGTCACGCAGGCGCTGCTGGGACAGCTGGTGAGTCAGTAGCTCTTCGAAGGCCAGGCGGTGCTGGGCCCAATGATGACCCAGGGCCAGCTCATCGACGTCAGCGTCGGCCGGTGGGTGATGCAGGTAGCGGATCGCATCGTCCAGCGGGGCCAGCTGGTAGTCCCGGGCCAGTTCATCGGGTAGCCAGTCGGGCAGGCTGCGGGGGCCGAGCATGGCCAGGCTCTGCTGGCAGAGCATGCGCAGGCGTTGCTGGGTCAGGCCTTCGGTGAGCGGGTAGATGGGGGTCAGCGTCTGGTCCACCGGCGGCGGTTCGTCGGCGCTGATAGCGCGATACTCCGGATGGTAGATCTCCAGTCCCGAGGCTCCAGGCCGGGCTTCGCCGTAGCAGCGTACCCGGGTGCCGCGCTTGAGGCCTTCCTTCTGGGCATTGCTGAAATGGTAGAAGCGCAGGCTCAGGCCGCCGGTGCCGTCCTGCAGGCGCACCAGCAGGCTGCGACGCTTGCCCATGACCACGTCGGCGCCGCTGACGGTGCCCTCGACCACCGCGTCCTGGCCCGGGCGCAGGGCGCCGATGGGCACGACGCGGGTGCGATCCTGATAACGCATGGGCAGGTGGAACAGCACGTCCTGGAGGTTTTCCAGGCCGACCTTGGCCAGTTTTTCGGCCATGGCTTCACCGACACCCTTGAGTGCCGTCACCGGCACCTTCGACAGCTCAGACATTGCGACGGCTTAGCTCGCCGCGGGTGGCTTGGCCACCGAGCACAGGCGGATCGAGTCGGCGAGGATCTCGATGGCCTTGGGTCGGGGGAAGCTCGCCCGCCAGGCGATGGCCACGGTACGAAACGGTGCTGGCGGCGTCAGCGGGCGAACTTCGATGACGCCAGGGGCGTAGTGATGGCTGTCCACCGCCGACAACGGCAGGATCGAGACGCCCAGGCCCGAGGCGACCATGTGGCGGATGGTCTCCAGCGAGCTGGATTCCACGGTGGTGTGCTTGGCGCCGTCGTTGCCCTTGGTCAGGGTCGGGCAGGCCTCCAGCACCTGGTCGCGGAAGCAGTGGCCTTCGCCCAGCAGCAACAGGCTCTTGTCGTTGAGCAGGCTGGCGTCGATGGTGTCCTTGCGGGTCCAGGCATGGTCGCTGGGCATCAGTACGTAGAAGGGTTCGTCATACAGCGGCAGGGTGAGTACGTCTGCCTCGTTGAACGGCAGGGCGATGATGACCGCATCCAGCTCGCCGTTGCGCAGCTTGTCGCGCAGCACATGGGTGAAGTTCTCTTCGATGTACAGCGGCATTTGGGGCGCGACGCGATGCAGCTGCGGAATCAAGTGCGGGAACAGATATGGGCCGACGGTATAGATGGCGCCGACCTTGAGGGGGGCGGTCAGCTGGTTCTTGCCTGCCTGGGCCAGCTCACGGATGCCCTGGGCCTGTTCCAGGACCTTCTGTGCCTGGGCGACGATGGTTTCACCCACGGGTGTCAGGCGTACCGCGCTCTTGCTACGTTCGAAGATCAGCACGCCGAGTTCGTCTTCAAGCTTTTTGACGCCGACCGAAAGGGTGGGCTGGCTGACGTGGCAGCGTTCGGCGGCATGGCCGAAGTGCTGTTCCTGGGCAAGGGTAACGATGTAGCGCAGTTCTGTAAGGGTCATAGCGGGCGTCCATGAGGTTGCGGCCAAGCATAACGGCTGCAATCGATAGACGCACGTTATCAGACTGAGTGTGGAGTACGACACCCGCCAATACCCGCTTCGACTCGCACAAATGCAAAGGGCACCCCTGGGGTGCCCTTGCGGTGTATCAGCGGCGGCCGCGGCTTCTGTCGATCTCGTAGTTGTACGAGGCGGTGATTTCCACGCTGCCGTTGTTGAGCATGTCGGCAGGAGGCTTGGGCAGCGGCTGGGCGCGGCGGATCATGTCCAGTGTGGCGCGGTCCAGGTCGGCGTTACCCGAGCGCCCGACCAGCTCGTAGGACAGGACCTTGCCTTCGGCATCCACGACGAAGCGCAGGGAGTTGGTGCCTTCCTTGCCGCGTCGCTGGGCTTCACCCGGGTAGCGCTTGTATTTGGCCAGGTGCGCCTGCAACTCGCCCTGCCAGTTGGCCTTGGCGGCCGCCTGGGCCGGCGATGGCCCTGCGGTTGCCGGTGCGGGGTTGCTGGAGGTCGTCGGCGTTACCGGGGCGTCGCTGGGCTTCTCGTCGGAAGGTTTTTCCTTGGGCGGCTCAGGCTTGACCACGGGTTTGGGCGGCTGTGGCTTGGGCTTCTGCTTGACCGGCTTGGGCACCGAGATGGTGGGCTTGGGTGCCTCGGCCAGCTTGGGCAGCGGCAGCTCTTCCACCGGCGCCGGGGGCTGCGGCGGGGTGACCACCTTGGGCGGTGCCGGAGGCGGTGGCACAGGGGCAGGCGCCAGCTCCACCACCATGGCCTGGGGTGGAATGGGCGGCGGCTGAGGCTTGGACCAGTTGAGGGCGAGTGCGATCGCCAGCGCATGGACGCCCAGCACCACGGCCAGGCTACCGCTGTAACGCGTCAGTCTTTGGCGCGTCGTGATCATTTCTTGGCTGCCGTCTCAAGTCCGACCAGGCCGACCTTCAGGTAACCGGCCGCCCGCAGGGTGTCCATCACGCTCATCAGGTCGCCGTAGTCAACGCCCTTGTCGGCCTGGAAGAAGACCGTGGTGTCCTTCTTGCCCTGGGTCTTGGCGTCGAGGGCAGCGCCCAGGGTCTCGGCCTTGATTTCGTCGTCGCCGAGGAACAGGCGCTGGTCGGCCTTGACGCTGAGGAACACCGGTTTCTCGGGGCGCGGCGCCGGCTTGGCGCTGGAGGCAGGGAGATCGACCTTGATGTCCACGGTGGCCAGGGGCGCGGCCACCATGAAGATGATCAACAGCACCAGCATCACGTCGATGAACGGCGTGACGTTGATCTCGTGGTTTTCGGCCAGGTCGTCGCCTGCCCCTTCCTTCAAATGCAAGCCCATGGCCGATTACCCCACTTTCACCATGTGCGGTTGTGCGGAACGCTCGCTTGGCTGGTGGTCCAGGTCGCGGCTGACCAGCAGCAGGACTTCTGCCGAGGCGTCCGTTACCTGGGCCTTGTAGCCGGTGATGGAGCGGGCGAAGACGTTGTAGATCACGACCGCCGGGATCGCGGCGACCAGGCCCAGGGCGGTGGCCAGCAGGGCCTCGGCGATACCCGGGGCAACCACGGCGAGGTTGGTGGTCTGGGTTTTGGCGATGCCGATGAAGCTGTTCATGATGCCCCACACGGTGCCGAACAGGCCGACGAAGGGGGCAGTGGAACCGATGGTGGCCAGCACGCCGGTACCGCTGCTCATGTTGCGGCCACAGGCAGCAACCAGGCGCTCCAGGCGGAAGCTGACGCGTTCCTTGATGCCCTCTTTTTCACGGCTGTTGGCCGACAGGCGCATTTCTTCCAGGGCGTCATGGACCAGCAGGTTGGCCAGGGTGCCTTCCTTGGTCGCAGTAGCGCTGGCTTCCTTGAGGGTGGTGGCCTTTTTCAGCGCGGCGATTTCGTGGCGCAGGCGACGCTTGGCACCCATCAGCTCGAAGCCTTTGGCGATCCAGATGGTCCAGGTGATGATCGAGGCGATGGCCAGGCCGATCATCACCAGCTTCACGATGATGTCGGCGTTCTGGTACATGCCCCATGGGGAAAGATCGTGGGCCATGCCCAGGGTGTTATCGGCTTCCAGAACCTCGGGGAGGTCCTGGTCTGCCACAGGCTGGCCGTCGGCCTGGACCTGCTCTCCGGCTGCGGGAGCTGCAGCGGGTGCAGGCACCGCGGGGTCGGTGGCCGGGTGCTCGGCGGCAGGGGCTGCGGCGGCTGGCGCGGTGGCCGGTGCGTGCTGGTCGGCCCAGGCTGCGGTCGGGGCCAGCAGCAGGCTGCACAGCAGCGCAGCGACTGCGCTCATGGTGCGCAGCGGGCTTGGGCGTTTGGTTGGCGAGACGGAGAATGGGTTGCTTGTCATGCTGGCCGGACCTGAGAGAAGAATAGGGTGATTGTCCTTCTAGGCCTCGCAGGGCCGAGAACAAAATGGGCGGTCATTATTGCAAGTAATTCTTGTTAACAGAAGTAATAGAGTATCTTTTTTTCCTCGATTGCTAGCCGTTCGTCCACCGCGAAAGCTAGGCTTGACCTTTATGCAAGGAGTTTTCTGATGTCTGCCCCCTCTGTTCTGATCGCCGGTTGCGGCGATGTCGGAAGTCGCCTCGCGACTCAACTGCTGGCCGAGCAATGGCGGGTCTATGGCTTGCGGCGCACCGTGTCGCGCCTGCCCCAGGGCGTGCTTGGCGTCGCCGGTGACCTGTTCAGCGAGCAATGCCCCGCACTCTGGCCCCAGGAGTCCCCGGACTACCTGGTGTATTGCGCAGCCGCCACCGAGCACGATGAGGCCGGGTATCGCGCGGCCTATGTCGAGGGGTTGCAGCACGTGCTGGGCTGGCTCGAACAGCATGGTCAGCGACCCAAGCGCTTGCTGTTCGTGTCCAGTAGCAGTGTTTATGAGCAGAAGGATGGCGAGTGGGTCGATGAAACGTCCCTGGCCGAGGCTGCGGCCTATTCCGGGCGCTTGATGCTGGAGGCCGAACAGGTAGCCCTGGGTAGTGGGATTCCCGCCAGCGTGGTGCGCTTGACCGGTATCTATGGCCCTGGCCGCGAGTGGCTGCTGACCCAGGTGCGCCGTGGTTATCGCGTGGCGATCGAACCGCCCCTGTACGGCAACCGTATCCATGCCGACGATGCCGCGGGGTTGCTGGCGTTCCTGCTCAAGGCGGACCGCAGCGGCCAGGAGCTGGATGACTGCTATATCGGTGTGGATGACGCGCCTGCGCCCCTGGCGGACGTGGTTGACTGGTTGCGCGAGTACCTGGGCGTCACGGAGTGGGCTGAGGATGCCAGTGTGCGGCGCACGGGCAGCAAGCGTTGCAGCAATGCGCGGGCCAGAGCGTTGGGCTGGCTGCCGCGCTATCCGAGTTATCGCGAGGGTTATGCGGCGATTCTCGAGGGACAGGGCTGAGATCGACCGAGTGGCTTGATGTCGGGTGTGGAGGCTGCGTCTGGCTACCCGGGGACGCCGCTGCCGATAAGGCAGGGGGCCCGGGGCGCTCATTGCAGCCTGCGACAGCGGCTACAGGCGGTTTACTGTTTTTCCAGCAGCCATTGTTGATTGCCCGGAGTCAGCGACGGCACTTCGTCTGCCAGGGCGGTGTTGACCGCCTGGAAGATCTCCAGCTGCTGGTCCTTGCGCACGAAGATCCAGGAGTTGCCGCGGCCATTGAACTGCAGCCAGATGCTGTCGTTGCCGCCACTCATCGATGCGCAGTCGCCGGCCAGGCACAGGGCATAACGATCAGCGCCCGGCAGGCCTTGTACGACACCATCGGCCTGGAACTGCACGCTGTTGCCCAAGCCTGGGCCGCTGGTGATCTTCCATTTGCCACCCAGGTATGCCGAATACAAGGCGCGTTCGAAGTTGGCGCCCAGGGGCGCGCCTTCGGGGGCCGGATCCTTGGGGCGGTCGAAGACTTGCTCGGGCTCGTTGTCGTTGGCGACCTGGAGCAGTTGCTTGCCGTTGCGCTTGAGCTCGGTGGGAGCGCTGCCGTAGACCTCGACCCTGGCCGTGTCGGAGCTTTCGCTGGGCAGCTTGCCCTCAACGGTCTCGAAGCCATTGGTGTAGCGAGCCTGGCCAGCCTTGGTGTTGATCTCCCATTCCAGGTTCGGGCCGTATGCCTGGAGGGCTTCACGCAAAGGGCCACCCTTGGAGGCTGCGTCGATCGCCACCTGGTTGATCCAGACGCCACCGACGTCATGTTTGGTGGGGTCGCTGGCACAACCGCCGAGCAATACGGCGAGCAGCGAAACAGCTAGCGCTTTGCGCATGACGAAATCCTTTCAGAACGAAAACGGCGCAGCCTGAACGGCTGCGCCGAGGGTGTCACTCGATGACCAGAATGGCATCCATTTCAACCTGGGCACCCTTTGGCAGGGCGGCCACGCCAATGGCGGCGCGGGCTGGGTAAGGCTGTTCGAAGTACTTGCCCATGAGCTCGTTGACCTTGGCGAAGTGGCTCAGGTCGGTGAGGAAGATGTTCAGCTTGACGATGTCCTTGAACGAACCGCCTGCCGCCTCGGCAACCGACTTGAGGTTCTCGAACACCTGGATGGTCTGGGCTTCGAAGCCTTCTACCAGCTCCATGGTCTTTGGATCCAGCGGGATCTGGCCCGACATGTAGACGGTGTTGCCAGCCTTGATTGCCTGGGAGTAGGTGCCAATGGCGGCCGGGGCCTTGTCGCTGGTAATAACGGTCTTGGTCATGAATGACTCCTTGTAATGGGCGGGCTATGTGGCGGGTTAGGCACGCATGCGGGTGATGCGGATGACTCCGATCAGGGCGCGCAGTTTCTTGATCACACGGGCCAGGTGTACGCGGTCGTGCACGCTGACCACCAGTTGGACCACGCTGATGCGGCCATCGCGTTCGTCCATGCTGATTTTCTCGATGTTGCCGTCGGCGGCATTGACACTGCTGGCCAGCAGGGCGATCAGGCCGCGCTGGTGCTCCAGTTCGACGCGCAGTTCGACGTTGAACTCGCCGGTGACATCCTTGGCCCAGGACAGCTGGATGCATTTTTCCGGGTTGTGGCGGATTTCACTGATGTTGCGGCAGTTCTCCAGGTGCACCACCATCCCTTTGCCTGCTGACAGGTGGCCGACGATGGGGTCGCCCGGAATCGGCGTGCAGCATTTGGCGTAGCTCAAGACCAGGCCTTCGGTGCCGCGAATGGCCAGCGGGCCTTCCGGGCTCGGTAGCTGTTCGCCCTCGCCCAGCAGGCGACGAGCCACGACGTAGGCCATGCGGTTGCCCAGGCCGATGTCTTCCAGCAGGTCCTCGATCAACTCCAGGCGGTATTCGTGGAGGATCGCCTGGACCCGTTCGGCCGGGATTTTCTCCAGGGCGCTGTCGAAACCGTTGAGTACCTTGTTCAGCAGGCGCTCGCCGAGGCTGATGGATTCGGAGCGGCGCTGCAGCTTGAGGGCATGGCGAATGTGAGTGCGGGCCTTGCCGGTGACCACGAAGTTGAGCCACGCAGGATTGGGCCGGGCGCCGGGGGCGCTGACGATTTCTACGGTCGAGCCGCTTTGCAGCGGTTCGGACAATGGCGCCAGGCGGCGATTGATGCGGCAGGCGATGCAGCTGTTGCCCACGTCGGTGTGCACCGCGTAGGCGAAGTCGACCGCCGTGGAGCCCTTGGGCAGCTCCATGATCCGGCCCTTGGGCGTGAACACGTAGACCTCGTCCGGGAACAGGTCGATCTTCACGCTCTCGATGAATTCCAGCGAGTTGCCGGCCCGCTGCTGCATCTCCAGGACGCCCTTGACCCATTGGCGGGCGCGGGCGTGGGTACCCTTGGGCTGCTCGTCGCCACTGGACTTGTACAGCCAGTGGGCGGCGATGCCGTTGTTGGCCATTTCTTCCATTTCCCGGGTGCGGATCTGGATCTCGATCGGAACCCCGTGCATGCCGAACAGCGTGGTATGCAGCGATTGGTAGCCGTTGGCCTTGGGAATGGCGATGTAGTCCTTGAAGCGTCCGGGCAGCGGCTTGTACAGGTTGTGTACGGCGCCGAGCACGCGATAGCAGGTATCGACCTTGTCGACGATGATCCGGAACGCGTAGACGTCCATGATTTCGTTGAAGGCCCGGCGCTTGCCGCGCATCTTCTTGTAGATGCCGTAGAGGTGTTTCTGGCGCCCGCTGACTTCGCCCTGGATGCCGTCGATGGCCAGGCAGTGTCCCAGGGATTCCTCGATCTTGTTGACGATTTCCTTGCGGTTGCCCCGGGCGCGCTTGACCGCCTGGTAGATCCGCGCGGAGCGCATCGGGTGCATGGCCTTGAAGCCCAGGTCCTCGAATTCGATGCGCACGGTGTGCATGCCCAGGCGGTTGGCGATGGGCGCATAGATTTCCAGGGTTTCCTTGGCGATTCGCCGGCGTTTTTCGCCGGACAGCACTTCCAGGGTGCGCATGTTGTGCAGGCGGTCGGCTAGCTTGACCAGGATCACGCGGATATCGCGGGCCATGGCCATGGCCATCTTCTGGAAGTTCTCGGCTTGCGCTTCGGCCTTGGTCTCGAAGTTCATCTGGGTCAGTTTGCTGACCCCGTCGACCAGTTCGGCCACGGTTTCGCCGAATTGCGCGCTGAGCGCTTCCTTGGCGATGCCGGTGTCTTCGATCACGTCATGCAGCATCGCGGCCATCAGGCTCTGATGGTCCATGTGCATGTCGGCAAGAATGTTCGCTACCGCGAGTGGGTGCGTGACGTACGCCTCGCCGCTGCGACGGCGCTGACCGTCATGGGCTTGTTCGGCGTAGAAGTACGCTCGGCGGACCAGGTTCACCTGATCCGTGCCGAGATAGGTCGATAAGCGATCGGCGAGGGCGTCTATGCTCGGCATGATGTCTCCTGCCGTAAGCTGTGATCCCGCGCCGTGCTACGTCGACCAGGCATAGGCTTAGACGGCCTCGTTGGACTCGTCCTCGAAAGCAGCAAAAAGCGGCTCGTCTTCAACGATCTCGGCTTCAGCGATAGCGGCGTAGTCGATCAGGCCTTCAGCGATTTCGCGCAGGGCAACAACGGTAGGCTTGTCGTTTTCCCATGCTACTTTCGGCTCTTTGCCGCCGGTGGCCAGCTGACGGGCACGCTTGGTAGAGAGCATGACCAGCTCAAAGCGGTTATCCACGTGTTCTAGGCAGTCTTCAACGGTTACGCGGGCCATGGTCTTCCTCGTAGCAAATGCAATAAGCGCGGTGCCCGGATGGGCGAGCGGACTCAACAGTTTAAAAAATCACCAGCGTTTAGGGAAGCGCTGATTTTTTGACCAAACCCTTCGACGCGCTGCAAGCACCAATGTAAAGCGCTTGCAGCGGTTTTGGGAAGTGCTGTTTTTAACCCAGCAGTTCAGCGAGCAATTTGCCGAAACGCTGTTGCTGGCGCTTCTGTTGCAGCTGGTTGGCGCGGAAAATCGCCTTCAGGTCATCCAGGGCATGGGCGAAATCATCGTTGATGATCAGGTAGTCGTAGTCGACGTAGTGGCTCATCTCGCTGACGGCTTCGCGCATCCGTCCCTCGATGATCTCGTCGCTGTCCTGGCCGCGGTTGGTCAGGCGCTGGCGCAAGGCCTGCTGGGAGGGGGGCAGGATGAAGATCGAGCGCGCCTGGGGCATCAGCTTGCGCACTTGCTCGGCACCCTGCCAGTCGATTTCCAGGATCAGGTCATGACCTTCGTCCAGGGTCTGCTGCAGGTGGCTCTGGGAGGTGCCATACAGGTTGCCGAAAACTTCGGCGCGCTCGAGGAAGTCGCCATGCTCGATCATCCGCACGAATTCTTCGCGCTCGACGAAGTGGTAGTTCACTCCGTTGGCCTCTCCCGGACGCATGGCGCGGGTGGTGTGGGAGATCGAGACGCGGATGCTGGCATCGGCGTCGATCAGGGCCTTGACCAGGCTGGTCTTGCCCGCGCCCGAAGGTGCGGAAATGATGTACAGGGTGCCGGTGCTGTGGGTCATGTCAGTTGCCTTACTCAATGTTCTGCACTTGTTCGCGCATTTGCTCGATCAACACCTTGAGGTTGACCGCAGCCTGGGTGCTGCGCGGGTCGAAGGCCTTGGAGCCCAGTGTGTTGGCTTCGCGGTTGAGTTCCTGCATCAGGAAGTCCAGGCGTCGGCCGGCTGCGCCGCCGGACTTGAGCACGCGGCGGACTTCGATGATGTGGGTGCTCAGGCGGTCCAGTTCTTCGGCGACATCGCTCTTCTGCGCCAGCAGGAGCATCTCCTGCTCAAGCCGGGCCGGATCCAGCTCGGCCTGCATGTCGGCGAAGCGATCGAGGATCTTCTGGCGCTGCGTCGCGAGCATCTGTGGAACCAGCTCACGCAGGGTGGCCACGTCTTCTTCTATAGAAGACAGGCGTTCGTTGATGAGCCGGGCCAGTTCGGCGCCTTCACGCTCGCGGCCATTCTTCAAGTCTTTCAGGCCCTGGTTGAACAGCGCCAGAGCGTCGTTGTTCAGGGCTTGCGGGTCGCTGGCGTCAGCCACCAGAACTCCGGGCCAGGCCAGGACTTCCAGGGGGTTGAGCGCCGCAGGCTGCTTGATCAGGCTGGCGACGGATTCGGCGGCGGCCACCAGCTGTGCTGCCCGCTCGCGATCGACCTGAAGCGGCTTGCCGGCAGTTTCTTCGGTGAAGCGCAGGGTGCATTCGACCTTGCCGCGCGACAGGCCCTGGCGCAGGGCTTCGCGTACCGCGCCCTCGAGGTCGCGGAAGGCTTCGGGCAGGCGCAGGTGCGGCTCCAGGTAGCGGCTGTTGACCGAGCGCAACTCCCAGCTCAGAGTGCCTTGGGTTCCGGCCCGTTCTACCCGGGCGAAGGCGGTCATGCTGTGCACCATGGAGGTTCCTCCGGTTCAGCGCCGTGCCAGCCACGAGCGGGCTGGGCGGGCCTGATAGTGATGAATTAAAGCCGACAGGCTGCGAAGGCGCAGGATTGTAGCGCAGTGCGGTCGGCGCCCCCAAACCCTGGTGCCGACAATGGCCATGGTTCATCGTGACAGGGCTTTGCAGGGGCAAATGCGCCTTTGGCCGTTTTTGGTGTGCCCTGGCGCGGCCCGGGCTTTATAATGTCCGGCAGTTTTCCGTCCTCGTACAGGTGTTCCTCTATGAAACGTCCAAGTGGTCGCGCCGCCGATCAGCTTCGCTCGATCCGCATCACCCGCAACTACACCAAACACGCCGAGGGATCCGTACTGGTCGAGTTTGGCGATACCAAAGTGATCTGCACGGTCAGCGTCGAGAACGGTGTGCCGCGCTTTCTCAAGGGCCAGGGCCAGGGTTGGCTGACCGCCGAATACGGCATGCTGCCGCGCTCCACCGGCGAGCGTAACCAGCGCGAGGCCAGTCGTGGCAAGCAGGGCGGCCGGACGCTGGAGATCCAGCGCCTGATCGGTCGTTCGCTGCGTGCGGCACTGGATATGTCCAAGCTCGGCGACATCACGCTGTATGTCGATTGCGATGTGATCCAGGCCGATGGTGGTACCCGGACTGCATCCATTACGGGGGCGATGGTCGCCCTGGTGGACGCGCTGAAGGTGATCAAGAAGCGTGGCGGCCTGAAGGGTGGTGATCCGCTCAAGCAGATGATCGCTGCGGTATCGGTTGGCATGTACCAGGGCGAACCGGTCCTGGATCTGGACTATCTTGAGGACTCGGCAGCCGAGACCGACCTCAACGTCGTGATGACCAGCACCGGTGGGTTCATCGAGGTGCAGGGCACCGCTGAAGGTGCGCCGTTCCAGCCTGCCGAACTGAATGCGATGCTGGCTCTCGCCCAGCAAGGCATGACTGAGATCTTCCAACTGCAACAGGCTGCCCTCGCTGATTGATCGAGGTCGCCACGGCAAGGAGAGCGTCATATGAGTGATGAGCAACTTCCGCTGCCCACGCCGAGCCATGAGGTTCGGCAATGGGCAATGTTCTGTCACCTGTCTGCCTTGCTGGGGCTGTGGCTTCCGTTCGGCACGCTGATCGGGCCGCTGATCCTCTGGCAGATGAAGCGCGAGACCGATCCCTTCATCGACGCCCAGGGCAAGGAGGCGCTGAACTTCCAGCTGACCGTCGCCATTGCTTCGGCGGTGTGCTTCCTGCTGATGTTCGTGCTGATCGGCTTCGTGTTGTTCGGCCTGCTGGCACTGGCTGCCCTGATACTGACCATCATTGGTGGAGTCAAGGCTGGAGAGGGTGTGCCTTATCGGTATCCCTTCACCTGGCGCCTGGTCAAATAGATCAAGCGAGCACAAAAAAGCCGACAGTGATGTCGGCTTTTTTGTAGGCATGAAAAGACGCTTAGATAGTCAGCGTCCAGTCATAGTCCACGATCAGCGGGGCATGCTGCGAGAAGCGTGGCTGACGAGGCAGGCGCGCGCTGCGCACGAAGCGACGCAGGCCCGGGGTCAGCAGCTGGTAGTCGAAGCGCCAGCCCAGGTTGAGCATTTCGGCCTGCTCGTTATCCGGCCACCAGCTGTACTGGTCGCCTTCACGGCTGACTTCGCGCAAGGCGTCGACATAACCCATGTTGCCGATGATCTCGTCCATCCAGGCGCGTTCAGGCGCCAGGAAACCCGGAGACTGCTGGCTGTCGCGCCAGTTCTTGATATCCAGCTTCTGTTGGGCTACGTACAGCGAGCCACAATAGATGTACTCGCGCCGCTTGCGCCGCTGTTTATCCAGGTAACGGGCGAAATCGTCCATTAGCTTGAACTTCTGGTTCAAGTCTTCATCGCCGTTCTGCCCTGATGGAAGCAGCAAGGTCGCGATGCTGACCTTGTCGAAATCGGCTTGCAGGTAGCGCCCGTAACGATCGGCTGTCTCGAAGCCGAGGCCGCTGATGACCGCCTTGGGCTGCAACCGCGAGTACAAAGCCACACCACCTTGGGCGGGGACTTCGGCATCGCAGGCATAAAGGAAGTAGCCGTCCAGTTGGAAGGCTGGGTCGTCCAGTTCAAAGGCGGAGGCGCGGGTGTCCTGCAGGCAGATGACGTCGGCATTCTGTGCCTGCAGCCAACTGAGCAAACCACGCTCGACTGCAGCCTGAATACCATTGACGTTCACACTGATGATCCGCATAAATGGCCCCAAAAATCACGTGCGTGTATGATACCCGAGCTCTACCTAATTAGCTAAATCCGTGGTATCTGGGGTTTTTTCATGCAGGCGTATCAGCGCGATTTCATTCGTTTTGCCATCGATCGCGGGGTTTTGCGCTTCGGTGAGTTCACCCTGAAGTCCGGGCGCACCAGCCCCTACTTCTTCAATGCCGGTCTGTTCAACAGCGGTACGGCCCTGGCCCAGCTGGGGCGTTTCTATGCGGCGGCCATCGTCGACAGCGGCATTTCCTTCGACGTCCTGTTCGGTCCCGCCTACAAGGGCATTCCCCTGGCCGCGGCCACTGCGGTAGCACTGGCCGAGCATCACCAGCGTGATCTGCCCTGGTGCTTCAACCGCAAGGAAGCCAAGGCCCATGGCGAGGGTGGCAGCCTGGTGGGCGCGCCGCTGACCGGCGATGTGCTGATCATCGATGACGTGATCACTGCCGGCACGGCCATTCGTGAGGTGATGCAGATCATCGGTTCCCAGGACGGTGCCAAGGCGGCCGGTGTGCTGATCGCCCTGAACCGCCAGGAGCGTGGCAACGGTGAGTTGTCGGCGATCCAGGAGGTCGAGCGCGACTTCGGCATTCCGGTGGTGAGCATCGTATCCCTGAATCAGGTCCTGGAATTCCTGGCGGACGATCCGCAGCTCAAGCAGCACTTGCCGGCGGTGCAAGCCTACCGTACGCAATTCGGCGTCTGAAGGCGCAAAAAAAGAGACCCCGCCGGGCCAAGCCAGGCGGGGTCTTTTTTATTGCAGAGCTTAAGGACGCTTGCGATTGCTGATAAGGGTGCCGACACCGGTATCGGTGAAGATCTCCAGCAGGATCGCGTTGGGTACACGACCATCGATGATCAGCGAGCTGCCAACACCGCCCTGTACCGCTTCCAGTGCACAGCGGATCTTCGGCAGCATGCCGCCGTAGATGGTGCCGTCGGCGATCAGTTCATCCACCTGCTGGGTGCTGAGGCCGGTCAGGACCGTGCCCGACTTGTCCATCAGGCCGGCGATGTTGGTCAGCAGCATCAGCTTTTCGGCTTTCAGCGCTTCGGCCACCTTGCCAGCCACCAGGTCGGCGTTGATGTTGTAGGACTCGCCATTGGCGCCTACGCCGATGGGCGCGATCACCGGGATGAAATCACCTTTGACCAGCAAGTTCAGCAGGTCGGTATTGATCCCTTCCACCTCGCCCACATGGCCGATATCGATGATCTCCGGAGTGGTCATCTCCGGCGTCTGCCGGGTCACGGTGAGTTTCCTGGCCCGGATCAGCTCGGCGTCCTTGCCGGTCAGGCCAATGGCGCTGCCGCCATGACGATTGATCAGGTTGACGATGTCCTTGTTCACCTGGCCACCGAGGACCATCTCCACCACATCCATGGTCTGCGCATCGGTCACGCGCATGCCATCGACGAAGTGGCTTTCGATCGACAGGCGCTTGAGCAAGTCGCCGATCTGCGGGCCGCCGCCGTGCACCACAACCGGGTTGATCCCGACAGCCTTCATCAACACGATGTCGCGGGCGAAGCCGGTTTTCAGCTCCTCGCTTTCCATCGCGTTGCCGCCGTACTTGATCACCAGGGTCTTGCCGACATAGCGGCGAATATAAGGCAGCGCTTCGGATAGGACCTTGGCGGTGTTAGCGGCGGCGTCGCGTTCGATGGTCATTCAGGGCTCCGGTGCTTGAAACAATCAAAACGGTAGTTGGAGATCAGGTGCAACACGTTTCAGTTGGACATGGAACACGTCCTTAATCCGCTGCAGTTCGGCTTCATTGTCAGCCTCGAAGCGCAGCACCAGCACAGGGGTGGTATTGGAGGCACGAACCAGGCCCCAGCCCTTGGCATAGTCGACTCGCACTCCGTCAATGGTGGTCAGGTCGGCACCTTCGCCCCACTGCGCGTCGTGCAAGGCATCAATGATGCTGAATTTGCTCTCTTCGGTCACATGGATATTGATTTCCGGGGTAGAAATATCATTCGGGAAGGTCGCGAACAGCTCTTCCGAAGTGGCTTTCTCCTGGCTGAGGATTTCCAGCAAGCGCGCTGCAGAGTAGATGCCGTCGTCGAAGCCGAACCAGCGTTCCTTGAAGAACACGTGTCCACTCATCTCGCCAGCCAGCAGGGCGCCGGTCTGCTTCATTTTCTTCTTGATCAACGAGTGACCGGTCTTCCACATTAGCGGGCGACCGCCGTATTCCTTGATCAGCGGGATCAGGCGGCGGGTGCACTTGACGTCGAAGATGATCTCCGCGTCCGGATTGCGCGCCACGACATCCTTGGCGAAGAGCATCAGCAGGCGGTCGGGGAAGACGATGCTGCCGGTATTGGTGACTACGCCGACACGGTCGCCATCGCCGTCGAAGGCCAGGCCCAGGTCGGCCCCGGTTTCCTTGACCTTGGCGATCAGGTCCTCGAGGTTCTCGGGTTTGCCCGGGTCCGGGTGGTGGTTGGGAAAATTGCCATCCACCTCGCAGAACAGCGGGATGACTTCGCAGTTCAGGGCTTCGATCAGTTGCGGGGCAATGACCCCGGCGGCGCCGTTGCCGCAGTCGACCACCACCTTCATGCGACGGGCCAGCTTCACGTCCCGGGTGATCTCCTCGAGGTAGCGCGGCAGGATATCGACCTGGGTGATGCTGCCCTGGGCGTTGCTCAGGTTGTTGCTCTTGAGGCGCTCGTGCAGGGCCTGGATCTGTTCGTTGGCCAGGGTGTCGCCGGCGATGACGATCTTGAAGCCGTTGTAGTTCGACGGATTGTGGCTACCGGTGAGCATCACCCCGGACTTGCCGGCCAGCACGTTGGCTGCGTAGTACAGGGCTGGGGTCGGGACCAGGCCCACATCGCTGACATGGCAGCCGCTGTCATGCAGGCCCTGGATCAACTGAGCCACCAACTCCGGTCCGGACAGGCGACCGTCGCGGCCTACCGATACGTTGGGTTCGCCCTGGGCCAGGCTCTGGGAGCCGATGGCGCGGCCGATCCAATAGGCGGTTTCGGCGGTCAGGGTTTCCGGCACCACCCCGCGAATGTCGTAAGCGCGAAAGATGCTGTCGGGAAAGGTCGGGGCGACTTTGGCTGCGTTGCTCATCACTGAGGGTGCTCCATCTGAAGGGGGTGCGGTACGGCCGAGGAAGGACAGGCCGGTAGGCTCAAACTGAAGGGTATGACGGCGTTTTCAGCATAGAGTTCGTACTGCGAAAGTGCCATCCATGGGCTATGGCCGCTGTGCCATCACGCCGGAACCGGAGTGGGTGCGGCGTACTCGCCGGCAATGGCCGGCGACCGTTCATCCTGAAATTATCCTGTAGAACCGATCGGGCCGGACAGGGCGCCCGGCCGCAGCCAGTATCAATGGCTGCCGGAGTGACCGAAACCACCGGCGCCGCGCTGGCTTTCGTCGAACGCTTCAACCACTTCGAAGTGGGCCTGGACCACGGGCACCAGCACCAGCTGGGCGATCCGCTCGCCGACGGCGATGTTGAAGGCAGTCTGGCCGCGGTTCCAGCAGGAGACCATCAGCTCACCCTGGTAGTCCGAATCGATCAGGCCTACCAGGTTGCCCAGCACGATGCCGTGCTTATGACCCAGGCCGGAGCGAGGCAGGATCAGGGCCGCCAGGCCCGGGTCGCCGATATAGACCGATAGACCGGTAGGAATCAGCAAGGTCTGGCCTGGCTCCAGTACGGTGTCTTCCTTGAGCATGGCGCGCAGGTCGAGGCCGGCGGAGCCAGGCGTGGCGTACTGCGGCAGGGGGAATTCGTTGCCGATGCGGGGGTCGAGGATCTTGGCTTGTAAAGCGTGCATGCGAGTTAAACCTGGTTCAGCCGTTGGGCGATGAAAGAGATCAGCTGGCGGGCAATCTTGCCTTTGCTGGTCTGGGCGAAGAGGGTTGCGTGCAACTCTCGGTCAATCACGCTGCAGGCGTTTTCCTCGCTGTTGAAGCCAATGCTCGGGTTGGCCACGTCGTTGGCGACGATCAGGTCGAGGTTCTTGTCCTTCAGCTTGCGTGCAGCGTAGTCGAGCAGGTGTTCGGTCTCGGCGGCGAAGCCGACGCTGAACGGACGGTCCGGGCGGGTGGCTATGGTGGCCAGGATGTCCGGGTTACGCACCATTTGCAGCAGCAGGCCGTCACCGTTCGTAGGGTCTTTCTTTAGTTTTTGTGGGGCGACGACTTCTGGGCGGTAATCCGCGACCGCCGCAGAGGCGATGAAAACGTCGCAGGGGATGGCCGCTTCACAGGCCGCGAGCATGTCGCGAGCGCTGACAACGTCGATCCGCGTGACCCTGTCGGGGGTCGGCAGGTGTACCGGACCGGTGATCAGGGTGACCCGGGCACCGGCTTCGACGGCAGCCTCGGCCAGGGCGAAGCCCATTTTCCCTGAGCTATGGTTGGTGATGTAGCGCACGGGATCGATGTTTTCCTGGGTCGGACCGGCGGTGATCAGTACGTGTTTGCCGGTCAGTGCCAGGTGCTGGAAGCAATCGGCGGCGCACTGGGCCAGGTCGTTGGCCTCCAGCATGCGACCCAGGCCGACGTCACCACAGGCTTGGCTGCCGGAGGCCGGGCCGAACACCTTAAGGCCCCGGCTTTGCAGGAGTTGGGTGTTGGCCTGGGTGGCGGGGTCGCGCCACATGGCCTGATTCATGGCCGGGGCGATGGCGACCGTGGCGTCGGTGGCCAGGACCAGGGTGGTCAGCAGGTCGTCGGCGATGCCCTGGGCCAGGCGGGCGATCAGGTCGGCCGTGGCCGGGGCGATGAGCACCAGGTCTGCCCATTTGGCCAGCTCGATGTGGCCCATGGCGGCTTCGGCAGCCGGATCCAGCAGGTCGAGATGGACCGGGTGCCCGGAGAGGGCCTGCAGGGTCAGCGGGGTGATGAATTCACAGCCGCCCCGGGTCATGACCACGCGCACTTCGGCGCCCTGGTCGAGGAGTCGGCGAACCAGCTCCGCGCTCTTGTAGGCGGCAATGCCGCCACCGACGCCGAGCACGATGCGTTTGCGATACAACCGCTGCATAAGCCTGTCTTTCCGTTAAGTGATTACTGCGTGGCATCCCCCTCCCCAGGTGAAAAACCACGCAAAAAAGAGGGGGCTAAGATAGCACAGCGTCTGCCATGGAACAGCGGCGCCATGCACAGGGAGGTGTGATGAGCATTCGTGATTGGCCCGTGGCGGAACGTCCGCGGGAACGGCTTCTGGAGCAGGGCGCGATCAGCCTCTCCGATGCCGAGCTGTTGGCGATTTTCCTGCGTACCGGCATCGCCGGCAGGAGCGCGGTGGACCTGGCGCGGCACCTGCTGCAGCGTTTTGGCAGCTTGCGCAGCCTGCTGGAGGCGGATCGCCTGACCTTCACCCGCCAGCCGGGGTTGGGGCCGGCCAAATACGCGCAACTGCAGGCGGTGTTGGAAATGGCCCGGCGCAACCTGGCGCAGGAGCTGCACCGGCACTCCGCGTTGGAGAACCCGCTGGTGGTGCGCGATTACCTGAAGTCGATGCTGCGGCACGAGCCCCATGAGGTGTTCGGCTGCCTGTTCCTGGATACCAAGCACCGGGTCCTGGCATTCGAGATTTTGTTCCAGGGATCGATCGACAGCACGACGGTACATCCGCGCCAGGTGATCAAGCGAACCCTGGCCCACAACGCGGCGGCGGTGATCCTCTGTCACAACCATCCATCGGGCATTTCCGACCCCAGCCCCGCGGATCGGGTGGTTACCCGGCGCTTGCAACAGGCGTTGGAGCTGATCGATGTGCGGGTGCTGGATCACTTCATCATCGGTGAAGGGGATCCCTTGTCGATGGCCGAGTATGGCTGGCTATGAGCCCCGGGCAAGCCCGCGGCTTCGTGGGCCTTGGTACTTGCCGCTGCGGGTTGGCGGGGATTATTGGACGTTGACCTTCGAGTAGTCCTGACGGCCGAAGGGGCTCACCTGGTAACCCTGGACCTGTTTGCGGGTCAGGGCGAAGGCGGTGGGGTGGGCCAGGGGCAGCCATAGCGCCTGTTGCTGGATCTGGGTCTGGGCCTGCTGGTACAGCTTGCTGCGTACGCCCTGCTCGCTGGTGGTCTTGCCGGCCGTGATCAGCTTGTCCAGGTTCTGGTCGCAGTAGCGGGCGAAGTTGGTGCCCGACTTGACCGCCGCGCAGGTGAATTGTGGCGAGAGGAAGTTATCCGGGTCGCCGTTGTCGCCGGCCCAGCCCATGAACAGCAGATCGTGCTCGCCGGCCTTGGCCCGGCGGATCAGCTCACCCCATTCGATCACGCGGATCTCCGCCTGGATGCCCACTTGTGCCAGGTCCGATTGCAGCATCTGCGCGCCCAGGCTCGGATTGGGATTGAGCAGGCTGCCGGAGGGGCGGGTCCAGATGGTGGTCTGGAAACCACTCTTGAGGCCGGCCTTGGCCAGCAGCTGGCGCGCCTTTTCCGGGTCGAAGGCATAGCCGGGCAGCTCTTTGGCGTAGCTCCAGGTATTGGCCGGGTAAGGGCCGTTGGCTGCTTCGGCGGTGCCCTCGAAGACCGCCTTGAGGTAGTTGGTCTTGTCGAATGCCAGGTTGATCGCCTGGCGCACCTCGGGTTTATCCAGGGGCGGGTGCTGGCTGTTGATGGCGACGAAGGCGGTCATGAATGCAGCCGTGTGCTCGATCTTCAGCGTTGGATCGGCACTGGCGGCCTGCACATCCAGGGGCTTGGGCGACAAGGCGATCTGGCATTCGTTGCGCCGCAGCTTCTGCAGGCGCACGTTGGCGTCCGGAGTGATGGCGAAGATCAGCGAGTCCACGCCGGGTTTGCCGGCAAAGTAATCGCGGTTGGCCTTGTAGCGCACGGCCGCATCTTTCTGGAAGCGCCCGAAGATGAACGGGCCGCTGCCGATCGGCTGGCTGTTGAGCTTTTCCGGGGTGCCGGCCTTGAGCAACTGCTCGGCGTACTCCGCAGAGTAGATCGAGGCGAAGCCCATGCTCAGGGTAGCCAGGAAGGTGGAATCGGCGTGGTCAAGGGTGAAGCGCACAGTCAGCGGGTCCAGGGCGTCGATCTTCCTGATCAGGCTGGGAAGCTGCAGGGACTGGGCATGAGGGAAGCCGCTCTGGGCAACCTTGTGCCATGGGTTCGCCGGATCGAGCATGCGTTCGAAACTGAACTTGACGTCCTCGGCGGTGAGCTCGCGGCTGGGGTTGAAATACTCGGTACGGTGGAACTTCACCTTGGGGTGCAGCTTGAACACGTAGGTCAGTCCGTCGGACGAGACCTCCCAACTGTCGGCCAGGCTGGGGACCACCTTGCCACTGCTGGCATCAAAGTCCACTAACCGGTTCATCAGGACGTCGGCGGAGGCGTTGGTGGTCGTCAGCGAGTTGTATTGCACCACGTCGAAGCCTTCCGGGCTGGCTTCGGTGCAGACGCTCAGCGCGGCGGCCTGGGCCAGCGGGCTCAGGAGAGGGGCGAGCAGGAGTGGGAGGGCGGCGAGACGCATGGTCGGGTTCCTTGTGCAGATCGAAAGCCCATCTGCGAGTGCAGTCTGGAATTGCCTTACCCTAGTGATCTCGTGGGAAAATGACTATCCCTTTTGCAACTGCGGATGGGCTTGCGGGCGTTGCCTGCGGGGCTGGTCGACGGGTGTCGCGGAGATTGGGAATGCTTCAGCGACGAGTGGTCATTGTCTGCGCTAGCCTTTGCCGTAGGCGTCCGACGCAAGAAAATCGTGACTTTTCGTCATTCCCCATACAGTGATTGTTGTTGCCATGGGGTCTTTCTGGTATAAAGCAGCGCTCTTTTCTAGGGGCCCGGTTCCTTGCGCTTGCAGGTGTAGTCGGTAAGACCCTAAAGAAACGCGGCGCCTAGCGCCAAATGACTGAGAGATTAAGCGGCCAACCCATGCCGGGTTGGGCATGTGGTTTTAGAGGGCTGAGGCATGTCTAGAGTCTGTCAAGTTACCGGTAAGGGTCCGGTGACTGGGAATAACATTTCCCACGCAAACAACAAAACCCGTCGTCGTTTCCTGCCGAACCTGCAGCATCACCGCTTCTGGGTTGAGTCCGAGAAACGTTTCGTGCGTCTGCGCGTATCTGCCAAAGGCATGCGTATCATCGACAAGCGCGGCATCGACGCCGTTCTGGTCGACATCCGTCGCGATGGCGGCAAGGTTTAAGGGAGCTAATCATGCGTGAATTGATTCGTTTGATCTCGAGCGCCGGTACTGGTCACTTCTACACTACCGACAAGAACAAGCGTACTACCCCGGACAAAATCGAGATCAAGAAATTTGATCCGGTTGTTCGCAAGCACGTGATCTACAAAGAAGGCAAAATCAAGTAATTGATTTTTCTTCTGACAAAAAAACCCGCCTTCAAGCGGGTTTTTTTGTGCCTGTGATTCAGGCTTTCTGTTCGAAGGCCACGTAGGCCTTGCGGCAAGGCTCCAGTACTTCCCAGGTGCCCTTGAAGCCGGCCGGGATCACGAACCGATCACCGACGCGCAACGTCTTGGCGTTGCCGTCGGTGTCGCGCAGTACCGATACGCCCTGCAGGATCTCGCAGTATTCATGTTCGGTGAAGTTCACGGTCCACTGGCCCACGGCGCCTTCCCAGATCCCGGCATTGAGCTGGCCGCAGGGGCTGGCGTAGTGGTTGAACACCGCTTGTTCGGGATCGCCCTTGAGGATTTTTTCCGCGGCGGGCCGGTAGCGTTCGCCCTCGGTGTTGGCCTGGCTGAAGTCGACGACGTTATGGATGCTCATTCCTGGATTCCCCCGTAATTACGGCGCGAGTGGTCATGAAGGGCAGAGTCTATGTTTATTAAAATGCACATAGCAATCCGGTTTTCCGGGGGGCTGTCAAATATATTGAAAGTACAGGTCCCGCTGGTTTAGGGTGGCGGGTGCCCTGGACTGAAAACGCGCCGGGCAGAATTCTTCGGGAGTGCCGGCGTAGCTCGCATGGCGCTTGTATGCAAAATAAGAGGAGGACACTCGTATGACCACCCTGACTCGTGCCGACTGGGAACAACGCGCCCGCGAACTGAAAATCGAAGGCCGTGCCTACATCAATGGCGAATACACCGCTTCCGCCTCCAGTGAAACCTTCGAATGCATCAGCCCGGTAGATGGGCGCGTGCTGGCCACGATTGCCAGCTGTGACGCGGCGGACGCCCAGCGCGCCGTGGAAAACGCCCGCGCCACGTTCAACTCCGGAGTCTGGTCGCGCTTGGCCCCGGCCAAACGCAAGTCGGTGATGATCCGTTTTGCCGGCCTGCTCAAGCAGCACGCCCAGGAGCTGGCGCTCCTGGAGACCCTGGACATGGGCAAGCCCATCAGCGACTCCCTGGAGATCGACGTTCCCGGCGCGGCGCAGGCCCTGAGCTGGAGCGGCGAAGCCATCGACAAGATCTATGACGAAGTCGCCGCCACCCCCCACGACCAGCTCGGCCTGGTCACCCGTGAGCCGGTGGGCGTGGTCGCGGCCATCGTGCCGTGGAACTTCCCGCTGATGATGGCCTGCTGGAAACTGGGGCCGGCGCTGTCCACTGGCAACTCGGTGATCCTCAAGCCTTCGGAGAAGTCGCCGCTGACCGCTATCCGCATCGCTGCCCTGGCGGTAGAGGCAGGCATCCCGGCCGGCGTGTTCAACGTCCTGCCAGGCTACGGTCATACCGTTGGCAAGGCCCTGGCCCTGCACATGGACGTGGACACCCTGGTATTCACCGGTTCCACCAAGATCGCCAAGCAACTGCTGGTGTACTCCGGCGAGTCGAACATGAAGCGCGTCTGGCTCGAGGCAGGCGGCAAGAGCCCGAACATCGTGTTCGCCGACGCCCCGGACCTGCAGGCCGCCGCCGAATCCGCCGCTGGCGCCATTGCCTTCAACCAGGGCGAGGTCTGCACCGCGGGCTCGCGCCTGCTGGTGGAGCGCTCCATCAAGGATAAATTCCTGCCGCTGGTGATCGAGGCCCTCAAGGGCTGGAAGCCGGGCAACCCGCTGGACCCGGCAACCAATGTCGGGGCTCTGGTGGATACCCAGCAGATGAACACCGTGCTGTCCTACATCGAAGCCGGTCATGCCGATGGTGCAAAGCTGGTGGCGGGTGGCAAGCGTACCCTCGAGGAGACTGGCGGTACCTACGTCGAGCCGACGATTTTCGACGGCGTCAGCAACGCGATGAAGATCGCCCAGGAGGAGATCTTCGGCCCGGTGCTGTCGGTCATTGCTTTCGATACCGTGGAAGAGGCGATCCAGATTGCCAACGACACCCCCTACGGGCTGGCGGCTGCAGTGTGGACCGCGAACATCTCCAAGGCTCACCAGACCGCCCGGGCCCTGCGTGCCGGCAGCGTATGGGTCAACCAGTACGACGGCGGCGACATGACCGCGCCGTTCGGTGGCTTCAAGCAATCGGGCAACGGCCGTGACAAGTCGCTGCACGCATTCGACAAGTACACCGAGCTGAAGGCGACCTGGATCAAGCTCTGATTCCTCCTCGACAAGCCAGCCCCTGAAGGGGCGACCGATCGCAGCACAGCCGGACTTTCCGCAGGGGAAGTCCGGCTGTGTTGTCTGTGCCTTGCAGAACAATGATCCACAGGAGCGTGGAAATGCCTTGGGCGACCTATTTCGCCGTTTTGTCCGCCGTTCTGAGCGTGGGCCTGGCCCTGGGCATGACCATGCCCCTGGTGTCCTTTCGTCTCGAGGGCTGGGGCTACGGACCTTTTGCGATCGGTGTGGTCGCCGCGATGCCGGCCATCGGGGTATTGCTCGGGGCAAAGGTTTCCAGCCGCCTGGCGGCCCGCTTCGGTACCGCCCGCCTGATGCGCCTGTGCTTGTGGGCAGGCGCCTTGTCCATTGGCCTGCTGGCGCTGCTGCCCAGTTACCCGGTGTGGCTGGTGTTGCGCCTGGTCCTGGGGACAGTGCTGACGGTCATCTTCATTCTCGGGGAAAGCTGGATCAACCAATTGGTGGTGGAGCAGTGGCGCGGACGCCTGGTGGCGCTGTATGGCAGTGGTTACGCCTTGAGCCAGCTGGCTGGGCCGCTGCTGCTGGGCGTGCTGGGAACCGGGCACGATTACGGGTTCTGGGTCTCGGTCGGCCTGCTGACCATAGCGCCATTATTGCTGTGGGGGCGCAGCGGCGCACCCTCCACCGAGTCGTGCAGCGTGACGCTGGTTGACCTCTGGTCGTTCTGCAGGACACTGCCGGCCATCAGCTGGGCGGTGGCCCTGTTCGCCACCTTCGAGGCGCTGATCCTTACGCTGTTGCCGGTGTATTGCCTGAGCCAGGGCTTCAGCGAGGACATCGCCCTGGCGATGGTCAGCACGGTAGTGGTAGGCGATGCCCTGCTGCAGCTACCGATTGGTGCCCTGGCCGACCGGGTATCGCGACGCGGGTTGTTCACCGGTTGTGCAGTGATCCTGTTGTGCTCCAGCCTGGCCATTCCGCTGCTACTGGATAATCGCTTGCTGATCTGGCCGCTGTGGGTACTGTTCGGGGCCAGTGCAGGTGGTTTGTTCACCCTGTCGCTGATCCTGATCGGTGAGCGTTACCGTGACGATGCCCTGGTGCGGGCCAATGCGCATGTGGCGCAGCTCTGGGGCATTGGTTGCCTGATCGGGCCGCTGGTGGCGGGGGCAGCCAGCCAGTGGATCAGTGGCCATGCCATGTTGCTGCTGGTAGCGGCCGGCGCGTTCGGGCTGCTGCTCCTGCTGATGCGCCAGGGGGCCTTCGGTAATCCCCAGGCGCAGCCCTTGTAGCCGCTACAACATGCGCTCCAAGCCGATGCGAGTGCTCAGCCAGGCGTTGAGGCGACGCCACCAACTGCCGGGCTCATGATCCAGGCTGTGCAACTGGCCCTGGTCCTCGGTGACCCAGGCCAGCTTGCCGTCCTCCAGCCTGACTTCATAGCTCAGGGCCGGCGCCATGCCTTGTCGGGCCAGCTCGCGGACATGGCCGGCCAGCTCCGGGCTGTCCACCAGCACTCCGACCTCGGTGTTCCACAGCACCGAGCGCGGATCGAAGTTGAATGAGCCGATGAAGCTCTTGCGCCGGTCGAAGATCATCGCCTTGCTGTGCAGGCTGGAGTCGGAGCCGTGCACAGAGCCGCTGTGGAACAGCCGTGGACCGCTGCCGCCGCGCTCTCCAGGCTGGCGACGCAACTCATAGAGCTTGACTCCATGTTCCAGCAGCGCCTTGCGATAGGGCGCGTAGCCACCGTGCACCACGGGTACATCGGTGGCCTCCAGGGAATTGGTCAGAAGGCTTACCGAAACTCCGGCATCGGCCCGGCCAGTCAGGTACAGCAACCCGGACTGGCCGGGAACGAAGTAGGCCGAGACCATGATCAGCTCCCTGCCGACGCCCTCCAGCTCCGGGGCCAACTGGGTCGTCAGCAGCAGGTGCGGGTCGGGGTCACCCTTGGCCAGGACCTTGGCCGGCGCATCCCACAGGGCCTGGTTCCAGGCCCAGATCAGTTCCTTGCGCCAGAGCGTCATGCGCGGCTGGGTCTGGTAGGTCATCAGCTGTCGATACAGCGCCTGGTTCTGCCGTCGGCTGTCCTGCAGCGACTCATCCAGGCGCAGGCGGGTGTTGCGCAGGTCACTGGCCGACGGTGTGCGAGAGAGGAACTCATCCACTGGTTTGCTCAGGGCGCTGTTCCAGTACTGGTCGAAGCTGTGGCCCAGTTGCTCGGCGACCGGGCCGACACTGAGCATGTCGATGTCGGTGAAGTTCAGGTTGGGTTCGGCGTCGAAGTACTCATCCCCCAGGTTGCGCCCGCCGACAATGGCCACGCTGTTGTCGGCCAGCCAGAGCTTGTTGTGCATCCGTCGATGTTGCTGCGACAGATTGAACAGGCGCCCCATGGTCCGGGTGACGCCGGTGCTGCGGCCCAGGTGCAGGGGGTTGAACAGGCGGATCTGGATCTGTGGATGGGCGGCGAGGGTGGCGATGATCTGGTCCAGGCCGTCGCTGGTGGTGTCGTCCAGCAGGATGCGCACCCGCACACCGCGATCGGCGGCCTTGAGCAATTCGTCCACCAGCATCCGCGTGCTGATGCCGTCGTGGACGATGTAGTACTGCAGGTCGAGGCTGCTTTGCGCATTGCGGATCAGTTCGGCCCGGGCCATGAACGCTTCGGTGCTGTTGGGCAAGAGGCGAAAGCCCGAGCGTCCCTGGTACGGAGAGGCCTGGGCCCTGATCGATTGGGCGAACGTCGAGTCGTCAGCGGGCAGCACCTGGCTGGGCTGGGCTGGCGCTTGCAGGGTCGCGCAGCCGCCGAGCCCGAGACACAGCAGCAGAAGCAGGGAAAACGCCTGTTTGTGACTCAAGTCGGGTCATCTCGTATCACGGCATGCATGCCTGGCTTGGGGCGAAGGAGTGGGCGTCAGTCCCTGGGTTCGCTGAGCAGCCGGCCGGCTGCGGCACCGACCTTGCGTACCGCGTCCTCGATCTGCGGGGTTGGTTTGGCAGCGTAGTTCATCCGCAGGCAATTGCGGTACTTGCCCGAGGCGGAAAATATGCTGCCCACGGCAATCTGCACACCCTGGTCCAGCAGGATCCGATTGAGCTTCAGAGAGTCGAAGCGCTCGGGAAGTTCGATCCACAGCAGGAAGCTGCCTTGCGGGCGGCTGGCGCGGGTACCGGCGGGGAAGTAGCGGCTGACCCAGTCGAGCATCAGGTCGCGATTGCGCTGGTACTGGCTGCGCATCTTGCGCAGGTGGGGTTCGAAGTGGCCGCCCTTGAGGAATTCGGCGATGGCGACCTGGGGTTGCGGTGCGGTGGAGCCGGTGCTGATGTACTTCATGTGCAGGACCCGCTCCAGGTAGCGTCCGGGCGCGACCCAACCGATGCGCAGGCCGGGCGCCAGGGTTTTCGAGAACGAACTGCACAGCAGGACGCGTCCATCATCGTCGAAGGACTTGATGCTCCTTGGGCGTGGATAGGTATAGGCCAGTTCGCCATACACATCGTCCTCGATGATCGCCACGTCGAAGCGCTGGGCCAGGGTCAACAGATCGCGCTTGCGCGACTCGGGCATGATGTAGCCCAGGGGGTTGTTGCAGTTGGGAGTCAACTGTATGGCCTTGATCGGCCATTGCTCCAGGGCCAGTTCCAGGGCTTCCAGGCTGATGCCGGTGACCGGGTCGGTGGGAATTTCCAGGGCCTTCATGCCCAGCCCCTTGAGGGTCTGCATGGCACCGTGGAAGCTCGGCGAGTCCACGGCGACGATGTCCCCGGGCTGGCAGATGGCGCGGATGCTGGTGGACAGGGCCTCGTGGCAACCGGTGGTGATCACCAGGTCGTTGGGCCCTACCTGGCAGCCGGAATCCAGCATTAGCCGTGCCACCTGCTCGCGCAGCTCAAGCACGCCGTAGATGTTGTCGTAGTACAGGCCGGGCATGTCCTGGCGTCGGCTGAGCCGGGCCAGGGCCCGCAACAGCGGTTTCATGGTCGGCGTGGTGATGTCCGGCATGCCGCGTCCCAGCTGAACGACATCCTTGCGAGGTACCGAGCGGATCAGTTCCAGCACCTGGTCCCACTGGGAAATTTCCACCGGCCGCTGTGCCGGGCGCCCCACCGCTGGCAGGGCGGGCAGCTCGCGGCTGGGGGGGACGAAGTATCCCGACTTGGGCTTGGGCATCGCCAGGCCGTTGTCCTCCAGCAGGCGATAGGCCTGCTGTACGGTGCTCAGGCTGACCCCGTGCTCCACGCTCAGGGCACGTACCGACGGCAGTCGGTCGCCCGGGCGGTAGAAGCCCTGTTCGATGCGGGTGCCGAGCAGTTCGGCAAGGTTCACATAGAGGGTCATGGCATTGACTCACGGTGATGGTCGTGGGAACCGGTACAGATGGGGTGAAAATACAGGATTCAGCCGTATTTCGGGTAAATCTGTATGGAGTTAATACAGTTGCTTTGGGTCTGTAATGGTTTTTGCTTGCCCAGCATCATGTTGACTCATGGCAACTTGAGCAACAGGAGCAATGCAAATGAACGGCTTGAGCGATGTGCGGCTGTCGTTACACAGTCAGGAACTGGTGGCTGAGCAGGAGCAGGCAACAGAGCGGGTGTCTTCGCGTTCTGCGCCGTCCGGCCTGGGTCGCTGGGGCCTGTACTGGCATCGACTGTGTACTCGCAAGGCCCTGTTGGAGTTGCCCCCCGAACAACTGCGGGATATCGGCCTGACCCCTGATGAGGCACGGGAGGAGGGGCTCAAGTCCTTCTGGCGCCAGTAGCCGGACGCGGCAGGCCGCAGCAGGTTCCCGGGTCGCTCAGGCCAGCTCTTTCAGGCGATGCCAGAGCATGCCCAGGGCCAGCAGCGGCGAGCGCAGGTGCTTGCCGCCAGGGAAGGTGATGTGCGGCACTTTGTCGAACAGGTCGAAACCGCCGCTGTGCTGGCCGCTGATAGCCTCGCCCAGAAGCTTGCCCGCCAGGTGCGTGGCATTCACCCCGTGGCCGGAGTAGGCCTGGGCGTAGTACACATTGGGTTGCTCCTTGAGCCGGCCGATCTGTGGCAGGCGGTTGGCGCCGATGCCGATCATGCCGCCCCACTGGTAGTCGATCTTCACTCCTGCCAGTTGCGGGAACACGTCGAGCATCTTTGGCCGCATGTAGGCGGCAATGTCCCTGGGGTCGCGTCCGGAGTAGTGGCAGGCCCCACCGAACAGAAGGCGCCGGTCGGCCGAGAGGCGGTAGTAGTCCAGTGCCACCCGTTGGTCGCAGACGGCCATGTTCTGCGGCAACAGTTCCCGAGCCAGGTCCGGGCTCAGGGGCTCGGTGGCGATGATGTAGCTGCCGGCCGGCAGGACTTTGCCCCCCAGTTGCGGGTTGAGGTCGTTGAGGTAGGCGTTGCAGCCCAGGACCAGGGTCCTGGCGCGCACCGTGCCCTGTGCCGCATGCACCTTGATCTCGGCGCCGTAGTCGATGCGGGTCACGCAAGAGTGCTCGAACAGGCGTACCCCCAGTTGCTCGGCGGCCCGGGCTTCGCCCAGGGCCAGGTTCAGTGGGTGCAGGTGGCCGGAACCCATGTCGACCAGGCCGCCGACGTAACGCCTGGAACCCACCACACCGTGCATTTCATCGGCTTGCAGCAGGCGGGTCTGGTGACGGTAGCCCAGGCTGCGCAGCTCCTCGGCGTCTTCGGCAAAACCCTCGAGGTCGGCAGGTTTGTTGGCCAGGTCGCAGTAGCCCCAGGTCAGGTCGCAGGGAATCTGGAAGCGCTCGATGCGCTGGCGGACGATTTCCACCGCCTCCAGGCCCATGAGCTTCATCTGCCGCACGCCGTCCTGGCCGATCACCTTGGTGAACTGGTCGAGGCCGTGGCCGACGCCGCGAATCAGCTGCCCGCCATTGCGTCCGCTGGCGCCCCAGCCGATCCGGCGGGCCTCCAGGAGAATCACGCTGAGCCCGCGCTCGGCCAGCTCCAGCGCGGTATTGAGCCCCGAGAATCCGCCGCCGACCACGCACACGTCCGCGACCTGCTCGCCCGCCAGCGCCGGATAGTCCGTTTGCGGCAGGCTGCTGGCCGCGTAGTAGGAGGCGGGGTGCCGGTCGCTGGCGGTGTGCTGGAGGCTGGCAGGCATTGAGGGCGTCCTGATCGGGTAGGGGAAAATTGACGGAGGATAATCCGCGCCTTTCCGGTGGGGCAACCGCAGAGCGGTCAGCGCTGACCGAACAGGGTGATTTGAGGCAAAATCCCCGGTCATCCATGCGCCTGGTAGCCCTTTTCATGAGCTGTAACCGTCAGACCGTCCGTAGCCTGCGCCAGCAGATTCCTTCCTTCGAATGTGTGCCGGGCTGTCACGACTGTTGCGGCCCGGTCACTACGTCGCCTGAGGAAATGTCCCGGCTGCCGCGCAAGACCGCCGCCGAGCAGGATGCGGCCATGGCCGTGCTGGACTGTGTGCACCTGGGGCCCCAGGGTTGCACCGTGTATGACGAGCGCCCGCTGATCTGCCGTCTGTTCGGCACCACCCCAAGCCTGCCTTGCCCCAATGGCCGGCGCCCGGTGGAGATGATCCATCCACAAGTCGAAAAGCAGATCCACGACTACATGGCCAGCCAGCGCCAGATACTGGTCTAGTCCGTCAATCCGGGATCGGCAGGCTCAGGCTCTCCTTCACTTCCTCCATCACGATGTAGCTCTTGGATTCGCGCACGTGCGGCAGCTTGAGCAGGATGTCGCCCAGCAACTTGCGGTACGAAGCCATCTCCGAAATGCGCGCCTTGACCAGGTAGTCGAAGTCGCCGGACACCAGGTGGCACTCCAGCACATGGGGCAACTTCAGCACTGCCCGGCGGAACTCCTCGAAGGTATCGCCGGACTTGTAGTCCAGGCTGATCTCGACGAACACCAGCAGGCTGCCCTTGAGGTGCTGGGGGTTGAGGCGGGCGTTGTAGCCCATGATGATTCCCTCGCGCTCCAGGCGTCGCACCCGTTCGGTACAAGGGGTGGTGGAGAGTCCGACCCGTTCCCCCAGTTCGGTGAAGGAAATGCGCCCGTCGGCCTGCAGCACCCGCAAGATGTTGCGGTCGATCTTGTCCAGGGCGCGTCGGGTCTGATGATTGGTTCTCATAGGGGATGCCCCTCCGTGAAAAGCGATATTGCCGAGAATTCTCGCCAAATATAGGCGCTTATATAGTGAAAATCACTGCCTGATGTTTCTTACACTGCGCGCATCTTTGCTTCGAATAACAACCGTCGGCGGTCAGCCGCGATGAGGATATGAAAATGCGCGTTCTGGTCTTGGGCAGTGGCGTTATCGGAACCACGAGTGCCTATTACCTGGCTCAGGCCGGATTCGAAGTGACCGTGGTGGACCGTCAGCCTGCTGTTGCCATGGAAACCAGTTTCGCCAACGCCGGCCAGGTATCGCCTGGTTATGCCTCGCCCTGGGCCGCCCCGGGCGTGCCGCTCAAGGCCATCAAGTGGTTGCTGCAACGTCACGCTCCACTGGCGATCAAGGCCACCGCCAACGTCGACCAGTATCTGTGGATGGCGCAGATGCTGCGCAACTGCACCGCCAGCCGCTATGCCGTGAACAAAGAGCGCATGGTGCGCCTGTCCGAATACAGCCGCGACTGCCTCGACGAACTGCGAGCCGAAACCGGCATCGCCTATGAAGGCCGCAGCCTGGGAACCACCCAGCTGTTCCGTACCCAGGCGCAACTGGACGGTGCAGCCAAGGATATCGCCGTGCTCAAGGAGTCCGGCGTGCCGTTCGAACTGCTGGATCGCGAAGGCATCGCCCGGGTCGAGCCGGCCCTGGCCAACGTTACCAATATCCTCGCCGGTGCCCTGCGCCTGCCCAACGACCAGACTGGCGACTGCCAGGTGTTCACCACCCGACTGGCGGAAATGGCGGTCAAGCTGGGCGTGGAGTTCCGCTTCGGCCAGGACATCCAGCGCCTGGACTTCGCCGGTGACCGGATCAACGGCGTGTGGATCGATGGCAAGCTGGAAACCGCCGACCGCTACGTGCTGGCCCTGGGCAGCTACTCGCCGCAATTGCTCAAGCCACTGGGTATCAAGGCGCCGGTGTATCCGCTCAAGGGTTACTCGCTGACTGTGCCGATCACCAACCCGGCCATGGCCCCGACTTCCACCATCCTGGACGAAACCTACAAGGTCGCGATCACCCGCTTCGACAACCGTATCCGGGTCGGCGGCATGGCCGAGATCGCCGGTTTCGACCTGTCGTTGAATCCGCGTCGGCGCGAAACGCTGGAGATGATCGTCAACGACCTCTATCCTCAAGGCGGCGACCTGTCCCAGGCCAGTTTCTGGACCGGGCTGCGTCCCACTACCCCGGACGGCACGCCGATCGTTGGCGCCACGCCGTATCGCAATCTGTTCCTGAACACCGGCCACGGCACTCTCGGCTGGACCATGGCCTGCGGTTCGGGTCGCCTGCTGGCGGACCTGATGGCCAAGAAACAGCCACAGATCAGCGCCGAGGGCCTCGACATTTCCCGTTATGGCAACCATGAGGAGTCAGCTAAGCATGTCAATCCAGCGCCAGCTCACCAATGAGCGCATGAGTCAGATCGTTGTTCACGGTAGTACGGTCTACCTGTCCGGACAGGTTGGGGACAACCTGGAGGCCGGGATCGAGCAACAGACCCGGGAAACCCTGGCCAGTATCGAACGCCTGCTGGACCTGGCCGGTACCGACAAGACCCGGTTGCTGTCGGTGACCATCTACCTGAAGGACATCGATGCGCACTTCGAGGGCATGAACAGTGTCTGGGACCAGTGGCTGCCCAAGGGTGTGGCTCCGGCCCGGGCCACTGTCGAGTCCAAGCTCTGCGAGCCTGAAATCCTCGTCGAACTGTCAGTAGTAGCCGCCCTGCCGTAAGGAAAGCGACAAGATCCCTCTCCCGGTGCCGGTGGTGGTTCGCCGCCATTGCGCACCGGTTTTTATTCCCATGACCGCCTAGAAGTCTGCCGCCATGCGTCCTGCCCGTGCCCTGATCGATCTCCAAGCCCTGCGCCACAACTACCAACTGGCCCGCGAAGTCTCGGGCGTCCGCGCCCTTGCGGTGATCAAGGCCGATGCCTATGGCCACGGCGCCGTGCGCTGCGCCCAGGCCCTTGAGGACTGCGCCGACGGTTTTGCCGTGGCCTGCATCGAGGAGGCGCTGGAGTTGCGCGCTGCGGGTATTCGCGCCCCGGTGCTGTTGCTGGAAGGTTTTTTCGAGGCCTCCGAGCTGCCGCTGATCATCGAGCATGACTTCTGGTGCGTGGTGCACTCGCTGTGGCAGTTGGAAGCCATCGAACAAGCGAGCCTGTCCAGGCCGTTGACGGTCTGGCTCAAGCTGGACTCGGGCATGCACCGGGTCGGCCTGCATCCCAAGGACTACCAGGCGGCTTACCAGCGGCTGCAGGCCAGTGGCAAGGTCGAGAAGATCGTGCTGATGAGCCACTTCGCCCGCGCCGACGAACTGGATTGCGCCAGCAGCACCGAGCAGATCGCGGTGTTCGAAGCGGCTCGCCAGGGCCTGGGGGCCGAGGTCAGCCTGCGCAATTCGCCGGCGGTGATGGGCTGGCCGAGTGCCCCCAGCGATTGGGTGCGCCCGGGCATCATGCTCTACGGGGCGACGCCGTTCGAAGAATCCAATCCACTGGCAGAACGCTTGCAGCCGGTCATGACCCTGGAGTCCAAGGTCATCTGCGTGCGAGAGCTGCCCGCTGGCGAACCCATTGGCTACGGCGCCAAGTTCATCACCGACAGGCCGATGCGCATCGGTGTGGTCGCCATGGGTTATGCCGATGGTTATCCGCGCCACGCACGTACCGGTACCCCGGTACTGGTGGCCGGCCAGCGCAGCCGCTTGCTGGGCAGGGTTTCCATGGACATGCTGTGCGTCGACCTGACGGACGTGCCCGAGGCCGGCCTGGGTTCGACCGTGGAACTGTGGGGCAAGAACATCCTCGCCAGCGAGGTCGCCCTGGCTGCTGACACCATCCCTTACCAGTTCTTCTGCAACCTGCGCCGAGTGCCGCTGGTGTACAGCGAAGGCTGAGTTTCCGGGGCCTGCACCGAAAGTCGCCTATCCTGGGGGAATCCGGGCCAAGTGTTGTAAATACTGAACGCTGTCGCCATGATAACGCTCAATTACAACAACGCCTGATTCCCGCCTAGGAGACTGCCGTATTGGACGTCGGTGAACGACTGCAATCCATCCGTAAACTGAAAGGTCTGTCCCAGCGTGAACTCGCCAAGCGTGCGGGCGTCACCAATAGCACCATTTCAATGATCGAGAAGAACAGCGTCAGTCCTTCGATCAGCTCCCTGCGCAAGGTGCTGGGCGGTATCCCCATGTCCATGGTGGAGTTCTTTTCCGAGGAAATTCTCCAGGAAACCCCTTCGCAGATCGTCTACAAGGCCAACGAACTGATCGACATCTCCGATGGTGCCGTGACCATGAAGTTGGTAGGTCGGGCCCATCCAAGTCGTGCCATCGCCTTTCTCAACGAGATCTACCCACCGGGCGCCGACACCGGCGAAGAGATGCTCACCCATGACGGCGAGGAAACCGGGATCCTGCTCGAAGGCCGCCTGGAACTGGTGGTCGGGCTGGAGACGTTCATCCTCGAGGCGGGCGACAGCTACTACTTCGAAAGCACCAAGCCCCACCGTTTTCGCAATCCCTTCAATGTGCCAGCGCGACTAATCAGCGCAGCCACCCCGGCCAACTTCTAGAGCGGGAGGCGTCCTGCAAGGTTTGCAGCGAGGCTCTCAGCGACATTTCGCCGCGATCAAGACCCCTTCGACTTTGGGGTTGTTTCAGTGTGACGGGCTAACCGTTATACTTTCGCCCGCCTGCGAAACCGTGGCCGCAGGCGTGACTAGCCACCATTGAGGGTGTACGCGTGAACCTAATTATGAAAATGCTGGCCGCACCAGCAACCGTATTGGCCCTTTGGGCAGTCAGCGCTCAAGCTGCGACTAATGACGATATCGCCAAGCGCCTCGAGCCTGTTGGTCAGGTCTGTGTCCAGGGGCAGGAATGCAAGGGAATGGAGGTCGCTGCCTCAACAGGTGGTGGCGGTGGTGCCAAGACTCCGGACGACGTGATCGCCAAGCACTGCAATGCGTGCCACGGCAGCGGCCTGCTGGGCGCACCGAAAATTGGTGACACAGCTGCCTGGAAAGAGCGTGCCGATCACCAGGGCGGCCTCGACGGCATCCTGGCCAAGGCGATTACCGGCATCAACGCCATGCCTCCAAAGGGTACTTGCGCCGACTGCTCCGATGAGGAACTCAAGGGCGCCATCCAGAAAATGTCCGGCTTGAAATAAGCGGTCATCTTCAGCGAAAAAGCCGCTTACGAGCGGTTTTTTTGTGGGCGCGATTTGACCTGTGCCCTGTTCAATGCAGCAAACTCCCGGCAAGCTCGGTCCAACCCCAATTCACGGACGGTTCCTGGAGGGTCAGATGCTGCAATCCTGTTCCATCGAGCATGCGGTGGATGAAGTGCTCGCCCGCTTGCCGCAACACATCCACATGGGCATGCCCCTGGGCCTGGGCAAGCCCAACCGTTTTGCCAATGCGCTGTACCGGCGCGTGGCCCAACTGCCCGAGCGCCAGCTGACCCTCTACACCGCCTTGAGCCTTGGGCGCCCGGCCCTGGGCGACGGCCTGCAGCGACGTTTTCTCGAACCCTTCGTCGAGCGGGTGTTCGGTGATTACCCCGAACTGGACTTTCTTGCTGACCTGCACCGCGACAGCCTGCCGGCCAACATCCGGGTCGAGCAATTCTTCATGCAGCCGGGCAGCCTGCTGCACAGTGCGGCGGCGCAGCAGGACTACGTCAGCAGCAACTACAGTCATGCCGCCCGGGACATCAACGCCGCCGGCCTGAACCTGGTAGCCCAACTGGTGGCCCGCGATCCGCAACGGCCCGATCACCTGAGCCTGAGCTGCAATCCGGACATCACCCTGGACATGCTGCCGCTGATCGCCAAGCGTCGCGCAGCGGGAGAGACCATCCTGATCCTGGGCCAGGTCCACAGTGATCTGCCTTACATGCCAGGCGACGCCGAAGTGGACGCCGCCGACTTCGACCTGCTGATTGACGAAGAAGAGCGCAGCACGCTGTTTTCCACGCCGAATATGCCGGTGGGCGTGCAGGACCATTGCATTGGCCTGCACGCCAGTACCCTGGTACGCGACGGCGGCACCCTGCAGATCGGCATCGGCTCCATGGGGGATGCGCTGACCGCCGCCTTGCTCGCCCGCCAGGCGGACAACGAGGGATATCGTGCCTTGCTGGCGGATTTGCAGGTGGACCACTGGCAGTCCTTGATCGATCGCGAAGGTGGGGTCGAACCATTTGCCCAGGGGCTCTATGGCTGCAGCGAAATGTTCGTCAATGGCCTGCTGGCCCTGGCCGATGCCGGCATTGTGCGGCGCAAGGTCTACTCGAGTGTGGCGCTGCAGCAGCAGGCCAACGCCGGCACCCTGGACCCGACCACAGAGGGGGGCGTCGTGATCCACGGTGGGTTCTTCCTGGGACCGCGCAGTTTCTACCAGCGCTTGCGCGAGCTGCCCAGGGACAGGCTGGCACAATTCAACATGAGCGCCATCAGCTACATCAACGAGCTGTATGGCAACGAGGAGCTCAAGCGCCTGCAGCGGCGCGATGCACGCTTCATCAACAGCGCATTCACCATGACCTTGCTGGGAGCCGCGGTGTCCGATCAGCTACAGGACGGACGAGTACTGAGCGGTGTGGGCGGGCAGTACAACTTCGTCGCCCAGGGCCATGCCCTGGCCGATGCCCGCTCGGTGCTGATCCTGCGCAGCTGGCGCGAATCGGCGGGGGAGGTCAGTTCCAATATTGTCTGGGAATACGGCCACTGCACCATTCCGCGTCATCTGCGGGACATTGTCATCACCGAGTACGGGATTGCCGACTTGCGAGGCAAATCGGATGCGAAGGTCATCGAGGCGCTGCTCAACATCACCGATTCGCGCTTCCAGCCAGGGCTGATGGAGCAGGCACAGAAATCCGGCAAGCTGCCCAGGGACTTCCGTCTGGACCCACGTTTCACCGACAACAGCCCGCAGCGTCTGCAAGCGACACAGGCGCGCCATCGTCATCTGTTTCCGGAGTATCCGCTGGGCAGCGACTTCACTGCCCAGGAGCGCGACCTGCTGCGGGCGCTGAACTGGCTCAAGAGCAAGTTCAAGCTCAGTGAAATCCTCGAGCTGGGCAAGGCGGCGCTCGACGCGCCGGAGCCCGAGGCATATCCCGCGCACTTGGCGCGCATGGAGCTGGAGAAACCCGAGGGCCTGCGCGAAGACCTGTACCAGCGTTTCCTGCTGGCCGGTCTGCAGGCCACCCGTCAGTCGTGAGCAGGGTGCGGGTTATTCGATGAAGGTGACCACGCCGCCTGCCAGGGACTTGACCCGGGCCAGGGATTCCACGCGGTAGCCCTGGGCGTCCAGCTCGGCGCGGCCGCCCTGGAACGACTTCTCGATCACGATGCCCAGGCCCGCCACGGTGGCGCCGGCCTGCTTGATGATCGAGATCAGGGCCTGGGATGCTTTGCCGTTGGCCAGGAAGTCATCGATGATCAGCACGCGGTCGCTGCTGGTCAGGTGCCGTGGGGAAATGGCCACGGTGCTTTCCACTTGCTTGGTGAAGGAGTAGACGGTGGCCGAGAGCAGGTTCTCGGTCAGGGTCAGGGACTGGTGCTTGCGTGCGAAGATCACCGGTACACCCAGGTTCAGGCCGGTCATGATCGCCGGAGCGATGCCGGAGGCCTCGATGGTCACGATCTTGGTGATGCCCGAGTCCTTGAACAGCGTGGCAAATTCGTCGCCGATCAATTTCATCAACTGCGGATCGATCTGATGGTTCAGAAAGGCGTCGACTTTCAGTACTTGATCGGAAAGCACGATGCCTTCTTCGCGAATTTTCTTGTGCAGTGCTTCCACGGAGCTTCCTCTACTGGCCACTTCTGGGCCAAAGGTCTGTTAAAAAATAGTCGATTTTACCGCTTTAACATCGCGCGTATATCTGCCAAAGCGTTGTTGCCGCGAACGGCCTTGACCTCGGTCGGCGTGTCGTCGGTGCCTTCCCAGGCCAGGTCGTCGGGGGGCAGTTCGTCGAGAAAGCGGCTCGGCGCACAGTCGATGATTTCGCCGTATTGCTTGCGCTTGGCCGCGAAGGTGAAGGCCAGGGTCTGGCGCGCGCGGGTGATGCCCACGTAGGCCAGGCGCCGTTCTTCTTCGATGGTATCGGCTTCGATACTGGAGCGATGGGGGAGGATTTCCTCTTCCATGCCCATGATGAACACGTAGGGAAACTCCAGGCCCTTGGAGGCATGCAGGGTCATCATCTGCACGCCTTCGGCACCGTCTTCCTCTTCTTGCTGGCGTTCGAGCATGTCGCGCAGGACCAGCTTGCCGATGGCATCCTCGACGGTCATCTCGCCGTCTTCGTCCTTTTCCAGGGTGTTCTTCAAGGCCTCGATCAGGAACCAGACGTTGCCCATCCGATAGTCCGCGGCCTTGTCGCTGGAACTGTTGGTACGCAGCCAGTTCTCGTAGTCGATGTCCATGATCATGCTGCGCAGGGCGCCGATCGGGTCCTCGCCGGCGCACTGCTCGCGGACCCGGTCCATGAAACGCTTGAAGCGTGCCAGGCGGTCGGTAAAGCGGCTGTCCAGGTGCTCGCCCAGGCCGATTTCCTCGGTGGCGGCGTACATCGAGATTTCGCGCCCGGTGGCATAGTTGCCGAGTTTCTCCAGGGTCGTGGAACCGATTTCCCGGCGCGGTACGTTGATCACCCGCAGGAAGGCGTTATCGTCATCGGGGTTCACGATCAGGCGGAAGTAGGCCATCAGGTCCTTCACTTCCTGGCGCCCGAAGAAGCTGTTGCCCCCGGACAGGCGATAGGGCACCTGGTGGTGCTGCAGCTTCAGCTCGATCAGCTTGGCCTGGTAGTTGCCCCGGTACAGGATCGCAAAATCGCTGTAGGGACGGTTGGTGCGCAGGTGCAGGGTCAGGATCTCCATGGCTACCCGCTCGGCCTCGGCGTCCTCGTTCTTGCAGCGGATCACGCGGATCTCGTCGCCGTGGCCCATCTCGCTCCACAGCTGCTTTTCGAATTCGTGGGGGTTGTTGGAGATCAGCACGTTGGCGCACCGCAGGATGCGGCTGGTGGAGCGGTAGTTCTGCTCCAGCATCACCACTTTCAAGGACGGGTAGTCGTCCTTGAGCAGCATCAGGTTTTCCGGCCGGGCACCGCGCCAGGCGTAGATCGACTGGTCGTCATCGCCCACCACGGTGAACTGGTTGCGCGTGCCGATGAGCATCTTCACCAGCAGGTACTGGCTGGCGTTGGTGTCCTGGTATTCGTCCACCAGCAAGTAGCGCACCTTGTTCTGCCACTTCTCGAGGATGTCGGGGTGTTCCTCGAACAGCTTCACCGGCTGCAGGATCAGATCGTCGAAGTCCACCGCGTTGAACGCCTTGAGCGTGCGCTGGTAGTGGGTGTAGACGATCGCTGCGGTCTGCTCCTTGGGATTGCGCGCATTTTCCAGGGCCTGGGGAGGCAGGATCAGGTCATTCTTCCAGGCACCGATCATGTTCTTGATCTCGTCGACGCCGTCGTCCCCGGAGTACTCCTTCTGCATGATGTCGGTCATCAGGGCCTTGACGTCGGTCTCGTCGAAGATCGAGAAGCCCGGCTTGTAGCCCAGCCGTCCATGCTCCTTGCGGATGATGTTCAGGCCCAGGTTATGGAAGGTCGACACCGTCAGGCCGCGCCCCTCGCCGCTGCGCAGCAAGGTGCCGACCCGCTCCTTCATTTCCCGTGCCGCCTTGTTGGTGAAAGTCATGGCGACGATGTACTGAGCGCGGATCCCGCAGTTCTGGATCAGGTGGGCGATCTTGCGGGTGATCACGCTGGTCTTGCCGGAGCCTGCACCGGCGAGCACCAAAAGAGGGCCGCCGACGTAGTTCACGGCTTCTTGTTGCCGGGGATTGAGTCGGGACATGACGGTAAAAAGGGGTCGGTTACGAAAAGGGCGGGCATTTTAACAGGATGAACAGATTCTGCTGCCTCTCTCCGACTTGTGACGCATAACGCGATCTAAATTTGCCGGTTTTGATACTTTCCCGCAGGATGCGCGCTAAATATGCGTCTAATGTTCGAGTTAGAGCGGTACAAGAAACTGCGTATGATAATCAGTATCAATTGATATTGTCCGTTTGCGCGCCATAATGCCCGCCGCCAACTTTTTTGCAGAGTCTAGGGAGCTAGCTTGTCCAAGCCTGTCGAACCCTTGCGTGTGCTGCTCCTGGCTCAAGAGCCGGTGTGGACAGCGTTGTTGCGCGAGTGTGTCGCTCCGTTGGGAGACTCGGTGGTACTGATCAGTGCTTCCAGTTGGGAGTCGGTCAGTCGTTTGTTCGAAGACGATCGCAATGCGGTCCTGTTGACTATTCCACACCTGCAGCCCGGTCCCGGGCGTTGCAGTTTGCCCACAGTCCTGTTGCTGGATCATGAGCCCTCGGTAGCGCCGGTGGGCGTCAGCGACTGGCTGGTGGGTTCTTGCCTGAGCACCGATGCCTTGCGCCGTTGCCTGCGCCATGTGCGTGAGCGCGGCGTGCTGGAAAACACCCTGCAGCGCCTGGCCGAACAGGACCCGCTGACCGGTATCGCCAACCGCCAGGGTTTCCAGACCCTGCTGGCCGCACGCCTGGCGGAAAACGACGGTCGTGGCCTGGCTCTGGGCCACCTGGATCTGGACAACTTTCGTCACGCCAACGATGCCCTGGGCCACCAGGCCGGCGACCGGCTGATCCTGCAGGTGGTCTCGCGGCTCAAGAGCCAGCTGGAGGCCGGTGACCAACTGGCCCGCCTGGGCAGCGACGAATTCGCCTTGTTGATCGACACCCGCCGTGCCCCGCAGCGGGCTGAATGGATGGCCGAGCGCATCACCGAGGCCATGGCGGAACCTTACTGGATCGACGGCGAAAGCTTGTTGATCGGTTGCAGCCTGGGGATCGCCCATGCTCGCGCCAACGCCGGGGCCGACCCGCTGATGTGGCATGCGCATATCGCCATGCAGCAAGCCAAGAGCACCCAGGGCTGTACCTTTCATATCTTCAACGAACGGATCAACCGCAACGCCCGCAGCCTTGCCGACCTGGAAAGTGAACTGCGCCGGGCGCTGCGTCGCGACGAGCTGGAACTGCACTACCAGCCACGGTTGAACCTGCATGACGGCAAGATCGTCGGCCTCGAGGCCCTGGTGCGCTGGCGCCATGGCGAGCGCGGCCTGTTGCCGCCCAGCGAGTTCGTGCCGCTGGCCGAGCAGAGCGGGTTGATCGTGCCCCTGGGCTACTGGGTCATTTCCCGGGCCCTGCGGGATATGCAGGCCCTGCGCGAGCGCGAGCTGGCACCGCTGCACATGGCGGTCAACCTGTCGTTCCGCCAGTTCCAGGACAGCCAATTGCTCTCGACCCTGAGCCGGCTGATCGCCGAGCGCGGAGTCGAGGCGCAGTGGCTGGAGTTCGAGCTGACCGAGACTGCCGTGATGCGTCGCAGCGATCTGGTGAAGCAGACCATGGATGCCCTGGGCCGCCTGGGCGTGCGTTTTTCCCTGGACGACTTCGGCACTGGTTTCTCCTCCTTCGTGCACCTCAACAGCTTGCCGATCGCCCTGCTCAAGGTGGACAAGAGTTTTGTCGGCGGCATGGAGCAACGCGAGGAAAATCGCAAGCTGGTCCACGCGATGATCAACCTGGCCCACAACCTCAACCTGGAGGTGGTGGCCGAAGGGGTGGAGACTGCCGAGCAACTGGCGTTGCTGCGTGACTTCGGCTGCGACCAGGCCCAGGGCTACCTGATCAGCAAGCCGCTGCCGCTGGCTGAGCTGGTGGAGTACCTGACCTTCGGCAGCAGCCAGCGCTCACTCCAGGAAGAAGTGATCTGAGGTTCGCCGCTCAATCGGCTGGCAGGCCCATGGCCGGCACCGCCGGTTCACGCTTGATCATGCGACGCATGCGCCACTCGAACGCCAGGGTCAGGCTGATGGCGGCGCAAGCCAATCCCAGGGCCAGGCCCCACCAGACGCCGGTTGGCCCCCAGCCCAGGGTGAAGGCCATCAGCCAAGCCGACGGCGCGCCAATCAGCCAATAACAGCCCAGGCCCACCAGGAAGGTGGTCTTGGCATCCTTCAGGCCGCGGATTGCGCCCATGGCGATGGTCTGGGTGCCATCGAACAGTTCGAACCAGGCGGCCACCGCCAACAGGCTCACGGCCAGTTGAATCACCTCGGCGAAGGCCGGATCGGTGTGGTCCAGGAACAGTCCGATCAACTGGTTGGGCAGCAGCCAGAAGACCATCGCGAACCCCAGCATCACCACCGCACCGAAGGCGATGCCGACCCTGCCCGACAGGCGCGCATCCAGTAATTGCCCAGCGCCGTAGTGCTGGCCGATGCGCATGGTGATGGCGTAGGACATCCCCGCGGGCACCATGAACGCCACCGACACGATCTGCAGGGCGATCTGGTGTGCCGCCAGCTGGGTGCTGCCCATGGTGCCCATGCACAGTGCAGCGAAGGCGAACAGCCCGACCTCCACCGCGTAGGTGCCGCCGATGGGCAGGCCCAGGCGCCACAGTTCCCGCAGGTAGTGGACGTTCAGCCGGGACAGGCCCTCGCGCAGTGGATACGGGGCGTAGGCGGGATGGCGCCTGATGTGCCAGGCCAGCGCCAGCGCCATGCAGTTGGCGACGATGGCGGTCACTAGGCCGATACCCACCAGGCCAAGTTTGGGCAGGCCGAACATGCCGGTGATCAAGGCGTAGTTGAGCAGGAAGTTGGCCACAGTCCCTGCAAGGCTGATGACCATGATCGGAGTCGCGCGGCCGATGGCGCTGGTGAAGCCGCGCAAGGCCATGAAGCTCAGGTACCCGGGCAGCGCGAAGGGCAGGATCAGCAGGAACTGGCCGGCAGCCTGGACGTTGCTTTCGGTCTGGCCGAACAGTAACAACAAGGGCTTGAGGTTCCACAGCAGCAGGCCGGCGACCAGGGCCATGATCCAGGCCAGCCACAGGCCGGCCTGGGTCAGGCGGGTAGCGCCCTCGATGTCCCCGGCGCCCTGGCGTATCGCCACCAGGGTACCCACCGCGGCAATCACGCCGATGCAGAAGATCGATACGAAGGAATAGCTGGCCGCGCCCAGGCCGCCACCGGCCAGGGCCTGCGGGCTGAGCCGGGCCATCATCAGGGTGTCGGTGAGGACCATCAGCATGTGGGCCAGCTGGGAGGCGATCAGCGGGCCTGCCAGCCGCAGGATGGCCCAGAGTTCGGTGCGTGCTGGATGCTGCATGGTCATCAGGCTCGATCAAGGAAGAGTCATGGAAAGCGCTGATTCTCGGCGCTTCTGGGTCATAGCACAAAGGGATAAAAATACTTGCTGGCATGATAAAAACTCATCCCAAGTACTTTCTGGTAGCGTTGCGCTATTGCGTTGTCGGAGCGAATCCATGTCCCGTCGTCTTCCTCCTCTTTATGCCCTGCGCGCCTTTGAAGCGGCGGCCCGGCACAGTTCGTTCACCCGTGCTGGCGAGGAGCTGTCGATCACCCAGAGTGCCGTCAGCCGGCATATCCGTACCCTGGAAGACCACTTCGCCTGCCGGCTGTTCCAGCGCAACGGGCGCAACCTGCAGTTGACCGAGGCTGCACGCCTGCTGCTGCCGGGTATCCGCGAAGGGTTCGGTGCCCTGGAGCGGGCTTGCGGCACCCTGCGCGGCGAGGATGGCATCTTGCGCATGAAAGCCCCTTCGACCCTGACCATGCGCTGGCTGCTGGCGCGGCTCAGTCGTTTTCGTCACTTGCAACCGGGCAATGAGGTGCAGCTCACCAGCGCCTGGATGGATGTGGACTCGGTGGACTTCAACCAGGAGCCCTTCGACTGTGCCGTGTTGCTGAGCAATGGCCACTTTCCCGCCGACTGGGAGTCCAGTTGCCTGTTTCCCGAACTGCTGATCCCGGTGGGGGCGCCGAACCTGCTCAACGATCAGCCCTGGGATGCGGCACGCCTGGCGACCACCGAGTTGCTGCACCCGACCCCGGACCGGCGGGACTGGCGCAGCTGGCTCGAGCACATGGGGCTTGCCGGCCAGGTTTCGCTCAAGGGCGGGCAGGTATTCGATACCCTGGAACTGGGAATGATCGCTGCGGCACGGGGGTATGGCGTGTCCATGGGCGACCTGTTGATGGTCGCCGAGGACGTGGCCCAGGGACGCTTGAGCCTGCCCTGGCCGACGGCGGTGGCCAGTGGCTTGAACTACTATCTGGTGTGGCCCAGGACCCGGGCTGGCGGCGAGCGACTGCGGCGCCTGAGCGACTTCCTGCAAGGGGAGGTCGAGGCCATGCAACTGCCTGTGGTGGAGCGCCTGGGCTGAAACGTTGAAGCACCCGATTGGCATGGCTTGAGATATATCCTTGCAAGTCGCTCAAGTATTGCCGGGAGCCGCCGAATCCTGGGACATGGAACCAGCGTTCAGGAAGGTCCTAACTTACTAGAAAATCTTGGAATTATTGCTGCCGAGCGTGCCACTTGATCAGGATGATCCGCCTTCTCGGCCAGGAGCCATCATGTCCCAACCCCGTGCCCGGATAGCCTCCCAGCTAGGGCTTGCCCTTGCCTTGATACTCGCCCTGGTGATCAGTGGCAGCACCCTGTTCGCCTTGCGTTCGCTGGATTCGGCCAACCTCGATACCCGCGAAGAACACCTGGCCAGCGAAGCCCGGCTGCTGGCCGACCAGCTCAACACCTTCCATGGCAGCCTGCGTGAAAGCACCCAGCGCCTGAGCGGGCTGTTCGAGAACCGCTTTCGCAGTGGCCTGAGCGTGCACCCCGACCAACCGGTGAGCGTGGCGGGGGCACAGACCCCCGGCCTGCACCTGGGCAGTGTGGTGCTGAACAACAATTTCGATGAAGTGGACCAGTTCAAGCAGATGACCGCCGGAGTCGCGACCTTGTTCGTGCGCAGTGGCGATGACTTCATCCGGGTCAGCACCTCCCTGAGCAAGCAGGATGGCAGTCGCGCCATTGGCACCTTGCTCGACCATGCCCACCCGGCCTACCAGAAGCTCATGGCGGGGCAGAGCTACGTTGGCCGGGCGCTGCTGTTCGAGCGGTTCTACATGACCCAGTACACGCCGGTAACGGACCGCAGCGGGCGAGTGATCGCCGTGCTGTTCGTGGGGTTCGATTACACCGACGCGCAGAATGCGCAGTTCGCCAACCTGAAGCGTTTTCGCATTGGCCAGAGCGGTTCCCTGGCCTTGCTCGACGAACAGCACAAGTGGCTGGTGCCACCGGCTGGTGTGCAGGCACTGGACCAGGCGGCGCAGGTCCTGGCGGACATGGCGAAGGCGCCGGGCAAGGGGCGTTTCTGGAGCGATGGTGACGAGGACTTCTACAGCCTGGCGATGCCGTTTGCCGACGGTCCCTGGTCGGTGGTGGCGAGCATGCCCAAGGCCGAGATCCGCGCGGTGACCTGGAGCGTCGGGCTGCGCCTGGTGATCGGCAGCCTGCTGGCGATGCTGCTGGCGGTGGGGGCAACGGTCTGGTTGCTGCGCAGCAAGCTGGCGCCCCTGGGCGACCTGGTACGCCAGGCCCAGGCCCTGGGCGGCGGCGACCTGGGCGCGCGGCTGAGTGTCTCCAGCCACGATGAAATCGGCCAGTTGGCCGCCAGCTTCAACCAGATGGGCGAGGCCCTGTCGACCATGGTCGAGCACATTCGCCGTTCCGCCACCGAGGTCAGTGGCCGGGCCCAGGTGCTGTCCGGGCTTTCCAGCGGTGCCTATGAAGGCATGGAACAGCAGTCCGGGGAAATCACCAGCATGGCCGGGGCGGTGGAGGAGTTCAGCGCCACGTCGCTGAACATCGCCGACAACATGGGCAACACCCAGCGCCTGGCCCAGGAAAACGCCGAGCAGACCCACATCGGGCGTGAGTCCATGGAGCAGGCGTCTTCGTCCCTGGAGCAGATCGCCGGGGCCCTGGGCAGCACGGCGGCGGTGATCAACACCCTGGGCCAGCGGTCCCAGGAAATCGGCGGGATCGTCGGGGTGATCACCGCCATCGCCGACCAGACCAACCTGCTGGCGCTCAACGCAGCCATCGAGGCGGCCCGGGCAGGGGAACAGGGGCGTGGTTTCGCCGTGGTCGCCGACGAGGTGCGCAACCTGGCTTCGCGCACCCGCGAGGCCACTGCGCAAATCTCCCAGATGATCGGCAGCATCCAGCAGGAAACCGACAATGCCATCCAGACCATGGAGCAGGGCAACCACCTGATGCAGGAAGGGCTGTCGCGCAATGCCGGCGTGGCCTCGGCCCTGGCCTTGATCGACGAGCAGAGCCAGAGCGCGGGCGAGCAGTTCTCCGCCATCAGCACCGCGACCCAGGAGCAGAGCAGCACCGCCACGGTCCTGAGTCGCAATTTGCAGAGCATCGCCCAGGCCAACAGTGAACAGCGCGAGGTAGTGTCCAACCTGGCCGTCACCGCTCGTGAACTGGAAACCCTGGCTGCCGACCTGCGCCACGAGGTCGATCGCTTCCGCTGAACTGCTTCGCCCTCCGGCGCGTTACCGCAGGGCGCAAGTTGCAATGGCGCCGGGTTGGACTAAAACAGATGAGCAGTAGATTGCCCTTCAAGGATTTCCCTCTTAGCAGGAGCTGGCATGACTCATCTCTCTCGTTTGCTTCCCCGTGCCCTGGCTGTCTCGACCCTGTTGCTCAGCCCAGGTGCATTCAGCCAGGAAAGCCCGGCGTTCATCGCCCCGGCGTCCTGGGGTACGCCCTTCAACCGAATTGCCCAGGTGGCCTGCCACAACTGCTACGAAAAGCAGTACGCGGGCACTTTCAGCAGCGTGCTCGACAGCGTGCGCACCCTGGAGCTGGACTTCTGGGATCAGCGCGATGCGGTAACCGGTGGTTCGCCCCGGCATTGGTTCGTGCGGCACAACCCGGGCACCCTGTTCCAGTCCGGCAACGATAACAACTGCACCGGCGATGGCACGGGCAAGAACGATCTCGAGGCTTGCCTGAACGACATCAAGCTCTGGAGCGACAGCCACCCGGGGCATTTCCCCATCACCGTGATCCTGGACAAGAAGCAGGGTTGGTCCAAGGCCAGCTCCGGGCGTACGCCGCAGGACTTCGACGATCTGGTGAGCCGGGTGTTCCAGGGCAAGCTCTACACTCCCCAGGACTTGGCCACCCACATCGGCAGCAGTGCCGGAGCCCTGCAGAAGAACCTCAAGGGCAAGGCCTGGCCCAACGCCAGCCAGTTGCAGGGCAAGGTCCTGCTGGTGCTCAACCATTCCGAGAACCAGAAACTCTCGCAGTACGCCGAAGCCCGGACCTCCAGCGCCAAGGTGTTCATTTCGCCGGTGACCAATGGCCAGAATGATGTCAGTGGCAAGGTCAGCGGCATGTCCGACCAGTCATCGGGCTACGTGGCCATGAACAACATGGGCAAGGGCGACAAGAAGTGGGCGACCCAGGCCTTCGCCTACAGCCACATCGGCCGGGTCTGGGGCGATGACGGTGTGTCGTTCGCCCAGCACATCATCGAGCAGGTCAACCTGTCGGCGTACTACAAGTTCGCCGACCAGGGGGCCGGTGGCTTCCGCATCCGGCCATTCTGAGGCTCACTGGGGCTCGGTGGCATCACCGAGCCCCGGATCCACGCGCTTGCCGATGTCGCGCAGGCGCGCCAGCTGGTCGACCATGCCTGGTGCCTCGTCGACGCTGCTGACGAAGGTCCACAGATAGGTCATGACCGCATACACGTGGCCAGCCTTGACCTCAGGAGACAGCGACAGCTGGGTGATGGTGATCACGAACAGCACTGCGGCCACCACGCCGAGGAACAGATAGGCCACCGCTTCACGGTCCGAGAGCCCGATCCGCAGCCGTGACAGCAGGCGATAGTGGCGTTGCAGGGACTCGGCGCCGACCTTGGCCACCAGCCCGATCTCCTTTTCCAGGCGGTTGTTCAGGCGCTCGTGCAGTTGCTGGTTACGGCGAGCGAAGCGCGGCAGCAAGACGACGCACAGCACCAGCGCCACCAGGCAGGCCAGGCCGATCCAGGGCTCGATCACCAGCAGCATCACCGCCGCACCGATGATCGACACCAGGGCGGTGGCGATGATCGGCACGTGTTTTTCGAAGAAGTCGACGAACTCCCGGGCCAGTACCACTCGCGCTGCGGCGGTGGAGGTGTTCTGTTGCTGCTGGCGCTGATTGAGGATCACCGGCACGGCCAGGTCCGCGTAGATGCGCGTGAAGGTACGGGTGTCCACGGCACGTCGGGCCGCCCCCACAACCCAGAAGCCCAGGACCACCATGGCGTAGACCAGGGCATGGGTGGTATCGCCGCGCAGGATCGAGTCCACGGCGAATCCGGCGAACAGCGGGTAAGCCAGTAGCAGGGCATTCTCCAGGGCCACCAGCGACAGGGTGATGGACAGCTTGCCCGGATACGCCCTGGCGATGGCCTTGAGGGTCTGGCCGGCGGATTGCTGGCCGAGTTTCCGGGTCGGGCCGGCGGATTGCTGGCCGAGTTTCCGGGTCGGGTCGGCGGTGGCGGGACGGGTGAGGACAGACATGACTGCACCAGGAATGGGATAACGGTTAATATTGAGCGAGCGCTCAATTATGTTTGAGCGATCGCTCAAAACGCAAGTGCCGTTCATTCCGACACCAAGAGGTTCGACTGCCGATGTCCCGTAACGACCGCAAGGACCAGATCATCAGCGCCGCCCTGGAACTGTTTCACAACAAGGGTTTCGCCGAGGTTTCCACCCGAGACCTGGCCGAGCATGCCGGGCTGTCCCGCAGCCACATCTACCACTACTTCAAGGACTGGAAAGAACTGCGCCGTGAAGCCTTCGTCCGTTTTGCCAACGGTCAGCTGGAGGCCGTGGCGGCGCTGGTGCGCGACGCGCCGCCGGCCCAGGCCCTGCGGATCTTCCTCATCGATTGCCTGACGGACTCCAGCGAAATCGGCTGGGGGTTGTGGCTCGATGCCTGGGATGAAGCCATGCACGATGCGGAGTTGGCCGAGGTCTATCTGCAGATCAACGGTCAGTGGCAGGCGCTGCTGGCGTCGATCATCGCCGAGGGCATCCAGGCCCGGGTATTTCGTTGTGCCGATGCCGAGCGGGCCGCCAGGCAGATCCTCGCCCAGGCCATGGGCTACGCCGATGACCTGTTGTTGCGAGCCTCGCCGGAGGCCGAGGAGGCCGCGCTGGACGAGGTCCTGGAAGTCGCCGGGTTGCTGCTGGGGCTGGGCGACTGAGGTTTCAACCACGGCCGGGCCGATAGTGCAGTGCCTCCGCCAAGTGCTCGCGGCCTATGGCCGTTGCCTGCTCCAGGTCGGCCAGGGTCCGTGCCACCTTGAGCAGGCGGTGGGCGGCGCGCAACGACAAGCCCAGGTTCTCGCAAGCGTCTTCCAGCCAGCGCTCGTCGGCTGTGGATAACGTGCAGTGACGCCCCAGGCCGGGCAGGTCGAGCAGGGCATTGGTGCAGCCCTGGCGCTGCAGTTGCCGGTTGCGGGCGTTGGCCACCAGGCGGGCGGCACTGGCGCTGTCGTTGCCCGGCTGGGCTACGGGGCTCAGGGCCGTGGCCTCACGGGCGACGGTCAGGTGCAGGTCGATGCGGTCCAGGAATGGGCCGGAGAGCTTGTTGCGATAGCGCTGGATCTGCTCCGGCGTGCAGCGACAGCGCCCGCTGGGTTCGCCCAGGTATCCACAGGGGCAGGGATTCATGGCCGCCACCAGCTGGAAGCGGGCGGGGAACTGCACCCGATCGCGGGCCCGGGCGATGACGATCTGCCCGGACTCGAGGGGCTCGCGCAGCACTTCGAGCACCTTGCGGTCGAACTCCGGCAGCTCGTCGAGAAACAGCACGCCGTGGTGGGCCAGGGTGATTTCCCCGGGTTGCGGTTTCGAGCCGCCACCGACCAGGGCCGCGCTGGAGGCCGAGTGATGGGGCTGGCGAAATGGGCGTTGCGGCCAGTATTCGAGCGGAGCATGGCTGCTCACTGACTGGATGGCTGCGACTTCGAGGGCCTCGTGTTCCTCCAGTGGCGGCAGCAGCCCGGGCAGGCGGCTGGCCAGCAGGGTCTTGCCGGTGCCGGGCGGGCCGCAGAACAGCAGGTTGTGAGCACCGGCGGCAGCCACCAGCAGGGCCCGCCTGGCAGCCAGTTGACCTTGCACGTCGCGAAGATCGGGATAGGGCGTGCGGTGATGGGGCAGGCCCTGGGTGACGCAGGCCGGGATCGGTGCCTGGCCGTTGAGGTGGGCCACTGCTTCCAGCAGGTGGTCGACCGCGATCACGGCCAGGCCCGAGGCCAGGCAGGCTTCCCCGGCGTTGGCGCGGGGCACCAGCAGGGCATGGCCGGCATCACGCGCCGCCAGCGCCGCCGGCAATACCCCGCGCACCGGGCGCACCGCGCCGGACAAGGCCAGCTCGCCCAGGCACTCGATACTGGCCAGTGCCGTGGCCGGCAGTTGCTGGCTGGCGGCGAGTATGCCGAGGGCGATCGCCAGGTCGAAGCGGCCGCCATCCTTGGGCAGGTCGGCGGGAGCCAGGTTGAGGGTGATACGCCGTGCAGGGAAGTCGAACCCGGCATTGAGAATCGCGCTGCGTACCCGGTCCTTGCTTTCCTTGACCGCCGCTTCAGGCAGGCCTACCAGGGTCAGGCTCGGCAGGCCGTTGGCCAGGTGCACTTCGACACTGACAGCCGGGGCTTGCACGCCCACCTGGGCGCGGCTGTGGATGATGGCCAGGGACATGAGCGTTCTTCCTTGCAACAGCGGGAACCGCATCCTGCGGTGCTGCAAGGATAGTCGGGGAGGGCTGCGCAAGGTCTGGCGAATGCACACAGGGTGTGTCGCCGGGCTGTCCTTCAGCCTTGATGGAGGCGTGCGTCCGGCGAGGGAGTGTCAGTTCACTGCGCTTTTGGATCGAGCCTGGCTTCCAGCTCGGTGACCTTGGCCTCCAGGCTTTCCAGGCGGGCTCGGGTGCGGGCCAGGACCACCATCTGGCTGTCGAACTCTTCCCGGCTGACCAGGTCCAGCTTGCTGAAACCGCTTTGCAGCAGGGCCTTGAACTGGCTTTCGATCTCGTTGCGAGGCAGGGGCGTCTCGCCGCTGAACAGGCGCGAGGCGTGGCCGCTCAGGGCGTCGAGGAGGTCTTTGGGAGCGAGCATGGGAATGTCCTGAATAGCAGATGGGCCGCAGTGTATCACGCACGCAGCGGGGGCTTTGCGCGACGCAGCCTGCACGTTTTTTGCGCATTCGGCTGGAGCCCGATGCACCGTTATTGTGCGTAACGGTGGCGAGGTTTTGTGGCCCATGGGGCCGTCAGGGGGCAAAGGGCTGAAATCGCTGGTTTTTCCCGACCTGGCAAGCTTTCTGCTTAGACCCTGGTGACCCATGCACTGATGCAGTCGCTGTGACGAATGCAGTGCGACAGGCGGGACGGGGGAGTGTTTCGTCAGGAGCGGTTAGCTGGCGTCGGTCAGGCTGAGGAGGGCCGACGATGCGTTACAAAGCCAGGCACTGCGCTTAGACTTGAGTCGGGTTTGTTTTCCTGGGGCAAGTCCACCAATTCGGGAGAGAGTTTCATGAAGCTAGTCACCGCCATCATCAAGCCGTTCAAGTTGGACGACGTGCGCGAGTCGCTGTCCGAGATCGGCGTGCAGGGTATTACCGTTACCGAGGTCAAGGGCTTCGGTCGGCAGAAGGGCCACACCGAGCTGTACCGCGGCGCGGAGTATGTGGTCGATTTCCTGCCCAAGGTGAAGATCGATGTCGCCATCGACGACAAGGATCTTGACCGGGTCATCGAGGCCATCACCAAGGCTGCCAATACCGGCAAGATCGGTGACGGCAAGATCTTCGTGGTCAATCTGGAACAGGCAATTCGCATCCGTACCGGCGAAACCGATACCGACGCAATCTAAGCCGCCAAACCCAACGCCCCAGGAGAAAACAACATGACTCTGCGTAAATTCGCAGGGCTAGGAGCCCTTTTGTCCCTCGTAATGCCTGGCCTGGCCATGGCGGCAGACGAAGTGGCAGCTCCAGTCCTCAATTCCGGCGACACCGCCTGGATGCTGACCTCCACTGCCCTGGTGCTGTTCATGACCATTCCTGGCCTGGCGCTGTTCTATGGCGGCATGGTGCGGTCCAAGAACATTCTTTCGGTCATGATGCAGTGCTTCGCCATCACGGGTCTGATCACCGTGCTGTGGTTCATCTATGGCTACAGCCTCGCGTTCGACGCCACCGGGATGGAAGCAGGCGTCGTCAACCTCAATTCCTTCGTCGGCGGCCTGTCCAAGGCCTTCCTGGCGGGTATCACCCCGGCCAGCGTGACCGGTCCGGCGGCGCTGTTCCCCGAAGCGGTGTTCGTCACCTTCCAGATGACCTTCGCCATCATCACTCCGGCGCTGATCGTCGGTGCTTTCGCCGAGCGGATGAAGTTCTCCGCGATGCTGATCTTCATGGGCATCTGGTTCACGGTGGTGTATGCGCCCATCGCTCACATGGTCTGGAGTGGCCCGGGTTCGCTGATGGGCGACTGGGGTGTGCTGGACTTCGCCGGCGGCACCGTGGTGCACATCAATGCCGGTATCGCCGGGCTGGTGGCTTGCCTGGTGCTGGGCAAGCGCAAGGGCTTCCCGACTACACCGATGGCCCCGCACAACCTGGGTTACACCCTGATGGGGGCGGCCATGCTGTGGATCGGCTGGTTCGGCTTCAACGCCGGTTCTGCCGCCGCGGCCAATGGCACGGCCGGCATGGCCATGCTGGTGACCCAGATTGCCACTGCTGCCGCAGCCCTGGGCTGGATGTTTGCCGAGTGGATCACCCACGGCAAGCCCAGCGCCCTGGGGATTGCCTCGGGCGTGGTAGCCGGCCTGGTAGCGATCACCCCGGCAGCCGGCACCGTCGGCCCGATGGGAGCCCTGATCATCGGCCTGTCAGCAGGCGTGATGTGCTTCTTCTGCGCGACCAGCCTCAAGCGCAAGCTGGGGTATGACGACTCCCTGGATGCCTTCGGCGTACACGGCATCGGCGGTATCCTCGGCGCGATCCTTACCGGTGTGTTCGCTGCTCCGTCCCTGGGGGGCTTCGGCACCGTGACCGATATCGCCGCGCAAGTCTGGATCCAGGCCAAGGGCGTAGGCCTGACGGTGGTCTACACCGCTGTCGTGACCTTCATCATTCTCAAGGTGCTGGATGCGATCATGGGACTGCGGGTGTCCGAAGAGGAAGAGGCTGTCGGTCTCGACCTGGCCCAGCACAACGAGCGGGGTTACAACCTGTAAGTGCTGCAGGCGAAAAAGCCCGGCCCCGGCCGGGCATTTTTTTGCCTGCTACTTGTCATTGAGGAAGGCTGAAAGGTTTTTCTGATAAGGGTTGGCGTGTTTGCCATGACGATTTTTTGTAGGGCAAATGCTTACACTAAAGCAGGATTATTCGGCGCTTTGTTTTTTTCCTGAGCGCGCTAGAATGCGCGCCGAAGCGTGGAGATAGGTATGTGGCAACAGACTTTGATTACCCTGCGGGCCAAGCCCCGGGGCTTTCACCTGGTAACGGACGAGTTGCTCGCCGGCTTGCCTGAGTTGAAGGCATATCGAGTCGGTCTGCTGCACCTGTGGCTGCAACATACCTCGGCCTCGTTGACCGTCAACGAGAACGCCGATCCGGCGGTCCGGCGCGACTTCGAACGTTACTTCAATACCCTGGTGCCTCAAGGCATGGCCGGGTACGAACACAACGACGAAGGCGCGGATGACCTCCCGGCGCACTTCAAGGCCAGTTTGCTAGGCTGTCAGCTGACTTTGCCGATATCGGCGGGACGCCTGGCGTTGGGCACCTGGCAGGGTGTTTATCTGGGCGAGCACCGCGATCATGGCGGTGCTCGTAAAGTCCTTGCCACCTTGCAAGGTGATAAGGCATAAGCCGCTGAGTGTCAGTGGACGTTGATTTTTTCCGGCAGCCGTCGACAGACGGCCGGGCTGGGCTATAACTAATCTGCTTTTCGCAAGTCATGAGGTAGAACATGAGCGACGATGATCTGGAAAACGACGACCTCGAAGTAGGTGAAGAAGACGACACCGAAGAGGGTCTTGAAGCGGCCGCCGAAGATGTGGCGGAAGACGATGGCAGTGATGTTCCTGCTCCGACCGCCAAAGGCAAGTCCAAGGCCGCTGTCTCGGTAGACGAGCTGCCGAGTGTCGAAGCCAAGAACAAGGAGCGTGATGCACTGGCGCGTGCCATGGAAGAGTTCCTGGCCCGTGGCGGAAAAGTGCAGGAAGTCGAGGCCAATGTGGTCGCCGATCCGCCCAAGAAGCCTGATAACAAGTACGGCAGCCGGCCTATCTGAGCCTTGCTACTTGCTTGCTGAAAAAACCCGCCGTCGCTGCGGGTTTTTTCATGCCTGCACAAAACCCGGCCATGGTTTGCGCTGGGGACGCAGCGGCTAGAGGGACCTCCAGCGCCCCAGCAGCGCGGGCAGTTCGGTCAGGCTGCGAATCTCGGCATCGGGCGCGCGCTCGGCCTCCCAGGATTTGCCTCCCGGATTGAACCAGATAGCGCGCAAGCCGGCCTGCTGGGCGCCGGCAATGTCATCACCCGGATGGTCGCCGATATGCACCGCGGTGTCGGCGCTGGCCCCACCGCGTTGCAGGGCTTCCTGGAACAGCCGGGCATCGGGCTTGGCGATGCCGATGTCCTCGGCACACAGGGCGAACTGGAAATAGTCCGCCAGGCCCAGGCGGCGCACGTCGGCATTGCCGTTGGTGACCACCCCCAGGGCGAAGTGATTGGCCAGGGCCTCCAGGGTCGGTTGCACCTCGGGGAAGATATCCAGCTGGTGCCGGGCGTGCAGGAACACCTCGAAGCTTTCTTCGGCCAGTTGGCTGGCCTGGGCATGCTCATAACCAGCCTCTTGCAGGGCATGGAACAGCACTCGCCGGCGCAGGGCGCTGATCCTGTGCCTGAGCTCCGGCTCGCGTTCCAGCACCTGCGTGCGGATGGCCCACAGGTGCTCCACCGGCACGCCGCCCAGGTTTGGTGCGTGCTCGGCCAGCCACTGGCGCAGGGTGGCCTCGGCGCTGACGATCACCGGAGCGGTATCCCACAGCGTGTCGTCGAGGTCGAAGGTGATCAGCTTGATGGTCATTACTCACCGCCCTTGTTGCGTTTGGCCCGTGGGTGGGCACTGTCGTAGACCGCCGCCAGGTGCTGGAAGTCCAGGTGGGTGTAGATCTGGGTGGTCTTGATATCCGAATGCCCCAGCAGTTCCTGAACGGCGCGCAGGTCCTGGGAGGATTCCAGCAGGTGGCTGGCGAAGGAGTGACGCAGCATGTGCGGGTGCAGGTTCTGCCCCAGCTCGCGTTCGCCGGCGGCCTTGACCCGCAGCTGGATGGCCCGGGGGCCCAGGCGCCGGCCTTTCTGGCTGACGAACAGGGCGCTGTCCGGCGGGTTGCTCAAGGCCCGCAGTGGCAACCACAACGCCAGTGCTTCGCGGGCTTTGCGGCCCACCGGCAGGACCCGGGTCTTGCTGCCCTTGCCAAGGACCTGGACCAGGCCGTCCGCCAGGTCCAGTTGTTCGAGGTCCAGGCTGGTCAGCTCGGAAAGGCGTAGCCCGCAGGAATAGAACAGCTCCAGGATCGCCTGGTCGCGGTGGGCCAGGAAATCATCCTCCACCGCGCCTTCCAGCAGTTGCAGGGTCCGGTCGGTGTCCAGGGTCTTGGGCAGTCGGCGCTCGCCCTTGGGCGGGGCCAGGCCATTGGCCGGGTCGTGCTCGCACAACCCTTCGCGGTTCAGGTAGTGATAGAGGCCGCGCACCGCGGACAGCAGGCGGGCCAGGCTGCGTGAGGACTGGCCTTGCTGGTGCAGGCGGACAATCAGGCTGCGCAAGCCCTGGATGTCCAGGTCGGCCCAGCTGTGCACCTGCTGCTTCTCGCAGAACCCCAGCACCTTGCCAAGATCGCGTCGGTAGGCTTCCAGGGTATGGGGCGACACCTGGCGCTCACTGCGCAGGTGTGCGCAGTAGGCGTCCAGTTGTTGGTGCATGCTCAGCGTACCGAGCGCAGGGAATGGGTGAAGCGTGGCAACACGCGACCAGTGACTTCGGCGATGTAGTTGAGGAACAGGGAGCCCACCGAACTCTTGTAGTGCTGGGGATCACGGCTGGCGATGGCCAGCACGCCGTGCATGCCCTGGTGAGTCAGGGCCACCACTGCGGTAGAGCCGATCTGCTTGCGCTGTTCCTCGCCAAACAGGAAGTCCAGCTCATGTTCACGCAGGCTGCCGCTGACACTCTTGCCTTCGGACAACAGCCCGCCGATGGCGCCCTGGGCTTCGGCGGCCGATACCCAGCGACCCACGGGCATGGGGCTGTCGCTGAACAGGATCAGGCTGACGAAAGGCACCTGGAACTCCTGGCGCAGACTGTCTTCGACGCTCATCACCACTTCCTCGAGACTGCTGGCGTCCATCAGCGCGAGAATCAGGCGGCGGGTCTTGTCGAACAGCCGGTCGTTGTCCCGGGCCACATCCATCAATTGCGACAGGCGATGGCGCATCTCGATGTTGCGCTCGCGCAGGATGTTCATCTGTCGCTCCACCAGCGAAACGGTATCGCCGCGCTGGTGGGGAATGCGCAAGGCCGGAAGCAGTTCTTCATGGGCGACGAAAAAGTCCGGGTGAGCCTCCAGGTAGGCCGCGACGGCGGCCGCCTCCAGGCTCTGGGCTGGGGATTCGTCGGGCGTTGTGGCGGGAACCTGCGGCTGATCGGTCATGGATTTCGCTCACTCATAGACGCACCTGTCCTTCGTATACACGTACTGCCGGGCCGGTCATCAGCACCGGTTGGCCAGGGCCCGCCCACTCGATGGACAGGCGCCCGCCCGGCAGGTCGATCAATAGCGGCGAATCCATCCACCCCTGGCTGATCGCGGCCACTGCAGCGGCGCAGGCGCCGGTACCGCAGGCCTGGGTTTCCCCGGCGCCACGTTCCCACACCCGCAGTTGCGCGCGTTGACGGTCCAGTACCTGAAGAAAGCCGACATTGACCCGCGCCGGGAAGCGCGGGTGATGCTCGATCTTCGGCCCCAGTTCATGGACCGGGGCACTGTTGATGTCCTCGACCCGCAACACGGCATGGGGGTTGCCCATGGAGATGGCGGCCAACTCGACCTGGCGTCCCTCGACATCCAGCGTATAGCTGGTGGCCTGGGCCGGTGCCTGGAACGGGATGTCGGCCGGCACCAGGCGCGGCGGACCCATGTCGACGCTGATCTGGCCGTCGTTGCGCACGTCCAGCTCGATCACGCCGCTCTTGGTTTCCACGCGGATCTGGCGTTTGGTGGTCAGGCGCTTGTCCAGCACGAACCGGGCAAAGCAGCGCGCGCCATTGCCGCACTGTTCCACCTCGGAACCGTCGGAGTTGAAGATCCGATAGCGGAAATCCACCTCCGGGTTGGTCGGGGCCTCGACGATCAACAACTGATCGAAGCCGATTCCGGTATTGCGATCACCCCATTGCTTGGCGTGCTTGGGCTGAATATGCGCGTGCTGGCTGACCAGGTCGAGAACCATGAAGTCATTGCCCAGGCCGTGCATCTTGGTAAAACGCAGCAGCATGGTCTTACTCCGGCAGCAGGCTTTCGCCAGCGAATAACTCGGTCACCGTTTCGCGGCGACGCACTTGCACAGCCTGGTCGCCATCGACCAGTACTTCGGCGGCACGGCCGCGGGTGTTGTAGTTGGAGCTCATGACAAAACCATAGGCGCCGGCGGAATGCACTGCCAGCAAGTCGCCCTCGACCAGGGACAGCGAGCGTTCCTTGGCGAGGAAATCGCCGGTTTCGCAGATCGGGCCGACGATGTCGTAGGTACGGGGCTCGGCATCCCGGGGCCGTACGGCGCTGACGTCCATCCAGGCCTGGTACAGCGCCGGGCGGATCAGGTCGTTCATGGCACCGTCGACGATGGCGAAATCCTTGTGCTCGGTGTGCTTGAGGTACTCCACGCGGGTCAGCAGCACACCGGCATTGGCGACGATGAAGCGCCCCGGTTCGAACACCAGGGCCAGGTCGCGGCCGGCCAGGCGCTCGCGCACTGCCTTGACGTAGTCGGCGGCCAGTGGCGGTTCCTCGTCACGGTAGCGCACGCCCAGGCCACCACCCAGGTCGATGTGGCGCAGGTAGATGCCGCACTCGGCGAGGCGGTCGACCAGGTCCAGCAGGCGGTCCAGGGCATCGATGAAGGGGGCCAGGGTGGTCAGTTGCGAGCCGATGTGGCAGTCGACCCCGACGATTTCCAGGTTGGGCAGTTGCGCTGCGCGGATGTACACATCCTCGGCGGCGGCAATGGCGATGCCGAACTTGTTTTCCTTGAGCCCGGTGGAAATGTACGGATGGGTGCCGGCATCGACGTCGGGATTGACCCGCAGCGACACCGGTGCACGCAGGCCCAGCTCGGCGGCCACGGACTGCAGGCGTTCCAGCTCCTCGGCGGATTCGACGTTGAAGCAGTGGACGCCGACTTCCAGCGCGCGGCGCATGTCGTCACGGGTCTTGCCGACACCGGAGAAGACGATCTTGTCGGCTTGGCCGCCGGCTGCCAGCACGCGTTCCAGCTCGCCTCTGGACACAATGTCGAAACCGGCGCCCAGGCGCGCCAGGACATTGAGCACGCCCAGGTTGGAGTTGGCTTTCACCGCGAAGCAGACCAGGTGCGGCATGCCGGCAAGTGCGTCGGCATAGGCCCTGTACTGGGCCTCGATGTGTGCACGGGAATAGACGTAGGTGGGCGTACCGAAACGATCGGCAATGGCGGACAGGGCTACGCCTTCCGCGAACAGCTCACCGTCGCGGTAGTTGAAAGCGTCCATGGCGAGCCCTTAGTAGGTGTCGTAGGTATCGTGCTTGTGCGCCTTGGACTGCTCTTCAGGGGATTTGCTGTCGTCAGGCAGGTACAGCGGGCCTTTCTGGCCGCAGGCGGTTACAAGGCAGGCAACCGCGACGAGCGCAGCAAGGGCGGAGATCAGGCGCTTCATGGCGAAATCCTTGAGAATGCGTAAATTGCGCCCGAGTATACCGGCCACCCGGCAGCTTGCCTATGCAAGGTAAATCCCGCCTGGCGGGCCTTTCCCAGCGGCTGCGAGGCTCCGTCGGCGGATTGGTCACCCCGGGCCGCCGCAGGTTCTGTATCCTTTGCATTCACCGGGAGGCGCCCGTATCTTGCGGTGCTTGAGCGTGACTAGACACTTTTCGAGGTTCCCGCAATGAGTTTGACCGAAGCCCGTTTCCACGACCTGGTGGATGCCACCCAGCAGGCGCTGGAGGATATTTTCGATGAGAGCGACCTGGACATCGATCTGGAAAGCTCGGCCGGCGTGCTTACCGTCAAGTTCGATAATGCCAGCCAGGTGATCTTCAGTCGCCAGGAGCCCCTGCGCCAGTTGTGGCTGGCTGCGCGTTCCGGTGGTTTCCACTTCGATTACGACGAAGAGAGCGAGCGCTGGATGTGCGACAAGAGCGAAGAACAGCTGGGCGAGATGCTCGAACGCATCGTCTTCGAACAGGCGGGCATCAAGCTCGAGTTCGAGGGGCTCTGAATCGTGAGCCAGACGCTTGCGGCACGTGCGCCCAAACCGCTCTACAGCAACGTCAGTCCGGCGGTGGGCTCGCCGTGCATCAGCCTGTGCCGCCTCGATGAGGAGAAGGTCTGCCGAGGCTGCTTCCGCCATGTGGAAGATATTCGCGAATGGCGCTCGGCCGACGACGAGCGTCGCCGGGTGATCTGCGCCCAGGCGCTGCAGCGTAAACAGGCCGCGGCGCCGGGGGATCTGTAGTTCCAGCCTGCACGGTTTGTTTATTCGGATTGCTGTGATAGTGTCAGATTTCGCCTCGCTACCTCGAGGCCGGTGAGAACCCCGTCTTATTTGGCGGGGTTTTGCTTTTTTGTGCAGAAAAAACAGGAGTCAGCCAGGATCATGAGCACTGCACCATCCATCATCCTTACCCGCCTTGACGTACAGCGTCTGGAGCGCCTGATCGACAGTCTGGACGACTCGCTGCCAGGCGTCATTGCCCTGCAAACCGAGCTGGATCGCGCCGAAACGCTGGTGGGTCACGATGAGGTTCCGGCCGGTGTCGTCACCATGAATTCGCGGGTGCACTGCCGGGAAGAAAGCAGCGGCAAGGATTACCACCTGACCCTGGTCTACCCACAGGATGCCAACGCCGACGAGGGCAAGATTTCCATCCTGGCCCCGGTGGGCAGCGCATTGTTGGGCTTGCAAGTGGGCCAGTACATCGACTGGCCGGCCCCGGGCGGCAAGACCCTGAAACTGACCCTGCTGGAAGTGGAATACCAACCGGAAGCCGCTGGCGACTTCCACCTCTGACGCCTGCCTAGGCCTGCTCGAGCGCCTCGTTCAGGGCGCGCTCCAGGCTGGCCTTGTAGCGCAGGTAGAGAATGCTCGAGCTTTGTCCATCACCGAGCAGGCCGGACAGGTCCAGGTCGGTGATGTAGCAGCGATAGCGCTCCGCGTCGCGACGCTGCTCGACGATTTCCCGGACCACGGCACTGAACAGCTGGTCGCCATGCTCCAGTTCGCAAAACTCCTGCTGATTGCAGTACAGCGAGACCTGCACCTGGCCCGGTGCGGCCTTGCCAATGATCGCCTGCACATCATAGAAACCCTTGTCCACCGGCGTCAGCGGGGCTGGCCGCGCTTCCACTCGGCGCGCCCGGGAAGTGCCTGAAGGCAGGACCTGGAAATAGAGTATCTCCAGAGGTTTGTCGCCCGTGCTGCTGTCCATGGGCAGCAGGGCTTCACGGCGATAGAGAATCGACTGCAGGAAACGCTGCAGCGGCACCAGCAGGCTCTGCTCGTCATGGTAGGGCGCGCTCTGCTGCCACAGGGCATTGTGCTCGTCGAGGACATAGAGCTCGGCCTGGCCCTCGACGATCCGGTAGAACACCTGGATGCAATCCGGCTGGCCCATGGGCAGGATCAGCGCCAGGTCATGATCCTCCAGGGCCATGGGGTCCAGGTGCAACGGGCTGTAATGGGCCTGTTCCTGCCCCAGGTAGTCCAGCAGTGCCGCAGGAGTGGCCAGGGCTCTGTGCCGGACCTGGCCGGGTACCAGCTCGAGGACGTGGTAATGCTGCTGCACCTGGACCAGGTAGCGGTAGTTGAGCTGGCTGAGCAGCAGGTTCTGCGCGGTCTCGAACAGCTCCTCCACCCGCCGGGCGATGAACTGCGCCCGGTTGTGGCAGAAGCAGCGCACCCGCAGCCGGGGCTGGAGGCCGGATGGCAGGTTGTTGAGGTAGTCCCGCAGGCAATCGAGCAAGGCATGTTCGCCGTCGTGGCGGCCCACCATGACCTCGTTCCAGCTGTTGAGCGTGACCTGGTCCAGGGTCAGCACCAGGTTTTCGCGCACCCCGGCGTAGCTCAACGAGTCGGTGCGCTCGGTGGTCATGTGGATGTTCAGCTCGCGGTGATGCTTGAGTGGGTCGGTCGCGACATTCACCAGTACCAGCACCTCGCTGGGCACACTGGCGTGCAGCAACTGGTCTTCGCTGACGGTAGTCAGCGGCAGCGCCACGGTCTGTTGCAGGCTGCCCAGCAGGTTGAACAGCTCGAACTCGCTCAAATCGCTGCTGCCGGGGTGCAGCGCCAGACGCGTGCTGCTGTCGATGACTCCGTTGCGGTGGCACCAGGTGAGCAGCTCCAGCAGTTCGCGGCTGCGCTTGATCGGCGCGAAGTGTTCCCACTCCAGGGCCGTCAGGTTGCCGTTGTACAGGCCCCAGTGGTTGTGGCCAGGCTCCTTGCGGTTGGGCGAGTGCACCAGGGTGAGGGTGTCTTCCGCCAGGTCCGGGGCGATGCCCGGATTGATGAATTCGATTTTTCCGGCCTTGCGTTCGAAGGCTGCATAGAGGCGTCGGCCCAGTACGTTCAGGTCGCGCTTGTTGATCAGGCTGGCAGCCTGCTCGGTGCGGGCGAACTGGGTCAGGAAGCGATAGCTGTAGTTGAGTTCGTTGACCAGGGCTCGGCGTTCAGCGCCGACCTGGCGGACCTTCCACTGGCTACGGCTGTCGAGCAGTGCCAGCTGGCGTTGATCCCAACCCCATTCATCTGCCAGGCGTTCCAGCAGTGCCCGCTGCCAGTTGGGGCTGCGGGCGCCGTTGCCCGCAGTCAGCTTGCGGTTGACCTTGAGGTACAGGCTGCGGCGCACCAGCTCGAGGCGTTCTTGCTCGCCCCGGGCCTTGAGGTATTCCTCGATGCGCCGGTAGACCACGATGTAGGGGTCCAGCTCGTCCAGGTCCAGGCGATTGGCGAACACCGCCTGCTTGAAACGCAGGCTCAGGCACTGGACCCGCGGATGCTCGCTGGCGTAGACCTCGATCAGCAACAGCTTGAGCACGGACTTGTAGGGCGACTCGATGCCCTTGAACAGCTGCCAGAGCCCGGCGCCGATGAACTCGCCCGGAGGGACGCGCGCCATGTGCCCCAGGTCGAGATTTTCCTCGGCGGGGACGAAACGCTTGGATAGCAGCGTGTGGATGTACTGCTCGTAGCGTGGCTCCTCGTACACCGGTACCAGCCACCATAATGGCGTGCGTCCGGCCAGCCAGATGGCGGTACGGTAGAACTCGTCCAGCAACAGGTAGTGCTGGGTGGTGCCGCAATCGTCCGAGCTCAGCTGGGTATCGCGCTCTCCGCGCACGAAGCGGCTTGGCTCGATGAGGAAGAAGTGGGCTTCGGCGCCCTGGCCTGCGGCCCAGGCTTCGAGCAGTTGGCATTTCTTCTGCAGTTCGGCCAGCTCGCTTTCGCTCAGGTCGGGAGCGTGGCAGACCCAGACATCCATGTCGCTTTGGTCGGCCTGGGCCAGGGTGCCCAGGCTGCCCATGAGGAACAGTCCGTGGATCGGCCGGGGCGGGTTGCCGTGGCGCGCCTTGTAGGAAAAGGAACGGGTCAGGCGCTGGGCTTCGGCCAGGACCTGGGGATCGGGTTCGTAGTTGGACAGCCCCGCAGGCGTCGCACCGGAGACATAACCCGGCAGCAGCGGGTGATTGACGTGGAAGAACAGCGGCAACAGGTTCAGGACCAGTTGCTGGCGGGCAGACAGCCCCTCCATCGCCCGGGCCATGCGTCCTTCGTTGAGGGTGAGAAAACGCGCGCGAAGTTGGCTTAGGACCTTGCGGTCGATTCCTTCATCCAGGTCGGGACGGATTTCGTGGGTATGGGACATCTCAAGCGGAGCTCGAACGTGGCGTGGTTCAGGGTCGCAGGCAGTTTACCGGCAGACTGGGCCGAGCCTTGAATTGATTTTTATTTTTGACGCCGGATTTCTAGCGCATTGGCGTGAAGCAGCCTACGGAAACCCGACGGACGGGAGTCCCGCAGGCCAGGGGAAGTCTTCAGGCGGTTTCGGCAACGGTGAGAATGGTCAGCAGGCCCTGGACATGCTCGGCGGCGTCGCGGCCGAGACTGGTGAGGTAGCCGCCATCGGGTTGGGTGATCAGCTCCTTGGTATACAGGCGCTTGGCGGCGGCGATGGCGGAAGGGGCGGCGGTCTGATGGATCTTCAGGCCTTCCTGGGAGCTGTCCAGGTTGAACAGTGCAAGGATTTCCAGTTCGGCAACCAACTCAGGGGTATACGACATAAGGACTCCAGACTTTCTATGAATGAAAGGTCAGCGTTCTTAAGGTGACCGCACGACGGCGGTGTGTCCAGCGTTCGCTGAGTACTTTTGCGAGCCCTTGCAGCGGTGTTTGGCCGCAGGGTGGTTGCAGTGTAGTCAGCAGGCGGGTGTCACGTCGTGGCGACGGGACGGAGCGCCGCGTGATGCCGCGCTCCTGCAGGCAGGTTTCACTGCTTTTCGGGAGGCAGTTCCGGCAGGGCACGCAACGCGGCTTCGTACCACTGGGTATCGAAGGGGCGGTCCTGTTCGAGGATCGCATCGATCTCGATCGCCAGCACATGGGCCATCAGGTTGAGGATTTCCTCTCGCTCGTAGCCCACCAGGGTCAGCTTGTTGAACGTGGCCTTGGCCGCTGGCGGGTTGTCGCCTTCGATCTGGTTCTCGATGGCCTCGATCAGGGTGTTTTCGGCGAACTCTTCTTCGTCGTTGTCGATATCGGTCGGCTCGCTCATGGCAGGCTCCTCAAGGAAAGGCGCCAGTCTACCCGGATTTCGGCACGCCATGCTTGGCCCGGGGAGGGTTAAGCTTCCATGAAACAGCCGACCCCTGCACGGCCTGGAGGCAATGGAATGTTCAAGCTTTATGGGTTCGCCATCAGCAACTACTACAACATGGTCAAGCTGGCCTTGCTGGAAAAGGGCCTGCCATTCGAAGAGGTGCTGTTCTACGCCGGCCAGGGGCCCGAGGCGCTGGCCATCAGCCCCCGGGGCAAGATACCGGTGCTGGAGGTGGAACAGGGTTTCATCAGTGAAACCAGTGTGATCCTCGATTACCTGGAACAGGTCCGGCCCGAACCGGCGCTGCTGCCGAAGGAGCCTTTCGAGCGTGCCCAGGTGCTGTCGCTGGCCAGGGAGATCGAGTTGTACATCGAGTTGCCGGCCCGGGCCTGCTTTGCCGAAGTCTTTTTCGGTGCGACCTTGCCCGAGGCGATCAAGGAGAAGGCCGGAATCGAATTGTTGCAGGGATTTGCCGCGTTGCACCGGCATGCCCGGTTCGACCCTTATGTGGCCGGAAGCGACTTGAGCCTTGCGGACCTGTACTTCCAGTACAGCGTGAGTCTTGCCCTGGTGGTCGGGGACAAGTTGTTCGGGGTCGATTTCCTGGCCCGGATGCCCGAGGCCAGAGCGCTGTTGCAGCGCCTGGAACAAAGGCCCCATGCCCGGCGGATCGCCGCCGACAAGGCCGCGATGCTGGCCGCGCGAAACGGCTGATCCACTTGCGCCCGCCCAGGCTTCAGCCGGGGCGGGCGTCAAGCGATCTAGCGGCTGGCCAGCAGCGCCTGGCCGCGGGCCACGGCCGCGATGACCTGGGCCGGCGCGGTGCCGCCGATGTGGTTGCGGGCATTCACCGAACCTTCCAGGGTCAGGACGGCAAACACGTCCTGCTCGATCTGCTCGCTGAACTGGCGCAGTTCTTCCAGGCTCATCTCGGCGAGGTCCTTGCCGGTCTCCACACCGTACTTCACGGCGTGGCCGACAATTTCGTGGCAGTCACGGAATGGCAGGCCACGGCGCACCAGGTAGTCCGCCAGGTCGGTGGCCGTGGAGAAACCGCGCAGGGCTGCTTCACGCATGATCGCGTGCTTGGGCTTGATGGCCGGGATCATGTCGGCGAAGGCCCGCAGCGAGTCGCGCAGGGTATCGGCGGCGTCGAACAGGGGTTCCTTGTCTTCCTGGTTGTCCTTGTTGTAGGCCAGGGGCTGGCCCTTCATCAGGGTCAGCAGGCCCATCAGGGCGCCGAATACCCGGCCGCTCTTGCCCCGCACCAGTTCCGGCACGTCGGGGTTTTTCTTTTGCGGCATGATCGAGCTGCCGGTGCAGAAGCGGTCCGGCAGGTCGATGAACTGGAATTGCGCGCTGGTCCACAGCACCAGCTCTTCGGAGAAGCGCGACAGGTGCATCATCGCCACGCTGGCGGCGGCGCAGAATTCGATGGCGAAGTCCCGGTCCGAAACGCTGTCCAGCGAGTTGCCGCCCACGGCTTCGAAGCCCAGCAGTTGGCAGGTCAGTTCGCGGTCGATCGGGTAGGTGGTGCCGGCCAGCGCAGCGCTGCCCAGGGGCATGCGATTGGTGCGCTTGCGGCAGTCCACCAGGCGCTCGTAGTCACGGCTGAGCATTTCGAACCAGGCCAGCATATGGTGGCCGAAGGTCACGGGCTGGGCGGTCTGCAGGTGAGTGAAGCCCGGCATGATGCTCTCGGCTTCGCGTTCGGCCAGCTCCAGCAGGCCTTTTTGCAGGCGAGTGATTTCAGCCAGGATCAGGTCGATCTCGTCCCGAAGCCACAGGCGGATGTCGGTGGCCACCTGGTCGTTGCGGCTGCGCCCGGTGTGCAGCTTCTTGCCGGTGATGCCGATGCGGTCGGTCAGGCGCGCCTCGATGTTCATGTGCACATCTTCCAGGTCCACGCGCCAGTCGAAGCTGCCGGCCTCGATCTCGCCCTGGATGGTCTTCAGCCCGTCGACGATGCTGTCGCGCTCGGCGTCGGTGAGCACGCCGACCTTGGCCAGCATCGTGGCGTGGGCGATGGAGCCCATGATGTCGTGGCGATACAGGCGCTGGTCGAAATTGACAGAGGCGGTGAAGCGGGCGACGAAGGCGTCGACGGGTTCACTGAAGCGGCCGCCCCAGGACTGATTGGTCTTGTCAGTGCTCATGAATTCGCTCGTGATCTGCTGAAGGAAGATGGCGTGAAAAACAGTCGCCGATGATAGCAGGGTTGCCCGGGCTGTCGCTGGCACTGGTCGACAGCTTTTTGCGTGCGACCCCGGGACAGCTTGTCGCCGGCCCTGGCGGCGCGGAGACTGGAACCGGTGCGTCAGTGCGAGGTCGGTTGTCTGAGTACGGAAGGTGATATCGATCAAACGATATTTACCGATTGAGCAATATCGTCTTGGCAACCGTCTACAGTTGGACAAGAGGAACGGCGCAATCACGCGGTATCCCCCCGGGTGCCCGCGACAGGTCGTTCATCGAGTTCATACCGCGCATGGGCCATGCAACCCGTCCACTAAACGAGACCGGGTGCGGCCAGGTTGGGCGCCGGCCATAAACGAGGGGGCTTCGTGTTGAATTCCAGCATTCCCTGCGACCTTGTCGCGCATCCAGCAGCCCGAAGCGGCATCGGGCAGGTACGGGTAAATATTGGTACCCGACTTGCGGCACTTTTTGGCCTTCGCACTAGTCTTAGCGTGGATCGCCGTGACGGACGTCACTCCACCTGTCTACGCTATCCTTGTGCGAGACTCACGCAGGAATCCAGCGCAATATGAATGTCCTGATCGTTGATGACGAACCCCAAGCCCGCGAGCGCCTGATCCGCATGATCGGCGAGCTCGAGGGGTACAGTGTCCTGGAGCCCAGCGCCACCAATGGCGAAGAGGCATTGAGCCTGATCGACAGCCTGAAGCCGGACATCGTCCTGCTCGATGTGCGCATGCCTGGCCTGGACGGCCTGCAGGTCGCCGGCAAGCTGTGCGAGCGTGAGACGCCCCCGGCGCTGGTATTCTGCGCAGCTCCGGAGGAGTTTGCCCTCGAAGCGTTCAACGACAGCAGCGTGGGGCATCTGGTCAAGCCCGTGCGCCCGGAGCTGTTGCTGGAAGCTTTGAAAAAGGCCGAGAAGCCCTCCCGGGTTCAACTGGCCGCCCTGACCCGGCCCGCAGCGGAAACGGGCAGTGGTCCGCGCAGTCATATCAGTGCCCGCACCCGCAAGGGCATCGAACTGATTCCCCTGGCCCAGGTGGTGTACTTCATTGCCGATCACAAATACGTGACCTTGCGCCATGAGGGCGGCGAAGTATTGCTCGATGAGCCACTGAAGGCCCTGGAGGACGAGTTCGGCGAGCGCTTCGTGCGGATTCACCGCAATGCCCTGGTGGCCCGCGAGCGCATCGAGCGCCTGCAACGCACGCCGCTGGGGCATTTCCAGCTGTACCTCAAGGGACTCAACGGCGATGCGCTGATTGTCAGTCGACGCCATGTGGCGGGCGTGCGCAAGATGATGCAGCAGCTCTAGGGCGGGGGCCGGGACATGCCAGCAGGGAAGCCTGGCAGCGCGAGGGTGCCGGGTTTCTGACACAAGTCAAAGCTGCTTTGGCTGAGCTGTTATCATCTGCCGTATCTATTCAGTACGGATTGATCCATGTCCTCTCGCGAAATCCGCATCGCTACCCGCAAAAGTGCTCTGGCCTTGTGGCAGGCCGAATACGTCAAAGCCCGCCTGCAAGAGGCCCATCCGGGTCTTGTCGTGACCCTGGTGCCCATGGTCAGCCGCGGCGACAAGCTGCTGGACTCGCCCCTGTCGAAAATCGGCGGCAAGGGTCTGTTCGTCAAGGAGCTGGAAACCGCGCTTCTGGAAAACCAGGCCGACATCGCCGTGCATTCGATGAAGGATGTCCCCATGGACTTCCCCGAAGGCCTGGGCCTGTTCTGCATCTGTGAGCGTGAAGACCCGCGTGATGCCTTTGTCTCCAACACCTACCCCAGCCTCGACGAGTTGCCCGAGGGTAGCGTGGTGGGTACTTCCAGCCTGCGCCGTCAGGCCCAGTTGCTGGCTCGCCGCCCCGACCTGCAGATCCGCTTCCTGCGGGGCAACGTCAATACTCGCCTGGCCAAGCTGGATGCCGGCGAGTACGACGCGATCATCCTGGCTGCGGCAGGCCTGATTCGCCTGGGTTTCGAAGATCGTATCCGTTCCTCCATCAGTGTCGAGGACAGCCTGCCGGCTGGCGGCCAGGGTGCGGTCGGCATCGAATGTCGCAGCGCCGACAGTGAAATCCACGCGCTGCTGGCGCCGCTGCACCATGCTGACACCGCCAGCCGAGTGAGCGCCGAGCGGGCGCTGAACAAACACTTGAACGGCGGCTGCCAGGTGCCCATTGCCTGCTACGCGGTCCTGGAAGGCGACCAGCTCTGGTTGCGCGGCCTGGTGGGCGAGCCGAGTGGCGGTGTGCTGCTCAGTGCCCAGGCCCGGGCCCCGCGTGCCTGTGCGTCCGAGCTGGGCGTGCAAGTGGCGGACGACCTGCTGGCCCAGGGCGCCGGTGACATCCTGCGCGCGGTCTATGGCGAGGCTGGACAAGAGTGACCGGCTGGCGCCTGCTGCTGACCCGGCCGGCCGAGGACTGCGCCACACTGGCGGCGACCCTGGCCGAGTCGGGAGTGTCCAGCAACAGCCTGCCCCTGCTGGAAATCCAGGCCCTGCCCGTGACTGATGCACAACGTTCGATCCTGCTGGAGCTGGATCGTTATTGCGCAGTGATCGTGGTCAGCAAGCCAGCGGCCAACCTTGGCCTCGAGCTCTTGCGTCTGTATTGGCCGCAGCCACCAGCCCAGCACTGGTTTTGTGTGGGGGCAGGCACTGGCCAGATCCTGGCGGATGCCGGGCTGCCGGTGTTCTATCCCCAGGCGGGCGATGACAGTGAAGCCTTGCTCGAACTTCCCCAATTGCGCGAGGCTATCGGCCAGCCCGACCCCAGGGTGCTGATCGTGCGCGGAGAGGGCGGGCGTGAACTGCTGTCTGAGCGCTTGCGCAGTCAAGGTGCTAGTGTCGATTATCTGGAACTCTACCGTCGGTGCCTGCCTCATTACCCCGAGGGTGCATTGCTCCAGCGGATCCTTGGGGAACGCTTGAACGGGCTGGTGGTCAGCAGTGGACAGGGTTTCAGCCACCTGCAGCAATTGGCCGGCCCTGCCTGGCCGCAGCTGGCGAAGATGCCGTTGTTTGTTCCAAGCCCACGGGTCGCCGACATGGCGCGTGCCGCCGGGGCGGAAACAGTTGTGGATTGCCGCGGCGCCAGTGCCGCGGCTTTGCTAACGGCGTTACGGGAGCAACCCGTGCCCGTTCTCTAAACGCAAAGGATGGATACGTGAGCGAAACAGCCTTGCCTAAAGATGAAGCCCAGCCGGTGCCCCAGGCGCCGGCTGAACCCGTGGCCCCAACCGTTGAGCGTCGTGGCAACGGGTTGGCGATACTGGCCCTGCTGCTGGGGGCGGCGGGTGTCGCTGTCGGCGGCTGGGGGATCTGGCAGGTGCGCAGCCTGCAGGCCAACAACCAGCAACAGTTGAGCCAGTTGCAGGCACTGGGCGACCAGGCGCAGAGCTTCAAGCTCAGTGAGCAGCGCCTGAGCGCGCGCCTGGAGCAGTTGCCGGCGGCCGACGAGCTGGAAGACCGGCGTCGCCTGGTCGCACAGCTGCAAGGTGACCAGCAGCGCCTGAACCAGCGCCTGGAGACCGTGCTTGGCGCCAGCCGCAAGGACTGGCGCCTGGCCGAGGCCGAGCACCTGTTGCGCCTGGCCAGCCTGCGTCTCTCGGCATTGCAGGACATCACCAGTGCCCAGGCGCTGGTCCAGGGCGCCGACGATATCCTGCGCGAACAGAACGATCCGGGCGCCTTCGCTGCCCGCGAGCAACTAGCCAAGAGCCTGGCGGGCCTGCGCAGCACAGAACAGCCGGATCGCACCGGCCTGTTCCTGCAACTGGGCGCCCTGCGTGACCAGGTGCTGGAACTCAGCGCCGTGGCCCCGGAATACAAGGACCGTGGCGACTCTTTGCTGGGGTTGACCGCCGACGGCGACGGCGCCAGCCGCTGGGCACAGTGGTGGGACCAGGTCTCCCGTTACTTCCGTATCGACTTCAATGCCGACAAGAACATTCGTCCGCTGCTGGCCGGCCAGGGGCTGACCCAGGTACGCCTGGCCCTCAGCCTGGCGCTGGAGCAAGCGCAGTGGGCAGCGCTCAACGGCCAGGCACCGGTCTATACCCAGGCGCTGACCGAAGCCCGCGATGTGCTGACCAGCCACTTCAATCAGGACAACCCACAGAGCAAGCTCATGCTCGAGCGCCTGGCCGAGCTGGGCAAGCAACCAGTGACCGTGGTCACGCCGGACCTGGCCAAAACCCTGGGTGCGGTCCAGGCCTACCTCGAGCGGCGTAACCTCAGTGTCGAGGAGTCGGTCAAGCCCCTGGCCAAGCCCGCGGCAAGCACCGCCCGGGAGACCAGCCCATGAAGCGTGCCTATGTGATCGTCCTGCTGCTGATCGCGGCCATCGGCCTGCTGGGGCTGGCCATCGCTGAACATCCCGGCTACGTGCTGATCGCCTACAGCAGCTTTCGTTATGAATCGAGCCTCTGGGCGACCCTGGCCCTGGTGGCGCTCGTCTGGCTGTTGATCTGGGGCATCAAGCTGCTGGTGGAGCTGGTGATGGTTTCCGGGGGCGTGGTCAATCCGTGGTCGCGACGCAATCGCAGCCGTCGAGTGCAGATCGCCATCGAGCAAGGCCAGATGGACCTCGCGGAAGGACGCTGGGCCAGTGCCCAGAAGCACCTGCACCGTGCCGCCGAAGCCGAGCGTCAGCCGTTGCTGTATTACCTTGGCGCGGCCCGGGCGGCCAACGAACTGGGTCATTACGACGAGTGCGACAGCCTGCTGGAGCGGGCGCTGACCCGCCAGCCCCAGGCCGAACTGGCCGTGGCGCTGAGCCACGCCCAGCTGCAGACCGATCGTGGCGACACCGAGGGTGCGCTGGCTACCCTGCAAGCCATGCATGATCGCCATCCCCACAGTGTCCAGGTCCTGCGCCAGTTGCAGCGCCTGCATCAGCAGCGTGGCGACTGGCCGGCGCTGATCCGCCTGCTGCCCGAGCTGCGCAAGGACAAGGTCTTGCCTGCCGCTGAGCTGCAAGAGCTGGAGCGCCGGGCCTGGGGTGAGAACCTGGGACTGGCTGCGCGTCGCGAGGAGGATCAGGCCTCGGCCCTGCAATCGCTCAATCGCGCCTGGCAGCAACTGACTGCGGCCCAACGCCAGGAGCCGCAACTGGTCCTGGCCTATGCCGAGCAATTGCGTCAACTGGGTGCCGGGGCCGAGGCCGAAGAGGCGCTGCGCACGGCGATCAAGCGCAAGTACGAAAGCCACCTGGCACGGTTGTATGGTCTGGTGCGTGGTGGTGATCCTGCGCGTCAGTTGCAGACTGCCGAGCACTGGCTCAAGGAGCATGCGGATGATCCAGGCCTGCTGCTGACCCTGGGACGCCTGAGCCTGCAGAACAGTCTCTGGGGCAAGGCCCGTGACTACCTGGAGAGCAGCTTGCGCCTGCAGCGCAATCCCGAGGCCTGCGCCGAACTGGCTCGCCTGCTGGCGCAGCTGGGTGACACCGAGCGCAGTAACCAGCTGTTCCAGGAAGGCCTGGGATTACTGGACGAGCGCCTGCTGGCTGCACCGTTGCCGGTTCCGGCGCGGACCTGAAGCCTTGTCAGGGCCGGTTGCCTGTTCCGGGCAACCGGTCTTTTTCTTGCTGCGGTAACCTGGCTGCTGGCCGATCGGTCGTCGATCGGTTGCGACCTGGCGCTCCTTGAAAGGAGCGAGCGCTTTCTCTACCGTGGCTGCCTGTTTCTTCCGTTACGGATATCTCATGTCGCTGGCCGGCTCTCGCTCGCTGTTCTCCCTGGTATTTTTGGTGGGGGCCTTCGCCTCGTGGGCGGCCTTCAACCTGCAAGCCGGAGGCGGCCTGGAGTCCTGCCCCTTGTGGGGCGTGCAGCGAGTGCTGATGCTGGTGCTCGGCGGCGTCAACCTGCTGGCCGTTGTCCAGGGGCCAATGCGCTGGGGGCGCCCGCTGTATTGGGGAGCGAACCTGCTGCTGGGTGTGCTCGGCGTGATCACTGCGGGGCGCCATGTGCTCTTGCAGAATATCCCCTCCGAACAATTGCTGGCCTGCTTGCCGGACATGCCGTTCATGCTGCGCAATCTGTCCTGGTGGCAGGCGCTGCAATTGATCTTCATGGGAACTGCGGACTGCGCCGAGGTCTCCTGGACCTTGCTCGACTTGAGCCTGCCGGAGTGGAGCCTGCTGCTTTTCCTGCTCGTCCTGGTCTTCAGCAGCTATCGCCTGTTGCGTTCCCTGGGGGCTGCCCGCAAGGCTGCTGTGTTGCCCTGAGTCATTGTTTGGCCGGGGTTGGCGGATTAAACGCTTGTATGAACTTTATCTCCTGCGTACCTTGAAGCTGTTGTCGCGCGGGCATAATCTGGCCCGCACCTGCCACTCTAATTCGCTTGCTCGATGCCGTTGCGCCTGACCTGGTCCAGGGTCTCCATTGGGGGATGGCGGTCAATGGCATGACCCTTGAGGGAAGAGAGATCACCATGCTCGAAAGTTGTCAGAATGCTCAGGAACGCTGGGGTGGAGTTCATCTGCTGATCGACCGCTGGTTGCAGGCGCGTCATGAACTGGTTCGAGCCTATGATGTGCTGGGTGCCGAACCCGAGGCGCTGAGCAAGAGCAAGAAGCCCCTGCAAGAGTTTTGCGGGCTCCTGGTGGACTACGTGTCCGCCGGTCATTTTGAAATCTACGAACAGCTGACTGGCGAAGCCAAGGCTTTTGGCGACACGCGCGGGCTGGAGCTGGCCGACACCCTCTATCCACGCATCGACGTGATCACCGAGAAGCTCCTGGCCTTCAATGACCTGTGTGATGCAGGGCAGTGCGTGGCGCAAAAATTCAAGGAGCTGGGTGGCCTGTTGCATGAGCGTTTCGAGCTCGAGGATTGCCTGATCGAAGTGCTGCACAATGCCCATAAGCAGCAAGCGGTGGCCCAGGCCTGAGAGCAGGTCCTGGTGGCAAAGGAAACGGCACGCCAAGGCGTGCCGTTTTCGTTGCTGGCGTTCAGCCGGCGACGGCTAGCAACTCGATCTCGAATACCAGTGGCGTATAGGGCGCGATCAAGTCGCCGGCACCTTCGGTGCCGTAGGCCTGGTTGGCGGGAATCACCAGGCGCCACCTGGCTCCGACAGGCATCTGCGTCAGGGCACTGCGCCAGCCGGCTATCACGCTGTCCAGGCGGAACCATTGCGGCTGCTGAGCCTGGTCGAACACGGTGCCATCGGGCAGTCGTCCGGTGTAGCGCACCTGGACCGAACCGTTGGGAGTGGGCTTGTTGCCGCTGCCGGGGGCCAGCTCGGTCAGCAGGATGCCATCTGCCAGTTGGCGAACTCCGGGCTTGGCTTTTTCCTGGTCGAGAAAGCGTCGTTCGTTTTCCAGTGCAGCTTCGGTCTGCGACTTGGCCGACTGCTCACTGGTTCGGGCGTCGTGCTGGGCGAGGATCTGCTCGATGCGCTCGGTCTTCAGTGCCAGGGGCTTGCCCTGGTACGAGGCTTTCAGGCCTTCGACCAGCGCCTGGATCTGCAGGTCGGGGACTTCGTCGCGCAGCCTTTCGCCGAGGCTTGCACCCAAGCTGTAGGCAAGATCGTGGGCGTCGTTGGGCGGCGGTTCGACAGCGGCCTGGGCCAGCGGCAAGAACAGGCTCAAGGACAAAAACAGGTAACGCGACATGGGCACTCTCCGGCCTGAGTAGCGGTGGATTATGCCAGCGCCGAAGCCCTTGTTGGTGGGCAACTTCCATGGGCTCGAAGAACATTTTCAATCGGCTGCAACGCCGGGCTTTCGATACTGTCAACATGACCTAGCGGCGGTAGCAGCAGAGGTCTAGTATGAGCCGCAACTCACGTCAGCCAGGAGGTAAACCATGTCGGCCAATAAGAAGCCTGTAAATACTCCGTTGCACTTGCTCCAACAGTTGTCGGGCAGCTTGCTCGAACACTTGGAAAACGCTTGTTCCCAAGCCTTGGCTGATGCTGAAAAACTGCTCGCCAAGCTGGAGAAACAACGAGGCAAGGCCCAGGAAAAACTGCACAAGTCGCGCACCAAACTGCAGGACGCCGCGACAGCTGGCAAAGCCAAGGCACAAGCCAAGGCCAAGACCGCAGCGAAAGAACTCGAAGACTTGCTGGACGCCTTGAAAGAGCGCCAGGCACAAACCCGCAGCTACATCCTGCAGCTCAAGCGTGATGCCCAGGAAAGCCTGAAGCTGGCGCAAGGCGTTGGCAAGGTGAAGGAAGCTGCAGCCAAGGCGCTGAACACTCGTGAGGCCAAACCGGCAGTGGTTGCCGCGAAGAAGCCGGCGACCAAGCCAGCGGCTAAACCTGTCGCCAAGGCCGCCGCGAAACCAGCAGCCAAACCGGCTGCCAAGGCTGCTGCGAAACCCGCTGCCAAGCCTGCGCCAGCCAAGACTGCCGCAGCTAAACCTGCTACGAAACCAGCAGCCAAACCTGTCGCCGCCAAGCCCGCTGCAGCCAAGCCAGCCGCTAAACCGGCCGCCAAGGCCGCCGCGAAACCAGCAGCCAAACCTGCTGCCAAGCCGGCACCGGCCAAGACTGCTGCAGCCAAGCCCGCGCCAGCAAAGCCAGCCGCCAAACCTGTGGCCAAGGCTCCAGTGAAGGCACCGGCCAAACCGGCTGCCAAGCCCGTTGCTGCGGCCAAGCCTGCGGCATCCTCGGCCGCCAAGCCTGCCGCTGCCAAACCTGCGGCCAAACCCGCCGTGAAGAAGCCTGCCGCCAAACCTGCGGCCGCCAAGCCAGCGACCAAGCCTGCCGCCGCCAAACCAGTCGCGGCCAAACCCGCTGCACCAGCCGCCAAGCCAGCGCCGGCAGCGCCAGCAGCTTCGTCGGCTCCTACCGCAGCAAGCACTCCGGCCGCTGCTCCAGCGACCCCAGCTGCCAGCACCCCCTCCAGCGCGTCCTAAGCGTTAGCCACCGCGGCGCGCAGCACTTGCAATGCGTCGCGGTCGGCGGCTTCGGTCGCCAATCCTTGCAACCAGTGGTCCAGGCTCCGCTCCTGGGTTTCGGGCCAGCTTCGCACCTGCTCCTGTAACCGCCACAGCAACTGTCGTTCGGCTTCCAGCTCCAGGGTCTTGAGCTGCTCGCGCAATGCGCCCAGGTCGGCATCCGCACTGGCCGCCACACGCCAGCCGATCCGCAGTTCCCGCAGTGGCTGGACCACGTCCCGCTGCCATGGCGCGGCCAACGCCTTGAGTTGTGCCAGGCGCTGCCCATTGCATTCCACGCCCCGCCAACCCAGCCATGCGCCACAGAGCATCAGGCATACATCGGCGCCGTCATCCTGCAAGCGCAGGCAGGCTTGCTGTACGCCGGGCAGGGCATAGGTCTTGAGGGAAAAACTCCATAGATCAGAGGACATAGTGCTACTCGCGCCAGTTGCGAGCGAAGCTGGTAGACTCCGCCGCCATTATGATTCGACTTCAGAACCTGACTTTACAGCGTGGTCCGCAACGTCTGCTAGAAGACGCCGAGCTGACCCTGCACGCCGGCCAGAAAGCCGGCCTGATCGGTGCCAACGGTGCCGGAAAATCCAGCCTGTTCGCCTTGCTACGCGGTGAGCTGCACCCGGATTCGGGTGACTGCTTCCTGCCCGCCGACTGGCGCATCGCCCACATGCGCCAGGAGGTCGATACCCTCGAACGCCTGGCAGTGGACTATGTGCTCGATGGCGACCTGCGCCTGCGCGAGGTGCAGCGCGACCTGGCTGTCGCCGAAGCGGCCCAGGACGGCTCAGCCCAGGCACGACTGCATGCCGAGCTCGACAGCGCCGACGGCTATACCGCCGATGCCCGGGCACGCAAGCTGCTGGCTGGCCTTGGGTTCACCAACGAACAGATGGACCGTCAGGTCGGCGACTTCTCCGGGGGCTGGCGGATGCGCCTGAACCTGGCCCAGGCGCTGATGTGCCCGTCGGACCTGTTGCTGCTCGACGAACCTACCAACCACTTGGATCTTGACGCCATCATCTGGCTCGAAGAGTGGCTCAAGGGTTATCCCGGCACTTTGCTGCTGATCTCCCACGACCGGGACTTCCTGGATGCGGTGGTCGATCACGTGGCTCACGTCGACCAGCGCAAGATCACCCTCTATCGCGGTGGCTATAGCGCGTTCGAGCGCGCTCGGGCCGAGCGCCTGGCCCAGCAGCAGCAAGCCTACGAGAAGCAGCAGGCCCAGCGCGCGCACATGGAAAAGTACATCGCCCGCTTCAAGGCCCAGGCCACCAAGGCCCGCCAGGCACAGAGCCGGATCAAGGCCCTGGAACGCATGGAGGAGCTGTCGGCGGCCCACGTCGATTCGCCGTTCGACTTCACCTTCCGCGAGTCGACGAAGATCTCTAGCCCGCTGATCGACCTCTCCGATGCCCGCCTGGGTTATGGCGAGCGCGCAGTACTGGAGAAGGTCAAGCTGCAACTGACCCCGGGTGCGCGGATCGGTCTGCTGGGCCCCAACGGTGCCGGCAAGTCGACCCTGATCAAGAACCTATCCGGTGAGCTGTCGCCGCTGTCCGGGCGCCTGACCCGGGGCGAGAACACCGTTGTCGGCTACTTCGCCCAGCATCAGCTCGACTCCCTGGACTCCAAGGCCAGCCCCTTGCTGCATCTGCAGCGGCTGGCGCCCACCGAGCGTGAGCAGACCCTGCGCGATTTCCTCGGCGGCTTCGATTTCCGTGGTGCGCGGATCGATGAGCCAGTGCTGAATTTCTCCGGTGGCGAGAAGGCCCGCCTGGCCCTGGCGCTGATCGCCTGGGAGCGGCCGAACCTGCTGCTGCTCGACGAACCGACCAACCACCTGGACCTGGAGATGCGCCTGGCCCTGACCATGGCCCTGCAAGAGTTCAGTGGGGCGGTACTGGTGGTTTCCCACGATCGTCATTTGCTCAAGAGCACCACCGACAACTTCTTCCTGGTGGCGGACGGCAAGGTCGAAGAGTTCGACGGTGACCTGGACGACTACACCCGTTGGCTGGTGGAGTACCGCCAGCGCAATGCCCCGGTCAGCAACACCCCGGTCAATCCGGACAAGACCGACAAGAAGGCCCAGCGTCAGGCCGCCGCTGCTCTGCGCCAGCAACTGGCGCCGCACAAGCGCGAGGCCGACAAGCTGGAAGCCGAGTTGGGCAAGGTCCATGAGCGCCTGGCCAAGATCGAGGCCAGCCTCGGCGACAGCGGTCTGTACGAGGCTGCGCGCAAGGACGAACTGCGGGACCTGCTGGCCGAGCAGGCCAAGCTCAAGGTCCGTGAGTCCGAGCTGGAAGAAGCCTGGATGCACGCTCTGGAACTGCTGGAAAGCATGCAGGCCGAGCTGGAGGCGCTGTCCTGATGGAGGCGCTGCAATTGCCGCTGCCGGCGCAGTGGGTCGGTCCGTTGTGGCTTGGCGTGCAGATCCTGCTGATTCTCCTGGCGGGCTACCTGGCCCAGCGCTTCGTCGCCCGTGGCCTTACCCGCCTGGGCCAGCGGTATCCATTCCCGCCGCAGTTGCTGATGCCTCTGCGCGGTGGCCTGCGTTGGCTGATCATGGGCAGCGCGGTGATCTTCGTGCTGGAGCGCCTGGGCGTGTCCGCCACCGTGTTGTGGACGGCACTGTCGGGTTTCGTCGCGGTGGCAGCCGTGGCGTTCTTCGCCATGTGGAGCGTGCTCTCCAACCTGCTGTGCGCGATCCTGATCTTCACTGTCGGCCCGTTCCGCCTGGGCGATGTGGTGGAGCTGGTGGATACCCTGGACAAACCGGGGATCAAGGGTCGGGTGGTGGCCATCAATCTGCTGTACACCACGTTGATCGAGCCTGAGGAAGCCGGCACCGGCAGCGCCATGGTGCAGGTGCCCAACAGCCTGTTCTTCCAGCGCTCGGTGCGCCGCTGGCGTGGTGCCGATGTGCTGTCCGTGGGTATCGACGAAAAGTAACCCCTGTCTCCATAGCCGCTGTCGCAGGCTGCGATAAGCGCCGCACGGGCGGCAGCAGCTAAAGGGCCATGCATCACTTCTCGATGAAAAAAACATGGTCAGCCACGGGTCTGAGGATTAGCTTAGGCAGTCACGACCAAATTCGATCCGAGGTGTGCGATGGCTTTTGAGACATGGCTGGCTTTTTTTGCTGCCAGTTGGGTGATCAGTCTTTCTCCCGGGGCAGGTGCCATTGCGTCCATGTCCTGTGGCCTGCAGTACGGTTTCTGGCGCGGCTACTGGAACGCCCTGGGCCTGCAGCTGGGCCTGGCCATGCAGATCGCCATTGTCGCGGCCGGTGTTGGCGCCATCCTGGCGGCCTCTGCGACGGCCTTTTATGCGATCAAGTGGTTTGGCGTGGCCTACCTGGTGTACCTGGCGGTCAAGCAATGGCGAGCGCTGCCCAGCGACCTCAGCGATGATGCTGCCATCCGCCCCATCGGCAAGCCCCTGGCGCTGGTGTTCCGCGGCTTCCTGGTGAACATCAGTAACCCCAAGGCCCTGGTGTTCATGTTGGCAGTCCTGCCGCAGTTCATCGACCCCCACGCGCCGCTGGTCAAGCAGTACCTGATTCTCGGCGCCACCATGATAGTGGTCGACCTGATCGTCATGGCCGGCTACACCGGGCTGGCGTCCAAGGTCCTGCGGCTGTTGCGCACCCCGGTCCAGCAGCGGCGGATGAACCGCACTTTCGCCGGGTTGTTCATCGGCGCCGCGGGCTTCCTGGCGACCCTTCGCAAAGCGGCGGCCTAGGTTTTCCAGGTACAAAAAAGGCGACCCCACGGGTCGCCTTTTTTATTGGCGTGCGGCTTGGCGCAGGATCACCGGGGCGTTCTCGAAGGTGCGGGGCTGATCAGGCAGAAGGCCGCGCTGGTCCCGCGACCGCGGCGAATTCGCAGGGGAAAGGTCAAGGGCAAGGGCGGGGCCGGCAGAGGATGAAGATGTTTCAGCGAGCCGATAAACCTTGAGTGAAACTGATTGGGAGGGAACAATATGTTACTTCGTATTTCCCCTTGAGAATCATTCATGACTGCCCCTTCCCGTTTACTGGCGCTGCTGGTACTGCCGGTACTGGTGTTCTGCAGCTTCAACCTTCTGGCCGATACCGTCGATGGCGCTCCCAAGGCCTTGCACCTGCTGGACTACATTGGGGCGGACTACCCCGCCACAGTGGAGGATGGCAAGGTCATCGACGAGTCCGAATACCGCGAGCAGGTGGAGTTTCTCGGCGTCTTGCAGGGGCTGATCAGCGATCTTCCCGCCAAGCCGGAGAAGGCCGAGCTGGAACAGGGCATCGCCAGCCTGCGCAAGGCGGTCGCCGATCGTGTGGAAGGCAACCAGGTCGCGCACCTGGCGCGGCAGATGGGAGCCCGGCTGGCTGTGGCCTACGAGGTGAGCCAGGCCCCGATCATCACCCCGGACCCTTCCCGTGGGGCGCCGCTGTATGCCCAGCACTGTTCGGTGTGCCATGGCCAGCAGGGCGCTGGCGACGGCCCGGCAGGCCTGGGCATGACGCCGCCTCCGGCCAACCTGCGCGATACGGCGCGCCTGGATCGGTTGAGCCTGTACGCCATCTACAACACCCTGGGGCTGGGCGTGGAAGGCACCGACATGCCGTCCTTCGCCGATCAGCTGGATGATCGCCAGCGTTGGGACCTGGCCACCTACATCGCCAGCTTCAGTGCCGACCCGGCCGCGTCCAAGGGCGAACAGAATTTCAACCTGGCCGATCTGGCCCGCCAGACCCCGGGCGAGGTGCTGGCCGCCCAGGGGCCCCAGGCCGCCGCGACCTTCCGCGTGCAGCGGGCCCAGCCGCCGCAGGTCAAGCGTGGTCCGGGCCAGTTGCTGGACTACACCGCCTCGACCCTGGACAAGAGCCTGGCGGCCTACCGCAGCGGCGATCATGAGCAGGCCTACGACCTCTCGGTGGCGGCGTACCTGGAAGGTTTCGAGCTGGTGGAAAGCTCCCTGGACAACGTCGATGCCGCCGTGCGCAAGGACACCGAGAAGGCCCTGATGGCCTACCGGCAGTCGCTGCAGGACGGGCTGCCGGTGGAGCAGGCCGAGCAGCGACTGGACGCTGCCAAGGCCAAGCTCGAGGAGTCCGCCGGGTTGCTGGGTGGCGACAGCTTGAGCTGGTCCCTGAGTTTCATTTCCGGCTTGCTGATCCTGCTGCGTGAAGGCCTGGAGGCCATCCTGGTGCTGGCGGCGATCCTGGCCTTCCTGCGTAACACCGGCCAGCAGTCGGCGGTACGCAGCGTCAACGTCGGCTGGGGCCTGGCCCTGTTGGCCGGCCTGGGTACCTGGGCCTTGGCGGCTTATGTGATCGATGTCAGCGGTTCCCAGCGTGAACTGCTCGAGGGGGCCACGGCGCTGTTCGCCAGCGTCATGGTGCTGTGGCTCGGCGTGTGGATGCACGACCGCCGGCACGCCGCGGCCTGGCAGGACTACATCAAGAGCAGCCTGGTGGGCGGCGGCGGTCGCTTCGGTTTTGCGGTACTGGCGTTCTTCTCCGTCTATCGCGAGCTGTTCGAAGTGATCCTGTTCTACGAAACCCTGTGGTTGCAGGCCGGCCCTGCCGGGCACAACGCGGTGCTGGCTGGCGGCGCCACGGCCCTGGTGCTGCTGGTGGGCCTGGCCTGGGTGATCCTGCGGGGTTCGGCCAAGCTGCCCCTGACGCTGTTCTTCAGCATCAACGCGGCGCTGTTGTGCGCCTTGTCGGTGGTCTTCGCCGGCCATGGCGTCAAGGCGTTGCAGGAAGCGGGGATCTTTGGTACCCGGCCGGTGCCGTTCTTTGACTTCGACTGGCTGGGTATCCATGCCGACGCCTATTCGCTGGGAGCCCAGGCGGTGGCGATCCTGGCGATCGTGGTGCTCTACAGTCGCAGCCGAATGAGCGAGAAGCGCCGCTTGCAGGTTTCCTGAATCCGGCTTCAACGATCGCGGGCAAGCCTGTTCCAGTAGCGGCTTGCCCGTTTTGCATTCTGTAAGGAGAACATCAATGCGTGTCTGGATCGATGCCGACGCATGCCCCAAGGCGGCCAAGGAACAGGTGGTGCGTTTTGCCCTCAAGCGCCAGTTCGAGGTCCTGCTGGTAGCGGGACAGCCGCAGATCAAGCCGCCGTTCGCCTGCGCCAAGCTGATCGTGGTGCCCAGTGGCCCGGATGCGGCGGACGATTATCTGGTCGAGCACGCGGTGCCTGGTGACCTGGTGATCTGCAGCGATGTCCCCCTGGCCGATCGCCTGGTGAAAAAGGGCGTGGCGGCGCTGGACCCTCGGGGCAAGGAGTTCGATGCACAGAACATGGGAGAACGCCTGGCAGTGCGCAACCTGTTCACCGACCTGCGCGAGCAGGGCCAGGTCAGTGGAGGGCAAGCGCCTTATGGCGATCGGGAGAAGCAGGCGTTCGCCAATGCCTTGGACAGGATCCTGACCCGGTTGGCGCGCCAGGCCTGACGTGGCCAGGAAGCTCAGGCTCTCCGGCCACAGGAGTTGGAGTTACTGCTGGTCTTCGTGGGTCAGCTCCAGTACCCGGTCCACCAGCTTGTTGATGCCCGAGGCAGCCTGGCTGATGGACTGCGCCAGCATGTAGGCGGGAGTGGTCACCAGCTTGCGCGCCTTGTCCTCGACGATCTCGTCCACTGCGCATTCGGCATGACTGGCGCCCATCTTGCCCAGGGCCGCGGCGGTATCGGCATCGTTGCCAATGGTGCAGGTCACGCCCGGGCCGTAGATCTTCGCGGCCATGGCCGGGGCGATGCACATCAGGCCCACTGGCTTGCCGGCTTCGGCAAAGGCTTCGGCCAGCGCCAGGACGTCGGCCTGTACCGAACAGGCAGCGCCTTGGGTGGCGAAGCTGGAGAGGTTCTTGGCTGCGCCGAAGCCCCCGGGAACGATCAGCGCGTCGAAGTCCTCGGCATTGGCATCGCGCAGGTCCTTGACCTCGCCACGGGCGATACGCGCCGACTCCACCAGTACATTGCGGGTCTCGGGCATGGTTTCCCCGGTCAGGTGGTTGAGCACGTGCATCTGGGGAATGTTCGGGGCGAAACACTGCACCTGGGCACCACGTTGATCGAGGCGCAGCAGGGTGATTACGCTTTCGTGGATCTCGGCGCCGTCGAAGACACCGCAACCGGAAAGAATCACTGCAACTTTTTTGCTCATGGGGTTTTCTCCAGGTTCATCGCGCTAAATGCCCGTCAGTTTGTCACCAGTCGCCGGGCAGGGGTATCACGACCAGGCAGGGACTTGCCGAAGGCTATGGCGCATCGGCCATGTAGCCTTGGAAAACGGGCGGATGCGCGAGTTCAAGCATTTGGAAGGGGCGGGCTGCCCTGAACAGCAGGCTGCGGCGACGGTGGGACGTCGCCGCGTGTGGCGGGGCTTACTCGGTCGGCTTCTTGTGCAGTTCGGCCTGTTCGGCCTCGTAGATCTGCTTGGCCAGGCGGGCGTTCTTGAAACGCCGTCGCAGCCAGAGGCACAAGCCCAGTACCAGCAGCGCGCCCAGCACCCACAGCTCGTACTTCTTGATGCTGCCGAGCATGCCTTCCATGACCGCGCCGAAATGGTAGGCCGCCTGCGCCAGGGCCACGGCCCAGATTGCCGCGCCGATGCCGTTGAGCAACAGGTAGCGGCCCGGCGGATAGCCGGAGAGACCGATGGCCACTGGCATGACGGTGCGCAGGCCGTAGACGAAGCGGAAACTCAATACCCAGATGTCCGGGTGCTTGCGAATGTGCTCCAGCGCCCGGTCACCCATCATCTGCCAGCGCGGCTTGCGCGCCAGCAGCTTGCGGCCATGCTTGCGCCCCAGGAAGTACCACAGCTGGTCACCGGCATAGCTGCCAAAGAAGGCAACCACCATCACCAGGTTGATATCCATGTATCCACGGAACGCTAGAAACCCGGCTAGAACCAGAATGGTTTCGCCTTCGAAAAACGTACCGAGAAAGAGGGCGAAGTAGCCGAAATCCTGAAGAAATTGTTGGAGCATTGTCTGGATGCTGGCGAAATGAACGCGCAGCCTACCCCTTCGACGGCGCGGGGGAAAGTATCCAAATGTGTCTCGACGTGAACAATTCCCCTCAATGACAATGAGTGTTGCTGCCGGTCAACAGCTTGAGCATAACTGTCATCTGTTCGTCATAATGCCCGCTTATAACTGTCACGCTCGCCCGCCAGCGCGGGCCATGGAGTCCGTCGTGAGCTTTACCCCTGCCAATCGCCTGTTTCCGGCCACTCGTCTGCGGCGCAACCGTCGTGATGACTTTTCCCGACGTCTGGTGCGCGAGAATCGGTTGAGCGTGGACGACCTGATCCTGCCGGTATTCGTGCTCGACGGTGAGAATCGTCGCGAGGCGGTGGCCTCGATGCCTGGCGTCGAGCGCTTGAGCATCGACCTGCTGCTGGAAGAAGCGGCGCACTGGGTCGAGCTGGGGATTCCCGCCCTGGCCCTGTTCCCGGTGACGCCCGGGGAACTCAAGTCCCTGGATGCTGCCGAAGCCTGGAATCCGCAGGGCATTGCCCAGCGCGCGACCCGTGCCTTGTGTGAACGGTTCCCGGACCTCGGGGTGATCACCGACGTCGCCCTCGATCCGTTCACCACCCATGGCCAGGATGGCATTCTCGACGAGCATGGTTATGTGCAGAACGACATCACGGTCGATGCCCTAGTGCTCCAGGCCCTGTCCCATGCCGAGGCCGGTGCCCAGGTGGTGGCGCCGTCGGACATGATGGACGGCCGCGTCCAGGCGATCCGCGAAGCCCTGGAGCTGGCCGGACACGTCAACGTGCGGATCATGGCCTACTCGGCCAAGTACGCCAGTGCCTACTACGGGCCCTTCCGCGATGCGGTGGGGTCGGCGCTCAACCTGGGCAAGGCCGACAAGGCTTCGTACCAGATGGACCCGGCCAACGCCGAGGAAGCCCTGCATGAAGTGGCGGCGGACCTGGCGGAAGGGGCGGACATGGTCATGGTCAAGCCGGGCATGCCCTACCTGGACATCCTCTGGCGGGTCAAGGACGCCTACAAGGTGCCGACCTTCGTCTATCAGGTCAGCGGCGAATACGCCATGCACATGGCGGCGATCCAGAATGGATGGTTGGGTGAGGGGGTCGTTCTCGAGTCCCTGACCGCTTTCAAACGTGCGGGTGCCGATGGCATCCTGACTTACTTTGCCGTTCGTGCTGCTCAATTGTTACGAGAGCAAAAATAGCCCTCCCAGGAACACGCGATGAATACTGAAGGACTCTCAGAAGTTGCCGTAAAAGAAGCTCAGCCCGTGGTCGAGCAAGTGACCGAGACCCCGCCGGAACTGGAGCCTGCTCCCGCGGCTCCGGTGGCCGAGGCGCAACCGGTGCCGGCCATCGTCATCCCCAACCTGGATGACAGCAGCCTGTACATCCACCGCGAGCTGTCGCAACTGCAGTTCAACATCCGCGTGCTGGAGCAGGCGCTGGACGAGTCCTATCCGCTGCTGGAGCGCCTGAAGTTCCTGCTGATCTTTTCCAGCAACCTGGACGAGTTCTTCGAGATCCGTGTTGCCGGCCTGAAGAAGCAGATCACCTTTGCCCGCGAACAGGCCGGCGCCGACGGCCTGCAGCCCCACCAGGCGCTGGCACGCATCAGCGAACTGGTGCACGGTCACGTCGACCGCCAGTACGCGATCCTCAACGACATCCTGCTGCCGGAACTGGAAAAGCATCAGATCCGCTTCATCCGTCGCCGCTACTGGACCACCAAGCTCAAGACTTGGGTACGCCGCTACTTCCGCGACGAGATCGCGCCAATCATCACCCCCATCGGCCTGGACCCGACGCACCCGTTCCCGCTGCTGGTGAACAAGAGCCTGAACTTCATCGTCGAGCTGGAAGGCATCGATGCCTTCGGTCGCGATTCCGGCCTGGCGATCATCCCGGCGCCGCGCCTGCTGCCCCGGATCATCCGGGTGCCGGAAGAAGTCGGCGGCCCCGGCGACAACTATGTATTCCTGTCGTCGATGATCCATGCACACGCCGATGACCTGTTCCAGGGCATGAAGGTAAAAGGCTGCTATCAGTTCCGCCTGACCCGTAACGCCGACCTGGCGGTGGATACCGAGGACGTCGAAGACCTGGCCCGCGCACTGCGCGGCGAACTGTTCTCGCGTCGCTACGGTGACGCGGTGCGCCTGGAAGTGGCCGACACCTGCCCGAAACACCTGTCGGACTACCTGCTCAAGCAGTTCAACCTGCACGAGACCGAGCTGTACCAGGTCAACGGCCCGGTGAACCTGACGCGCCTGTTCAGCATCACCGGCCTGGACAGTCATCCGGAGTTGCAGCACCCGCCGTTCACCCCGCAGATTCCCAAACTGCTGCAGAACAGCGAGAACATCTTCAGCGTCATCAGCAAGCAGGACATCCTGCTGTTGCACCCCTTCGAATCCTTCACGCCGGTGGTCGACCTGCTGCGCCAGGCGGCCAAGGACCCGCACGTGCTGGCGGTGCGCCAGACCCTGTATCGCTCCGGTGCCAACTCTGAGATCGTCGACGCCCTGGTGGATGCGGCGCGCAACGGCAAGGAAGTCACCGCGGTGATCGAGTTGCGGGCGCGTTTCGACGAAGAGTCCAACCTGCAGATGGCCAGCCGCTTGCAAGCGGCCGGTGCGGTGGTGATCTACGGCGTGGTGGGTTTCAAGACCCACGCCAAGATGATGCTGATCCTGCGGCGCGAGCAGGGTGAGATCGTGCGTTATGCGCACCTGGGCACGGGTAACTACCACGCGGCCAACGCTCGCCTGTACACCGACTACAGCCTGCTCACCTCCGACGACGCCTTGTGCGAGGACGTCGGCAAGCTGTTCAGCCAGCTGATCGGCATGGGCAAGACCTTGCGCATGAAGAAGCTGCTGCATGCGCCGTTCACCCTGAAGAAGGGCATGCTCGACATGATCGCCCGGGAGACCCAGTTCGCCCTGGACGGCAAGCCGGCGCACATCATCGCCAAGTTCAACTCGCTGACCGATCCGAAGATCATCCGTGCGCTGTACAAGGCCAGCCAGTCCGGCGTGCGCATCGACCTGGTGATACGTGGCATGTGCTGCCTGCGTCCGGGCATTGCCGGGGTGTCGCACAACATCCATGTACGGTCGATCATCGGCCGCTTCCTGGAGCACACCCGGGTGTTCTACTTCCTCAATGGTGGCGAGGAGCAGATGTTCCTTTCCAGCGCCGACTGGATGGAGCGCAACCTCGACAAGCGGGTCGAGACCTGCTTCCCGGTGGAGGGCAAGAAGCTGATCCTGCGGGTCAAGAAGGAGCTGGAGAGCTACCTGACCGATAACACCCACAGTTGGAGCCTGCAGTCCGACGGTCGTTATATCCGTAATACGCCGACCGGCAACCAGAACCCGCGCAGTGCCCAGGCCACGCTGCTGGAACGTCTCGGCAGCCCGGTATTGCCGGTGCGCTAAGCACGACCGGCAACAAAAAAGGCCAGCCCGGATTGCCCGGCTGGCCTTTTTTGTTGCCTGTGAGGCGGGCTCAGCCGACGTTGAGCACGATGCCGACCCGGGTCAGCCATTCCGACTCGAGGGCGAAGTCCGCCTGGGTCAGCTGGTTTTCATCCAGCCAGTTGGCCGGGAACTTCACGTTCAGCTGGTCGCCGCTGGCGCTGAGCTTCACCTGGGGCATCTGCTGGGTACCGCGGATGTGATGGAACAGGATGGCGAAGCGCAGCAACACGCACAGACGAATCAGCTTGATGCCGTCGTCGCCGAACTCGGCGAATTTTTCCTTGGGAATGTTGCGGCGGTGGCCGCGTACCAGCAGGGCCAGCATCTGCTGGTCCTCCCGGGAGAAGCCGGCCAGGTCCGAGTGCTCGATCAGGTAGGCGCCGTGCTTGTGGTAGTGATAGTGGGCAATGTCCAGCCCCACCTCATGTACCTTGGCGGCCCAGCCCAGCAGTTCACGCCAGATGCCATCCTCCAGGTCCCAGTCGGCCGCGACCTGGTCGAAGGAGCGCAGGGCCTTGCCCTCGACCCGCGAGGCCTGTTCCAGGTCCACGTGGTAGCGCTCCATGAGCGAGCCGAGGGTGCGCTCGCGGACGTCTTCATGGTGATGGCGACCCAGCAGGTCGTAGAGCACGCCTTCGCGCAAGGCTCCTTCGCAGTGGTCCATGCGTTGCAGTTCCAGGGCGTCGAAGATCGCTTCGAGAATCGCCAGGCCGGCCGGGAAGATCGCCCGGCGGTCGGGCTTGATGCCTTCGAAGTCGATTTTCTCGGCATCGCCGAGCTTGAACAGCTTGCGCTTGAGCCAGGCCAGGCCTTCGGCATTGACCTCGCCGTTGCCCTGGCCCCCAGCCTTGAGAGCCAGGCCGATGGCACGGATGGTCCCGGAGGAGCCGATGGCTTCGTCCCAGGTCAGGCGATGCAGCGCGTGCTCGATGCTCATGATTTCCAGGCGCGCGGCGGTATAGGCCTGGGCGTAGCGAGCGGGCGTGATCTTGCCGTCGCGGAAGTAGCGCTGGGTGAAACTCACGCAACCCATTTGCAGGCTTTCACGCAGCAGGGGTTCGAAGCGTTGGCCGATGATGAATTCGGTGCTGCCGCCGCCAATGTCGGCCACCAGGCGTTTGCCCGGGGTGTCGGCGAGGGTATGGGACACGCCGAGGTAGATCAGCCGGGCTTCTTCACGACCGGAAATGACTTCCACCGGGTGCCCGAGGATCTCTTCGGCGCGGCGGATGAATTCGCCACGGTTGCGGGCTTCGCGCAGGGCGTTGGTGCCGACGATGCGCACGGTGCCCTGGGGCATGCCGTTGATCAGCTGGGCGAAGCGCTTGAGGCAGTCGAGCCCGCGCTGCATGGACTCTTCGTTGAGCTGGCGTTCTTCATTGATGCCGGCGGCCAACTGAACCTTTTCACCCAACCGTTCGAGAATGCGGATTTCACCGTTCCGGGCCTTGGCCACGACCATGTGAAAGCTGTTGGAGCCCAGATCGATTGCGGCGATCAGGGACAGATTCTTGGCTTGGGATTGGGGCATGGCTGGGGGTCTCGGTCGATAACCTCGCCATCCTGCCACGATCAACGGCTCGCGCCAACGCACAGTGGCCAATGCGTTGATTCAACGCACAAAAGCCTGCGCCAGGCGGCATTCTCCTGGTCGCTGGCTATGCCTGCATACCTGGTTGTCCTGGCAGTGCCGGCCGCGTTGGGGCAAGCGGCTGGAAGGCCTGCGAGTGAGGTGACGCAAGAGGACGAGGTTACCGTTCATCCGGCGCCAGGGCTCATCGACGGCAGGCCGGGGCGGGGTGGTTACTGTTCCCGGCCCTGCCACAAGCCTTCTGGAAGGCATGTTCAGGCATCGCGCAGGGAGTGCCGTGGGCTGGAGCGGGTGGTGCGCGATGGCTCGTTGTCCCCACTTCCTGCCCGTCTGAGCTATACCCAAACTCAAGGGGCATTATAGTTAGAGTCAATCACCTGCGGCTTCCTGAACGCGGGAAGGGCAGATATGATGGGCCACGTTTTTTTGCTTACAACCTGGAGAATTCCATGAGCAGCGATCTCATCAAACACGTCAGCGACGCCAGCTTCGAGACCGACGTACTCAAGGCCGAAGGCGCTGTACTGGTCGACTACTGGGCTGAGTGGTGCGGCCCATGCAAAATGATCGCTCCGGTGCTGGACGAAATTGCTGAAACCTACAAGGGCAAGCTCACCGTTGCCAAGCTGAACATCGACGAGAACCAGGAAACCCCGGCCAAGCACGGCGTACGTGGTATCCCGACTCTGATGCTGTTCAAGAACGGTAACGTTGAAGCCACCAAGGTGGGTGCGCTGTCGAAGTCGCAGCTGGCTGCTTTCCTCGACGCCAACATCTGAACGTCGATTTAAGCGTGATCGAAAAGGCCCCGCAAAATGCGGGGCTTTTTCGTAATTGAGGGCTAGACGCTCCGAAACTCAGGTGTTACATTCGGCCCCGCACTGGTTTCTCCAGTGCCCCCTGCAAGCCGTCGCCGACGCTCTCCTTTTCGAATAAGTACGCGATCCTGTCGCCTTCTCCGCGGCGCGGCCTCATTAAGCCAAAAGCTTAATTTCCCCCTCTATAAATGATTACGTCATTCCTATATGAACCTGACTGAACTCAAGCAAAAGCCGATTACCGAACTGCTCGAATTGGCCGAACAGATGGGCATAGAAAATATGGCCCGTTCGCGCAAGCAGGACGTGATTTTCTCCCTGCTGAAAAAGCACGCGAAAAGCGGTGAGGAAATCTCCGGTGATGGCGTGCTGGAGATCCTCCAGGACGGCTTCGGCTTCCTTCGCTCCTCCGACGCCTCCTACCTGGCCGGCCCGGACGATATCTACGTATCGCCAAGCCAGATCCGTCGCTTCAACTTGCGCACCGGTGACACCATCGTTGGCAAGATCCGCCCTCCAAAGGAAGGCGAGCGTTACTTCGCGCTGCTCAAGGTCGACACGATCAACTACGACCGTCCCGAGAACGCCAAGAACAAGATCCTGTTCGAGAACTTGACTCCGCTGTTCCCCAACGATCGTCTGAAGATGGAGGCCGGCAACGGCTCCACCGAAGACCTCACCGGTCGTGTCATCGACCTGTGCGCCCCGATCGGCAAAGGCCAGCGTGGCCTGATCGTCGCCCCGCCGAAAGCCGGTAAAACGATCATGCTGCAGAACATTGCGGCCAACATCACCCGCAACAATCCCGAGTGCCACTTGATCGTCCTGCTGATCGACGAGCGCCCGGAAGAAGTGACCGAGATGCAGCGTACCGTGCGCGGCGAAGTGGTCGCGTCCACCTTCGACGAGCCACCAACCCGCCACGTGCAAGTGGCCGAGATGGTGATCGAGAAGGCCAAGCGCCTGGTTGAGCACAAGAAGGACGTGGTGATCCTGCTGGACTCCATCACCCGTCTGGCCCGTGCCTACAACACCGTGATCCCGAGCTCTGGCAAGGTGCTGACCGGTGGTGTCGATGCTCACGCCCTGGAGAAACCCAAGCGTTTCTTCGGTGCCGCGCGGAACATCGAGGAAGGCGGTTCGCTGACCATCATCGCTACCGCGCTGGTCGAGACCGGCTCGAAGATGGACGAAGTGATCTACGAAGAGTTCAAGGGTACCGGCAACATGGAGCTGCCCCTGGACCGTCGTATCGCCGAGAAACGCGTGTTCCCGGCCATCAACATCAACAAGTCCGGTACCCGCCGCGAAGAGCTGCTGACTGCCGATGACGAGCTGCAACGCATGTGGATCCTGCGCAAGCTGCTGCATCCCATGGATGAAGTCGCTGCCATCGAGTTCCTGATCGACAAGCTGAAGCAGACCAAGACCAACGATGAATTCTTCCTGTCGATGAAACGCAAGTAACATCGCCGGGTCGAGCGAAAGCCGGGGCAACCCGGCTTTTTGCTGTCTGCACTTTGGCCATTGCGGCCTGAACGGCGCTACACTCTGCACCCCCGATCGATACGGCCAACACGAGGCTCATGCATGCAGTATCGCGATTTGCGCGACTTCATCCGTGGCCTGGAACAGCGCGGTGAACTCAAGCGCATCCAGGTTCCCATCTCTCCTGTCCTGGAAATGACTGAAGTCTGCGACCGCACCCTGCGCGCCAAGGGCCCGGCGCTGCTGTTCGAAAACCCCACGGGTTTCGACATCCCGGTGCTGGGCAACCTGTTCGGCACGCCTGAGCGCGTGGCCATGGGCATGGGCGCCGAATCCACTGACGAGTTGCGCGAGATCGGCAAGCTGCTGGCGTTCCTCAAGGAGCCCGAGCCACCCAAGGGTTTGAAGGACGCCTGGTCCAAGCTGCCGATCTTCAAGAAGGTCGTGTCGATGGCGCCGAAGGTGGTCAAGGATGCGGTGTGTCAGGAGATAGTGGTCGAGGGCGATGATGTCGACCTCTCGCAGCTGCCGATCCAGCACTGCTGGCCAGGTGACGTGGCGCCGCTGATCACCTGGGGCCTGACGGTGACCCGTGGCCCGAACAAGGACCGGCAAAACCTGGGCATCTATCGCCAGCAGGTGATCGGTCGCAACAAGCTGATCATGCGCTGGCTGAGCCACCGTGGTGGCGCGCTGGATTACCGCGAGTGGTGCGAAAAGCACCCAGGCCAGCCATTCCCGGTGGCCGTGGCCCTGGGCGCCGACCCAGCCACCATTCTTGGCGCCGTGACCCCGGTGCCGGACACCCTTTCCGAATACGCCTTCGCCGGCCTGCTGCGGGGCAATCGCACTGAGCTGGTGAAGTGCCGCGGCAATGACCTGCAGGTGCCAGCCACTGCGGAGATCATCCTCGAAGGTGTGATTCACCCGGGCGAAATGGCACCGGAAGGCCCGTATGGCGACCACACCGGCTATTACAACGAGGTGGACAGCTTCCCGGTATTCACCGTGGAGCGCATCACTCATCGCACCAAGCCGATCTATCACAGCACCTACACCGGGCGTCCGCCGGATGAGCCGGCGATCCTCGGCGTGGCGCTGAACGAAGTGTTCGTGCCGATCCTGCAGAAGCAATTCCCGGAAATCACCGACTTCTACCTGCCGCCCGAGGGCTGCTCGTACCGCATGGCGGTGGTGACCATGAAGAAGCAGTACCCGGGCCACGCCAAGCGCGTAATGCTGGGTGTGTGGTCGTTCCTGCGACAGTTCATGTACACCAAGTTCGTTATCGTCACCGACGACGATATCAATGCCAGGGACTGGAACGACGTGATCTGGGCCATCACCACGCGCATGGACCCCAAGCGCGACACGGTGATGATCGACAACACCCCGATCGACTACCTCGACTTCGCCTCGCCGGTGTCCGGCCTGGGGTCGAAGATGGGGCTCGACGCCACTCACAAGTGGCCCGGAGAAACCACCCGAGAGTGGGGACGGGTCATCGTCAAGGATGAGGCGGTCACCCGCCGGATCGATGCCATCTGGAATCAATTAGGAATAGATTGATGCGTGTAACCTTGCAGCCCTCCGGAGCCGTGCTAGAGACACTGCCCGGCGAGCGTATTCTCGATGCGGCGAGGCGTCTGGGATACGACTGTCCCCAGAGCTGCCGCAATGGCAACTGTCATGTGTGTGCGGCCCTGCTGGTGGAAGGCAGCGTGGAGCAGGCCGGCGATGTGCGTGACCACGGCGAGTTCTACACTTGTATCGCGCAGCCGCTGCAAGACTGCATCGTATTGTGGGATGGCGTCCTTGCGCTGGGAGAGTTGCCGGTGCGCAGCCTGTCGTGTCAGCTCATTGAGTGCCTGGAGGTCGGCGGCGATGTCTGGCGGGTCAGGCTGCGGGCGCCGGCGGGCAAGCTTCCCCGCTATCACGCCGGCCAGTACCTCATGCTGGAGCGAGACAACGGCGAGAAGTCGGCCTTCTCCCTGGCCTCGGCCCCGCATCGCGGACGGGACCTGGAGCTGCATGTGCTGGCCCGGGAGAACAGCGCGCAAAGCCTGATAGAACAACTTCAGCGCAATGGCATGGCGCGGGTCGAGTTGCCGTTCGGCGATACTCACCTGGCCGAGTTGCCCGATGGCCCGCTGGTGCTGATTGCCGCCGGCACCGGCATGGCGCAGATGCACAGCCTGATCGAGCATTGCCGGGCCAAGGGTTTCAAGCACCCGGTGCATTTGTACTGGGGCGTGCGTCGCCCCGAAGATTTCTACCAGCTGGAACACTGGGACCAATGGCAGCAACTGCCCAATCTCTACCTGCACAAGGTGGTCAGCGACCTGTGTGGCTGGGAAGGGCGCTGCGGCATGCTGCATGAAGCGGTCAGCGAGGACATCAGCGACCTTTCGTCGGTGTATGTCTATGCCAGTGGCTCGCCGGCGATGATCTACGCCACCCTCGATGCCCTGGTGAACTCAGGGATGGATGCGCACCAGATGCGCGCCGACGTATTCGCCTACGCCCCGCGATCCTGATCCTGGCAGGAGCCTCTCTCGCGTTATAACTTGATATATAACTCAACGATATTTATTCAAACTGATAAATATCGGTAGGTTATATATCAGTCCTTCAAGTTAAGTAGTGCTAGTTGCCTTCATTTAACTTGCCTTGAAAGTCATGTGTCTTGTCGTTACTGCCAGGCGTTCTATTAAGTAACTTCTTTTGCGCGGGGAGCCGAACGCTATTTGCCATGACAGCCCTTGAATCCGCTTATCTGAATCTGGCTTACCCTCCACGGCTCGATCTTGGGCCGCAGCTCACCCACGAACAGCTTCGCAGCTCCATGCACTCCACCATGGACCGACACAAGGGCGGGCCGGTCTGGTTGTTCGCCTACGGTTCGTTGATCTGGCGTCCGGAGTGTTCGGCGGTCGAGCGCGTACGCGGACGGGTGCATGGCTACCATCGCGGCCTCTATCTGTGGTCCCACGAACATCGAGGAACGCCCGAGCGACCGGGCCTGGTATTTGGCCTGGACCGTGGCGGTTCCTGCAGTGGCTTCGCCTATCGGTTGCCACAGGAGCGCCTGGAAGAATCGCTGTACGCCCTGTGGCAGCGGGAAATGCCCTTTCCTTCCTACCGTCCGCACTGGCTCAACTGCCGTCTCGAAGACGGCAATCAGGTTCAGGCGCTGGGATTCGTACTGGAACGCCACCTGCCCAGCTACGCCGGCAACCTGCCGGATCATGTGCTGAGCCAGGTGTTCGAAAGCGCCTGCGGGCGGTATGGCACCACCCGCGACTACGTCGAGCAGACCGTCCAGGCGCTGCGCAGCCACGCCATGCCGGATCGCAACCTCGAGGCGCGGCTCAAGCGCTGCAGGGCTTGCTGAGGACGGCTGTCCTGGCGGTTCAACGCACCTGCACCACGACCTTGCCCACGGCCTTGCGCTGGCCCAGGTCGTCGATGGCGCGGGCCGCTTCGGCCAGTGGGTAGACCTGGGACACCAGCGGCTTGAGCTTGCCCTCGGCGTGCCAGGCGAACAGTTGCTGGAAGTTTGCTGCATTGTCCTGTGGCTGGCGCTGGGCGAAGGAGCCCCAGAACACCCCCACTACCGCAGCGCCCTTGAGCAGGGCCAGGTTCACCGGCAGTTCGGGGATGCGTCCACTGGCAAAACCCACCACCAGCAGGCGGCCGTTCCAGGCGATGGAGCGGATGGCCTGGTCGAACAGGTCGCCGCCCACCGGGTCGTAGATCACGTCGGCGCCATTGCCATCGGTCAGGCGCTTGATCTCGTCCTTGAGGTTGCTTTCGCTGTAGTTCACCAGTTCGTCGGCGCCGGCGGCCTTGGCTACCGCGAGTTTCTCGGCGCTGCTGGCGGCAGCGATCACCCGTGCGCCCATGGCCTTGCCGATTTCCACGGCGGCCAGCCCGACCCCGCCCGAGGCGCCGAGCACCAGCAGGGTTTCACCGGGCTTCAGGTTGCCGCGCTGCTTGAGGGCGTGCATCGAGGTGCCGTAGGTCATGCTTAAGGCGGCGGCCGTGTTGAAGTCCATGGCGGCGGGAATCGGCAGTACGTTGTAGCCGGGCACGGCCACCTGTTCGGCGAAGCTGCCCCAGCCCGTCAGGGCCATGACCCGATCACCGGCCTTGAGGTGGCTGACCTTTTCGCCCACCGCGCTGACCACGCCGGCCGCTTCGCCGCCCGGGGAGAAGGGGAACGGCGGCTTGAACTGGTACTTGCCCTCGATGATCAGGGTGTCCGGGAAGTTGACACCCGCGGCATGTACCTCCAGCAGGATTTCGTTCTTCTTCGGCACAGGGCTTGCGACCTCTTCCAGCACCAGCGTTTCGGCGGGGCCGAAGGCTTTGCACAGCACGGCTTTCATCAGGGCTATTCCTTTGGGAGTGGTGGCCGATAAGTGTAGGAGTGTGAATCAGGCGGTCAACGAGCATGCCCGGTCCTGATAGTCAGCCATAAGCTTGTGCTTGGGCTCAGGCGGGCGGACCTTTATGCTAGGCCGCAAACCGGATAAGGAGCGAATTGTGAAAGCGTGGATCATGTTGCTGCTGGCCCTCTCCCTGCCTGTGGCAGCGATGGCCGAAGAAGCCAAAGAAGGCGAAGCGCCGAAAGTCAGCTACATCAGCCTGAACCCACCCTTCGTGGGCAACTATGGCCTGGATGGCGGCCCCAAGCTCAAGGTCTACAAGGCCGATGTGGCCTTGCGGGTGACTGGTGATGCGTCGGCCCAGGCGGTCAAGGCCAACGAGCCGCTGATCCGCAATCAGCTGGTGGCCCTGTTCGCCCAGCAGACTGCCGAGACCATGAACAATGTCGAAGCCAAGGAAAAGCTGCGCCAGGAAGCCCTCAAACAGGTACAGCAGGTGATGAACGACGAGACCGGCAAGCCGGTGGTCGAAGACTTGCTGTTCAACAACCTGATCATCCAGTAATGCTGGATCCGTAGGGGCGAGGCTTGCCCGCGACAGCGATATCGCGATCCCAGCCAAATTCCAGCCTTACGGCTGATCGCGAGCAAGCTTCGCTCCTACAGGTTTTGAGTGTGCCAGGCCCCGCTCCTGCATGTCGGCGTCCCGAGGCAACCTCAGGACGCCAGGCTCTTGCGAAAGCGCGCCAGGGCGATGGCAAAGAACACCAGGCCGATCGTCGCCAGGGCCAGCAGATCAGGCCAGACCACGCTCACCCCCGCATCCCGGAACAGGATCGCCGCGCTGAGGCTGACGAAGTGTGTCGAGGGCGAGCCCTGCATCACCCATTGCAGCCACTGCGGCATGCTGTCCAGCGGTGTGCTGCCGCCGGACAACAGCAGCATCGGGATGATCACCGGAATCGCCAGCAGGCCGAACTGCGGGGTCGAGCGGGCCAGGGTGGCGAGGAAGATGCCCAGGGCAGTGCTGGCGAACAGATACAGCGCGGTGACCATCAGGAACAGCCCCAGCGAACCCGCCAGTGGTACCCCCAGCAAGCCCTTGACGATCACCTCCAGCGACACCCAGGTGCAGAGCACCACTACCAGCATGTTGCTCCAGATCTTTGCCAGCATGATTTCCAGGGCCGTGAGTGGCAGCACCAGCAGATGGTCAAGGGTGCCGTGCTCGCGCTCGCGCAGCAGCGCGGTGCCGGTGAGGACGATGGCCAGGATGGTGATGTTGTTGACGATCTGGATCACCGCGAGGAACCACCCGCCTTGCAGGTTGGTGTTGAACAATGCGCGAGGGGTCAGCAGGGCCGGGGACCTGGCTGCCGCGTCCCCCTGTCCGGCGTAGTTGAGCAGCTCGCGCTGGAAGATCCGGCCAATGTAGCCGGCCCCCATGAACGCCTGGCTCATGGCGGTGGCATCGACGTTGACCTGTACCGCTGGCTGGCGCCCGGCCAGCAGGTCGCTCTGGAAGTTGGCCGGGACGTTGATCACGAAGGTGTACTGGCCGTTGTCCATGACCGCGTCGAGTCGGTCGTAGGGTAGCGCCACTGGCGCCTGGAACTCAGGAGGCTGCAGGGATTCGGACAGCAGCCGCGACAGGGCACTGTGGTCCTCGTCCACCAGGGCCACGCTGGCGTTGTGCACGCCGATCACCGAACCGGCGGCGGGCAAGTAGATGGCCACGGTGAAGGCGTACATCAGGAACAACAGCAGCACGCTGTCATGGCGCAGGCTGGTGAGTTCCTTGAGACCCAGGCGCAGGATGTGGGCAAACCGGTTCATCAGACCTCCTGCTTTTTCAACATGACCAGGCTCAGCCCGGTGAAGCCCAGGAAGAACCCCACCAGGGCCAGGCACTGTGGCCAGAGCTCACGCACGTCCAGGGCCTTGGTGAAGGTACCGACCGCGATGTCGAGGAAATAGCCGGCGGGGAACAACTGGCCCATGACCGCCGCCGAACCGTCCAGGGACGAGCGCGGCACGATCAGCCCGGAGAACTGGATGGTCGGCAGGCTGGTGATGATCATGGTGCCCAGGATCGCCGCGATCTGGGTGCGGGTGAAGGCCGAGATCAGCAGCCCCATGCTGGTGGTGGCCAGCACGTACAGCACGCCGCCCAGCAGCAGGGTCAGGCCGCTGCCCTTGAAGGGCACGCCGAACAGCCAGCGGTTCATGGCCACCAGCAATCCCAGATTGATCAGGCTGACCGCCAGGTACGGCGCCTGCTTGCCCAGGAGGAACTCAAGACGGGTCAGGGGTGTGGCATAGAAGTTGGTGATCGAGCCCAGTTCCTTCTCGCGGACGATGCCCAGGGCGGTGAGCATGGCCGGGATGAACGCCAGGATCAGCGCCATGACGCCGGGCCCGATGGCGTTCACGCTGACCACGTCCTGGTTGTAGCGGAAACGGGTTTCCAGCTTGGCCGCAGGGGGTGAATGGCGAGGCAAGCTGCTGTATTCCGCCAGCAGTTCCAGGTTGGCCTGGTGCACCGCTTCCACGTAGTTGCGGCTGGTTTCCGCGCGAAACGGCATGCCGCCGTCGAGCCAGGCAGCGACGGTGGGCTGGCGGCCAGCGTACAGGTCGCGGCCGAAACCTGGCGGAATTTCCAGGGCCAGCTTGATCTCCGAGCGTTGCAGGCGTCGATGCAGGTCGGCGGAGTTGCCGATTGCCGGTTTTTCCTCGAAGTAGCGCGAACTGCGAAAGGCCTCCAGGTAGGCGCGGCTCTGTGGCGTCTGGTCCTGGTCGTAGACGGCGAAGGCGAGCTTCTCCACGTCCAGGGAAATGCCGTAGCCGAAGATCACCATCATGAAGACCGCACCGAGCAGGGCAAACCCCAGGCGCACGCGGTCGCGCAACAGCTCCTTGCCTTCACGGGTCGCCACGGCCAGCAACCGCGCCAGGCTCAGGCCCTTGCGCACGGGGGCGATGGTCGCGGGTGTGGCGGCCGGTTCCGACGCCGGGGCGGGGCTGTCCGGCGCTCCCTGGGCCTCCTCCAGGCAGCGGACGAACGCCGCCTCCAGGGTGTCGCCGGCGAACTGCTGCTGCAACGCGGCCGGGGTATCGCAGGCCAGCACCTTGCCCGCGTGCATCAGGGAGATGCGGTCGCAACGCTGGGCCTCGTTCATGAAGTGGGTGGACAGGAAGATGGTCACGCCCTGTTCCCGGGACAGCTCGATCAGCAGGCGCCAGAAATCGTCGCGGGCTGCCGGGTCGACTCCGGACGTGGGCTCGTCGAGGATCAGCACTTCCGGGCGGTGCAGCACCGCCACCGCCAGCGACAGGCGCTGGCGCAAACCCAGGGGCAGGGCGCCGGACTGCTGCTCGGCGATCTCGCCCAGGTCGAAGCGCTGGATCAGTTCCTCGATGCGCGGGCCGCTCTGGTCCTTGGGCAGATCGAAGAGGCGGGCATGCAGCTCCAGGTTCTGGCGCACGCTGAGTTCGCCGTACAGCGAGAAGCTCTGGGACATGAAGCCGACCCGCTTGCGGGTGGCCAGGTCCTTGGCATTGACCGGGTTGCCCAGCAGCTTGGCACTGCCCTCGGTGGCCGGCATCAGGCCGGTGAGGACCTTCATGGTGGTGGTCTTGCCGCAGCCGTTGGAACCCAGGAAACCGAAGATCTCCCCGCGGCCGATGGCGAAGCTGACCTTGTTCACGGCGGTGAAGTCGCCGAAACGCAGGGTCAGCTCATGGGCTTCGATGGCGATGTCCTGGTTGTCGCCAGAACGGGGCGGGATCACCAGGGGCTGAGTGTCCTGGCCGCCGTCGCCCTGGAAATGGGTAAAGGCATCGTCCAGCTTGCCGCTGACGGTAACCCTGGCCAGTTCCTGGCTCAGGCCCTGGGCGATCAACCGGCCGCGATCGAGCATCAGGCAATGCTCGAACTGCTCGGCTTCCTCCATGTAGGCCGTGGCCACCAGCAGCGTCAGTTGTGGGCGCTGCCGGCGCACGTCTTCCACCAGTTCCCAGAAGCGCCGGCGCGAGAGCGGGTCGACGCCGGTGGTGGGTTCATCGAGGATCAGCAGGTCCGGCTCGTGGATCAGCGCGCAGCACAGGCCGAGCTTCTGTTTCATGCCTCCCGACAGCTTGCCGGCCGGCCGCTCGGCAAAACGCAACAGATCGGTGGCCAGCAGCAGGCTGTGCATGCGCTGCTCGCATTCCTTGGCCGACAGCCCGAACAAGGTGGCGAAGAAGCGGATGTTCTCGCTGATGGACAACTCGGGGTACAGGTTGCCGCCCAGGCCCTGGGGCATGAAGGCAATGCGCGGGTAGAGGCTGCTGCGGTGACGGCGCTGGGAGATGGCGCCACCGAGCACCTGGAGTTCGCCCTGCTGGAGTTTCTTGACCCCGGCGATCAGCCCCAGGAGGCTCGACTTGCCGGCCCCGTCGGGGCCGATCAGGCCACAGCGGGTGCCGGCCGGCAGGCTGAAGGTGATATCGACCAGCGCTTGCTGGGAGCCGTAGCGGTGGCCGATGCCGGTCGCTTGCAGCGCCAGGCCGCTCATTTCAGGTTAGCCGGCCAGTCCACGGGGGCAGTGCGCACATAACCGGCGCCGGGCATGCCCGGCTTGGCTTGGGGCACGGCGGCAGGTTGGGTCAGGCGCACCTTGACCCGGAACACCAGTTTCTGGCGTTCGTCTCGGGTCTCCACTTCCTTGGGGGTGAACTGGGACTTGGCCGCGACGAAGCTGATCTTCGCCGGCAATGGCTGGTTGGGCAGGCCGTCGAGCAGGAGCCGCGCTTCGTCGCCGACGGTCAGGCGACCGGTGACGGAGGCTGGCAGGTAGAGGTTCATGTACTGGTCGTTGAGATCGATCAGCAGCAGTACCCGGCCACCGGCGCCCAGCACTTCGCCAGGTTCGGCCAGGCGCAGTTGGATGATGCCGTCGATGGGGGCCCGCAGGCTGCTGTCGTCGATTTCGCTGGTGAGCTGGGCCACCTGGGCCTGGGCAGCACCGATCGCGGCCTTGACCGCGGCGACCTGGGCCTGGGCCGCCAGTACCGCTGCGTTGCCAGTGCTCAAGCGGGCTTGCTGCTGGTCGATGATCTGCTGGCTGGCGAAGCCGCGGCGGAACAGTTCCTGGGAGCGCTTGAGCTCCTGGTTGGCCAGCAGCAGTTCGCTTTGCCGCAGTTGCACATTGGCCTCGGCGGCGGAGAGGTTTTCCCGGGCCCGCACCACTTCGGCCTCGGCCTGGCTGCGCTGGGCCTCCAGGGTCCGGGTATCCATGCGCGCCAGCAACTGGCCCTGGATCACCTTGTCGCCTTCGTGCACCCGTACCTCGGCCAGGCGCCCGGGAATCTTGCTGGCAATCTGCACCTCGGTGGCTTCGAGGCGGCCGTTGCCCATGCTCAAGCCTTCGGGCAGGCGGTCCTGGAGAGACTTCCAGTAGCCGAAACCACCGGCGGCGAGCAACAGAATCAAGAGGGATACAGCGAAAAGGCGAGAGGAACGGCGATTCGTCGACATGTGTTCTGCGTCCTGCGGCTATAGCGTCCTAGTTTGACGAGCCCGGGGCCCGGGCGGCTTGATGCTCGTCAAATGTAAAGGGCGCTAGCCTAACCCTAATGCTGGCAGGCTGCATGAGGGGGGCGACAGAAAACCGGCAACGGTGCCATGGCTTGCATGGCCATGGTCCGCAGCAGTCAATGCAGGGCGAGTACCGCGGCCCACTGCTCGGCGGTCACAGGCATCACCGACAGGCGACTGCCTTTTTGCACCAGGGGCATTTCAGCGAGGGCGGCCTGCTGCTTGAGATAGTCCAGGCGCAGGACCTTGCCGAAGGTCTGCACATGGGCCACGTCGATGGCGCTCCAGGCGTTCTTCTCGGCGCTGGCCTTGGGGTCGAAGTAGACACTGTCCGGCTCCAGCGCCGTGGGGTCGGGGTAGGCAGTCTTGATGATCCGGCCGATCCCGGCGATGCCCGGCTCGGGGCAACTGGAATGGTAGAAAAAGAACTCGTCGCCCTCGGCCATGGCCCGCAGGAAGTTGCGTGCCTGGTAGTTGCGCACGCCGTCCCAGCGAGCCTGCCCCAGTGCCTGCAAACCCTCGATGGAGAGCTCGTCCGGTTCGGATTTCATCAGCCAATAGGCCATGTTCTTGCCCTCCGACAAGGTGAGTGAGCGGGTGATCTGGCAATTTTATGACAAACCGACGGTCGGTTGACGCCAGCATTTGCGTGTCGGTTCACGTTACCGCAAAATGCCGGGATTTTAAGCTTGACGCTATTGCACGGCTTGTTATGGAGACCGTCGCAGCCAGCGTGTGTGATTTGCCCGAGGAGGGGCAATCGATGAAACGCCAACCGGATTTGCTATGGATTTTGGTTATTTTGTTCGGTTTGGGCGTTGTGACCACCGGTTATGCGCAGAGCTTGTGGGCCAGCAAGGCCGATGCTCCCGTCGAGATCGCACAACAGCAGCCGCAACCCTTCAAGCGCTGACCTGCGCCGGACGCCGCTAATCCATCGCGGTGTCTATCGGGCGCCATACCATCCCCGATCGGTCACCGTGCCGTGCAACGGCACGTCCCAGCTGGCTTGATCCAGCTTTCCTACCTTCTGACACTCGTGGGCCAACCCCAACAGCTTCGGCTTGCGCCAGCTCTGGCGGCGCGCAAGATAGGCCAGGCTGCGGTCATAGAAACCGCCACCCATCCCCAGCCGTCCTCCTTCTTCGTCGAACCCCACCAAAGGAAGCAGCACCAGGTCCAGGGTCCAGACCTTGCGCTGGCGGGCGGCGTCGATCCTGGGTTCGAGGATACGAAAGCGATTGGGCTGCAGCTTTTCGCCCGGGCGGATGCGTTGGAAAACCATCTTGGTCCGTGGCCAGGCGCTGAGGACCGGCAGGTAGGTAGCCTTGCCCCGGCGCTGGGCGGCGCGCAGCAGCAGGCGAGGGTCGATTTCGCCGTCGGTGGGCAGGTACAGCGACAGGTGTCGTGCACGGCGGAAGACCGGATCCTGTGCCAGCTGTCGATACAGGCCAAGGGCAGCCTGACGCTGCTGAGCGGGTGTCAGGGAACGCCGGGCTTTACGCAGCATGCGTCGAAGTTGCGGGCGGGAAGGCGGCGCAGGTTCGGTCATGGAGGAGCTTTGGAAGTCGGGATGGCAGGACAGCCTACCCGGAAAAACCAATGCCAGCATGGATAACTGGCATTGATCGATGATTCAGGCTCCCCAGGCGAACCGCTGTCGACTTAGCCCTTGAACCCGAAAGTTCAAGGCGGAAGATGCAGCAGGCTTTAAGGCTTTCCGTCTAGCGGACATGCACACCAGCCCAACGTGCAACTTCCAGGGTAGTGCGAATCGGCTCAGGGACATCGCCAACTGGCAAGCACCCCAGGGAGTGGCGGGAGTATACCGCAAGCTCGTTCAGGAATCAGCCTTGCTTGCGTCCGAATCGGTGGCCAGGACTAGATCGACTCGCTCCAGCAGGTCGCGCACCTGTTCGCGAGTGGTTGCGCTGGCCTGCACATCCGGGCGTTCCTGGCGATGCAGCAGGTCGTGGGTGATATTCAGGGCGGCCATGACAGCGATGCGGTCGGCGCCGATGACTTTGCCGCTGCTGCGAATCTCGCGCATCTTGCCGTCCAGGTAACGGGCAGCGCTCACCAGATTGCTGCGTTCTTCCTGGGGGCAGATGATCGAGTATTCCTTGTCCAGGATCTGCACGGTAACGCTATTGCTTGAACTCATGAGTCTTGCTCCAGGGCCTTGAGGCGCGAAATCATCGATTCGACCTTACGCCGGGCGATTTCGTTTTTTTCAATGAGGTGCGCGCGTTCCTCGCGCCAGGTCTTTTCCTGAGCTAATAAGAGTGCGTTTTGACTTTTTAGTTGCTCGACCCGGGTAATAAGCAGTTCGAGTCTGGCCATCAGTGCGTGCAGGTCGGTGTCTTCCATTGTGTCCCACTGAGTTTGATCTGATGAGTGGCAACTGGTTGTACAGCCCCGGTGCATGCGGCGCTGCCCCGGTCGGCAGACTGTCTGTCGCCCAAGGCCCTGCGGACTGCGGTAAGGGCGCGCAAAGCACAACGCGACGCTGGCAATGAATGATGACACGCCCTACGATACAAGGCCTTCATTCTAGACATTGCGCCGCTTGGCGCCTAGCTGCCCATGCCCATTCAGAACTCCCCTTATAACGCCTTCGCCACCCTGCTCAGCAGCAGCGGTCACCCTGTTTCCCCTGCCGAACTGCACGGTCTGTTGCTCGGGCGCAGTTGCGCCGGCGCCGGCTTCGAAGTCGACGGCTGGCTGGTGGATGCCACCGAGCTGCTCGAGGGCGAACCCCAAGAAAACGTGCGTAACGCCTTGATTGGCCTGCAGGAAATGGTCAAGGGCGAGCTCACCAGCGACGACATGACCGTGGTCCTGCTGCTGCCCAGCGACGACGCCCCACTGACCGAACGCGCTGCCGCCCTGGGCCAGTGGTGCCAGGGTTTTCTCGCCGGTTTCGGCCTCAACTCCCGTGACAGCAGCGCGCTGAGCGCCGAGGCTACGGAAGTGTTGCAGGACCTTGCGGCCATTGCCCAGGTCCAGGACGCGCTGGAAGAATCCGACGACGGTGAAAGCGACTACATGGAAGTGATGGAATACCTGCGGGTCGCTCCCCTGCTGTTGTTCACCGAAACCAACAAGGCTGCTGCACCGGCTGCCAAGCCTTCTCTGCACTGATCTGACAGGGACCCGGGCCTGCCCATGATTCATATCCCGAAAGCGGAATACAGCCGGCGCCGCAAGGCGCTCATGGCGCAGATGGAGCCCAACAGCATCGCGATCCTGCCGGCGGCGGCAGTGGCCATTCGCAATCGCGACGTGGAGCACGTCTACCGCCAGGACAGCGACTTCCAGTACCTCAGCGGCTTCCCCGAGCCCCAGGCCGTGCTCGTGCTGATGCCGGGCCGGGAGCATGGCGAGTACGTGCTGTTCTGCCGCGAGCGTAATGCCGAGCGCGAACTCTGGGACGGCCTGCGGGCCGGCCAGGAGGGCGCGATCCGCGACTATGGCGCGGACGACGCCTTTCCCATTACCGATATCGACGACATTCTCCCCGGCCTGATCGAGGGGCGTGATCGGGTCTATTCGGCCATGGGCAGCAATCCCGAGTTCGATCGGCACCTGATGGACTGGATCAACGTGATCCGTTCCAAGGCGCACCTGGGGGCCCAGCCGCCGAACGAATTCGTTGCCCTGGATCATCTGCTGCACGACATGCGCCTGTATAAATCGGCGGCGGAAGTGAAGGTGATGCGCGAAGCCGCGCGGATTTCCGCCCAGGCGCATATTCGGGCAATGCAGGCCAGCCGTGCCGGCCTGCACGAATACAGCCTGGAAGCCGAACTGGACTACGAGTTCCGCAAGGGTGGGGCGAAGATGCCCGCCTACGGCTCCATCGTCGCGGCGGGCCGCAACAGCTGCATCCTGCACTACCAGCAGAACGACGCCGTGCTCAAGGACGGTGACCTGGTGCTGATCGATGCCGGTTGCGAGATCGACTGCTATGCCAGCGACATCACCCGTACCTGGCCGGTCAACGGTCGGTTTTCACCGGAGCAGAAGGCAATCTACGAGTTGGTGCTGGCCGCCCAGGAAGCCGCCTTTGCCGAGATCGCCCCGGACAAGCACTGGAACCAGGCTCACGAGGCGACGGTTCGGGTGATCGCCACGGGGCTGGTGAAGCTGGGGCTGCTGGAAGGTGAGGTCGACGACCTGATCGCCAGTGAGGCCTACAAGGCGTTTTACATGCACCGTGCCGGGCACTGGCTGGGCATGGATGTACACGATGTCGGCGAATACAAGGTCGGCGGCGAGTGGCGGGTGTTGGAGGTCGGCATGGCGCTGACCGTGGAGCCGGGTATCTACATTTCCCCGGACAACCAGCAAGTAGCGAAGAAGTGGCGCGGTATTGGCGTGCGCATCGAGGACGACGTGGTGGTGACCAAGCAGGGCTGTGAAATTCTGACAGGTGGCGTGCCCAAGAGCGTCGCCGAGATCGAGGCGCTGATGGCCGCTGCCCGGGCCCAGGCATCATGAGTCGCGCCAATCTGGCCATCATCGGTGGCGGCCTGGTCGGTGCCAGCCTGGCCCTGGCCCTGCAGGACGGGGCCAAGGCGCGGGGCTGGAAGATCGTGCTGGTCGAGCCGTTCGCCCCTGGCGACAGCTTCCAGCCCAGCTATGACGCGCGTTCCTCGGCCCTGTCCTTCGGGGCGCGGCAGATCTACCAGCGCCTGGGCCTGTGGCAGGCGATTTCCCGGCGTGCCGAGCCGATCAAGCAGATTCACGTTTCGGACCGTGGCCGCTTCTCCACTGCGCGCCTGTCGGCGATGGAGGAGGGCGTTCCGGCCCTGGGCTACGTCGTGGAAAACGCCTGGCTCGGCCAATGCCTGTGGCAGGCGCTGGACAAGGACGTGATCAGTTGGCGCTGCCCGGCCGAGGTCACTCGCCTGGAGCCCCTGGAAGGCGGCTACCGCCTGACCCTGAATGACGAGACCACCCTGGAGTGCGATCTTGCGGTGCTCGCCGATGGCGGCCGTTCCGGCTTGCGCGAGCAGTTGGGCATCGGGGTCAGGCACCGGCCCTATGACCAGAGCGCGCTGATCGCCAATATCACCCCCAGCGAAGCCCATGCAGGCATGGCCTTCGAACGTTTCACCGACGATGGGCCGATGGCCTTGCTGCCATTGCCGGAAAACCGCTGTGCGCTGGTCTGGACCCGCCAGGGCATGGACGCCCAGCGCCTGGCCGAACTGGACGAGCGCAGTTTCCTCAGTGAATTGCAGGGCGTGTTCGGTTATCGCCTGGGCACCCTCAAGCAGGTGGGCGCCCGGCATCTGTACCCCCTGTCCCTGGTGGAGGCCGAGGAGCAGGTGCGCCCGCACCTGGCCGTACTGGGCAACGCTGCCCATAGCTTGCATCCGATCGCCGGCCAGGGTTTCAACCTGTCGTTGCGCGATGCCCAGGCCCTGGCGGACGCCCTCCTGGGCAGCGAGCGTGCACCGGGCGACTTCGCCGTGCTGCAGGCCTATCGCGAGCGCCAGCGCCTGGACCAGGAATTGACCGTGGGTTTCTCCGACCAGGTCACGCGGTTGTTCGCCAGCAAGCTGCCGTTGCTGTCGGTGGGGCGCAACCTCGGGCTGCTCGGGCTCGACCTGTTGCCACCAGCCAAGCGCTGGTTCGCTCGCCAGGCCATGGGCCTGGGTACCCGTCCCGATGCGTGACTGGTTGGCCCGGCGTGTCGGCAAGGCACGCCTGCTGCGCTGGGGGTTGAACCTGTACCCGCCCTACCTGGGAGCCGGCGTGCGGATTCGCCACATCAGCGCGGACTTCCGTGAAGTCCAGGCCTGCATGGGCCTGGGCTGGTACAACCGCAATTATGTCGGCACCCAGTTTGGCGGCAGCCTGTACTCGATGGTGGACCCGTTCTTCATGCTGATGCTGATGGAGAACCTGGGGCGTGAGTACATCGTCTGGGACAAGGCCGCGGCCATCGATTTCATCGCTCCGGGCAAGGGCCCGGTGTTTGCCCGGTTCAGCATCGACCAGGCCCTGATCGACCAGATCCGCCTGCACACCGCTGCCGGGCAAAAGTACCTGCCACAGCTGCAGGTCGAGATTCACGACGGCTCCGGCACCCTGGTGGCGCGGGTCGACAAAACCCTTTATGTGCGGCTCAAGCCGCAAGCGAGACAGGCCTAAAGCATGGAAATGCGCGCAGATGTGCTGATTGTCGGAGCCGGCATGGTCGGCAGTGCCCTGGCCCTGGCGTTGCAGGGCAACGGCCTGGAGGTGCTGCTGCTCGATGGCGGCTCCCTGAGTGTCAAGCCTTTCGATGACCAGGCGCCCTTCGAACCGCGGGTCAGTGCCCTGTCGGCGGCCAGCCAGCGGATCCTGCAGCGCCTTGGCGCCTGGGACGGCATCGCTCGCCGGCGCAGCAGCCCCTATTGCGACATGCAGGTCTGGGATGGCAGCGGCACGGGCCAGATCCACTTCTCGGCGGCCAGCGTCCATGCCCAGGTGCTGGGGCACATCGTCGAGAACCGGGTGGTCCAGGATGCCTTGCTCGAACGGCTGCATGAGTGCGACGTCGGTTTGCTGGCCAATGCGCGGCTGGAGCAGATGCGGCGCTCCGGTGATGACTGGTTGCTGACCCTGGCCGATGGTCGGACGCTGCGGGCGCCCCTCGTGGTGGCGGCCGATGGTGCCAACTCGGCCGTGCGCCGCCTCACCGGGTGTGCCACCCGCGAGTGGGATTACCTGCACCATGCCATCGTCACCAGCGTGCGCTGCAGCCAGCCCCACCGGTTGACGGCCTGGCAGCGGTTCACCGACACCGGCCCGCTGGCCTTCCTGCCCCTGGTAAGGGATGGGCAGCACGACTGGTGCTCCATCGTCTGGTCCACCACGCCCGCCGAGGCCGAGCGCCTGATGGCCCTGGACGACGCAAGCTTCTGCGCCGAGCTGGAGCGGGCTTTCGAGGGTCGGCTGGGCCAGGTGCTGAGCGCCGACCCACGACTCTGCGTACCGCTGCGCCAGCGCCATGCCAAGCGCTACGTGGCCGAGGGCCTGGCCCTGATCGGCGATGCAGCCCATACCATCCATCCGCTGGCGGGGCAGGGGGTCAACCTGGGGTTCCTCGATGCCGCGGTACTGGCCCAGGTGCTGCTGGAAGCCGCCGGTCGTGGCGAACGCCTGGCCGAGGTCAAGGTGCTGAGCCGTTTCGAGCGCAAGCGCATGCCTCACAACCTGGCGCTGATGGCGGCGATGGAGGGGTTCGAGCGGTTGTTCCAGGCCGATCCGTTGCCGCTGCGCTGGCTGCGCAACACCGGCCTGAAGATGGTCGACCAGATGCCCGAGGCCAAGGCCCTGTTCGTGCGCCAGGCGCTGGGGCTCAGTGGTGACCTGCCGGAGCTGGCCCGGGCCGAGTGACCGGGGCTCACGGTGGCTCTTGCCGGTTGCAGGCGGGAGTTGCCGGACGCCGGCCGCTGCGGGTTCGCAACGGCTCAACTGCGCAACATCTGGTTACTCCTCGGTTCCGGGTTCGGTTGAGCTGACAAATGGGAGTCCTTATCATTTCGCCTCACTTTGCATACGAGAGACTGCTCCCATGTTGGCACCGAAGCGTCTACTGACCGCCCTGGCCCTCACCCTCATCGGCGGCATCGCCCATGCGGCCGACGAAGTGGTGGTCTACTCCTCCCGTATCGACGAGCTGATCAAGCCAGTGTTCGATGCCTACACCCAGAAGACCGGGGTGAAGATCAAGTTCATCACCGACAAGGAAGCGCCGCTGATGCAGCGCATCAAGGCCGAGGGCGAGAACGCCACCGCCGACCTGCTGCTGACCGTGGATGCCGGCAACCTCTGGCAGGCCGAGCAGATGGGCATCCTGCAGCCATTCACGTCCAAGGTCATCGACAGCAACATTCCCCTCCAGTACCGCTCCTCCAGCCATGCCTGGACCGGCCTGAGCCTGCGGGCGCGGACGCTGGCCTACTCCACCGACCGGGTCAAGCCGGGCGAGTTGACCACTTATGAAGCCCTGGCGGACAAGCAGTGGGAAGGCCGTCTGTGCCTGCGCACGGCGAAAAAGGTCTACAACCAGTCGCTGACCGCCACGCTGATCGAGACCCACGGCGCGGACAAGACCGAGGAGATCCTCAAGGGCTGGGTCAACAACCTGTCCACCGATGTGTTCTCCGACGACATTGCCGTGCTGGATGCGATCAACGCCGGCCAGTGCGACGTGGGCATCGTCAACACCTACTACTATGGCCGCCTGCACAAGCAGAAGCCGAACCTGGCGGTGAAGCTGTTCTGGCCGAACCAGGGCGATCGCGGGGTACACGTCAACCTGTCGGGCATCGGCCTGACCAAGCACGCGCCGCACCCGGAAGCGGCCAAGGCGCTGGTGGAATGGATGACCACGCCTGAAGCGCAGAAGATCTTCGCCGACGTCAACCAGGAGTTCCCGGCCAACCCGGCGGTGGCGCCGTCTGCGGAAGTGGCCAGCTGGGGCAAGTTCGTGGCCGATACCCTGCCGGTGGAAATCGCCGGCAAGCGCCAGGCCGAGGCGATTCGCCTGATGGACCGCGCTGGCTGGAACTGAGCCGGCCGTTATACTGCGCCCCGCCCTGGCGGGGCGTTTTGTTTCGCGCCCGGGCCTTTTGTAGCGAGGGAGCTTGCTCGCGTTCCACCGCACAGCGGTGGCAAACCCTGATTTCGTGATGCAGCTTTCGGAGCGGGTTTGCAGCCCTTGGGGCGGCTAAGCCGCCAGCGGGAGCAAGCGCCCTCGCCACGCGTGTTTTGCGCAAGTATTTTTGTCTGTTCAATCTGCCCGAGAGTACGCCGTGGCCCATCCCGCCCAACGTCGCTGGTATCCCCTGGTCTTTGCCGTCGCGGCCCTGGTGCTGCTGCCGCTGAGCGTGCTGCTGTTGTCCTGGCAGGCGGTGGACCAGCAGATCTGGTCCCACCTGTGGGACACGCAGATGCCACGTCTGCTGGGCAACACCCTGACCCTGGTGTTCGGCGTCGGTGTCGGGGTCACTCTGCTGGGCGTGAGCCTGGCCTGGCTCACCAGCCTCTGCGAGTTTCCCGGCCGGCGCTGGCTGGACTGGGCGCTGATGCTGCCGTTCGCGATCCCGGCCTATGTGCTGGCGTTTGTCTTCGTCGGCCTGCTGGACTTTTCCGGGCCGGTGCAGAGCCTGCTGCGCGAATGGTTCGGCAGTGGCCTGCGATTGCCCAGGGTGCGCTCCACCGGCGGGGTGATCCTGGTACTGGTGCTGGTGTTCTATCCCTATGTCTACCTGTTGGCGCGCAATGCGTTCCTGGCCCAGGGCAAGGGCTTGATGGAGGCCGCGCGAGTGCTTGGGCAGTCGCCCTGGCAGGCGTTCTGGCGCGTGGCCTTGCCCATGGCGCGCCCGGCCATCGGTGCCGGGGTGGCCCTGGCGCTGATGGAGACCCTGGCGGATTTCGGTGCAGTGGCGGTGTTCAACTTCGACACCTTCACCACGGCGATCTACAAGACCTGGTATGGCTTCTTCAGCCTCTCCAGTGCTGCCCAGTTGGCCAGCCTGTTGCTGCTGGCGGTGATGCTGGTGCTGTACGGCGAGCGCCGCGCCCGGGGCGCCAGTCGCACGGGCAACGAGCGGCCCCGGGGCAAGGCCCTTTATCAACTGCGCGGGCTCAAGGCCCTGGCGGCCAGCGGCTGGTGCCTGCTGGTGTTCGCCTGTGCCTTCGTGATCCCGCTGCTGCAGCTGCTGGCGTGGTTCTGGCAACGTGGCCGCTTCGACCTGGACGAGCGTTATGCCGGCCTGATCGTCCACACCTTGTACCTGGGTGGCATGGCCGCCCTGATCACGGTCAGCGTGGCCCTGCTGCTGGCGTTCGCCCGGCGCCTGGCGCCGACTCGGGGTATTCGTGCGGGCGTCAGCCTAGCCAACCTGGGTTATGCCTTGCCAGGCTCGGTGCTGGCGGTGTCGATCATGCTGGCTTTCAGCTACCTGGATCGCGAGTTGGTGATTCCGCTGTCCGGCTGGTTGGGCGGGGCCGGCAAACCCCTGCTGTTGGGCAGCCTATCAGCCCTGCTGCTGGCCTATCTGGTGCGCTTCATCGCCGTGGCCTACGGGCCGCTGGAAACCAGCCTGGAGCGAATTCGCCCGTCGTTGCCCGAAGCCGCCCGCAGCTTGGGGGTCGGGGGACCGCGACTGTTTTTCAAAGTGTATCTGCCGTTATTGCTGCCCGGGACCTTGAGCGCCGCCCTGCTGGTGTTCGTCGATGTGCTCAAGGAAATGCCCGCCACCCTGCTCATGCGCCCGTTCGGCTGGGACACCCTGGCGGTGCGGATCTTTGAAATGACCAGCGAAGGGGAGTGGGCACGCGCCTCGCTGCCGGCCCTGACCCTGGTGCTGGTGGGACTGCTGCCGGTGATCGGCCTCATCCGGCGCTCGGCCCATCGAATCGGTTAGGTGCCAGCCCGGCACCTTGCGGCTACAATGCGCGGCATTCGGTGCGGTCTGTTGTTTGGCCGGGACGCTGAAACCGGCTGTAAGCCTTGTGTTTCAAGGCTCTCACCCTTGCAGCGCCAGCCCGCACCCTCGCCAAGCCCGGAAGGAGAAACCCATGGGACAGCGTACGCCTCTGTATGACCTGCATCTCGCCCTCGGCGCGAAAATGGTCGATTTTGGCGGTTGGGACATGCCCTTGCATTACGGTTCGCAAGTCGAGGAGCACCATCAGGTGCGACGTGATTGCGGAGTTTTCGATGTATCCCACATGACCGTGATCGATGTCGACGGCCCCCAGGCCAAGGCCTGGCTCCAGCACCTGCTGGCCAATGATGTCGAGCGTCTGCACAACCCCGGCCAGGCCTTGTACAGCGCCATGCTCAATGAGCAGGGCGGCATCGTCGACGACATGATCGTCTACCGTCTTGAGGACAGCTATCGCCTGGTGGTCAACGCCGCTACCCGCGAGCAGGATCTGGACTGGATGCGTGCGCAGGTCGGGGCCTTCCAGGTACGCCTGCTCGAGCGTCCGGAACTGGCCATGCTGGCGATCCAGGGCCCCCAGGCGCGGCAGCGGATCGCCGCGCTGGTCAGCCAGTCAAAGGCCACCCAGATCCAGCAGCTCAAGCCCTTCGAGGGTCGTGTCGACGGTGACTGGTTCATCGCCCGCACCGGCTACACCGGTGAAGACGGCCTGGAGATCGTGCTGCCCGCCGAGCAGGCTCCGGCTTTCTTCAACGACCTGGTAGGCGCAGGCATCTCGCCGATCGGACTGGGCGCCCGGGACACCCTGCGCCTGGAAGCCGGCATGAACCTCTATGGCCAGGACATCCACCAGGACGTGTCGCCCCTGGCGGCGAACATGGCCTGGAGCATTGCCTGGGAGCCGGCGTCGCGCCAGTTCGTCGGGCGCACCGCCCTGCAGGCCGAACGCACGACCGGGGTACAGCACAAGCTGGTGGGCCTGGTGCTCGAAGAGCGTGGGGTTCTACGTGCACATCAGGTGGTTCGTATCGCTGATGTTGGCGAAGGAGAGATCACCAGTGGTAGTTTCTCCCCTACGCTGAGTAAGTCGATTGCCCTGGCGCGGGTGCCGATGGCCACTGGCGATCGGGCCGAAGTGGAAATCCGCGGCAAGTGGTACCCGGTGCGGGTAGTCAAGCCGACCTTCGTGCGCCATGGCAAAACCTTGATCTAACATTTTGCAGCCGGCATTGCGCCGCTGTTCATTTCTTCTTGAGGACACAGAACATGAGCGATATCCCTGCCCACCTGCGTTTTGCCGAAAGTCACGAATGGGCCCGTCTGGAAGCCGACGGCAGCGTGACCGTGGGTATTAGCGACCATGCCCAGCAAGCCCTGGGCGACGTGGTGTTCGTCGAGCTGACCGAAGTGGGCAACGTGTTCGGCGCAGGGGACCAGGCCGGTGTGGTGGAGTCGGTGAAGGCCGCTTCCGATATCTATGCCCCAGTGGCTGGCGAAGTGATCGCCGTCAACGAAGAGCTGAGCTCCAGCCCGGAGCTGCTCAACAGCGAGCCGTACGACGCCTGGATCTTCAAGCTCAAGCCCGCCAATCCGGCTGATCTGGACAAGCTCCTGGACGCCGCCGGCTACAAGGCCGCCATCGGCGAGTAAGGCTTGTGCAGCCGGCCTGGAACCAGGCCGGCTGCGAGCCTGCTACCTCTGCAACACGTCTTTCACCGCGGCTACCGCGCGTTCCACATCGTTCTTGTCCATTGCCGTGAACATCGGCAGCGAAACGATCAGGCGACCCACCCGTTCCGCTATCGGGAACATCCCTTCCTTGAAGCCGCGCTCGCGGTACAGGCTCAGCAGGTGTATCGGCGGATAGTGATAGCCGATGCCAATGCCGCGTTGCTGCATCTGCTCCATGAACGTGGCGCGGGCCGGCTGGCCGTCCTGGCGTTCCGGCAGCACCAGCTGGAACAGGTGCCAGTTGCTGTTGTGGAAGTCCGCAGGCGGCAGCTGGGCGCCGTAGCGCTCCTGGAAATCGCTGCCAAAGCACTCGAAGTAATGCCGGGCCAGCTCGCGGCGATGGGCAGTGATCGCCTCGATATGGGCGAACTGCCCGAGGCCGATGGCCGCAGCGACGTCGGTCATGTTGAACTTGCCACCCAGCACGTCCACGTCCAGGCCGTCGTGGCCGTTGCGGGTCACCCCTTGCAGGCGGTACTTCTCGGCCAGGCGCACTTCCTCGGGGGTATTGAGGACCAGGCAGCCACCTTCGGAACAGGTGACGTTCTTGTTGGCCTGGAAGCTGAAGGACACGAAATCGCCGCCGGCACCGATGCGCTGGCCGTTCCAGCTCGAGCCCAGGGCCTGGGCGGCATCTTCCACCACCCGCAGGCCATGCTTGCGAGCCAGGGCGTACAGGCGGTCCATGTCCACCGGCAGGCCGGCCAGGTACACCGGGATGATGGCCCGGGTACGGGGGGTGATGGCGGCCTCGACCTGGTCCAGGTCGATGTTGCGGGTCACCGGGTCGATGTCGGCGAATACCGGTGTGGCGCCCACCTCCAGGATCACGTTGGCGGTGGCAACCCAGGAGATCGGCGTAGTGATCACCTCGTCGCCCGGGCCGATGCCGGCAATGCGCAGGGCGATCTCCATGGTGCAGGTGCCGGAGTTGAAGGTGCGCACGGTGCGCCCGCCGAAGAACCCCGAGAGCTGGGTTTCGAAGGCCTGGACCTTGGGCCCGCTGGTGATCCATCCCGAACGCAACACCTCGCCGACGGCGGCGATGGTGGGTTCATCGATGGTGGGTTTGGAGAACGGCAGGAAAGGCAGTTGGCTCATGACGATGGGACACCCGATAAGCGGACGCAGGAAGCGTGGGTTGAGGTGCGCCGGGCAGGCGCGCCGACGCCCAGCATGATGGTCCCGAATGCTCCGGGACGCCAGGGCGCCGGCCAGCAAAATCGACTGCTATGCTGCTTGGCACCCTGTCGCATCGACGTTGAGCACCGTTCATCGGAGAGAGCCTGTCATGCCATCCCTGACCCAGCTACGTGAGCCCAATGCATTTCTCGACCGGCACCTGGGACCCGATGCCGAGGAACAGCAGGCCATGCTGGCCAGCCTTGGGCTGGGCAGCCGGGCCGAGCTGATCGAACAGACGGTGCCACCGGCCATTCGCTTCAACCGGGCCCTGGACCTGCCCCCGGCTCTTGACGAAATGGCGGCCCTGGCGCGACTCAAGGGTTACGCCACGCAGAACGAAGTCTGGACCAGCCTGATCGGCATGGGTTATCACGGTACCCGCACACCCAATGTGATCGTGCGCAACGTGCTGGAGAACCCTGGCTGGTACACCGCCTACACCCCCTACCAACCGGAGATCGCCCAGGGCCGGCTCGAGGCCCTGCTGAACTTCCAGCAGATGACCATCGACCTCACCGGCCTCGACCTGGCCAATGCCTCGCTGCTGGACGAAGCCACCGCTGCGGCCGAAGCCATGGCCCTGGCCAAGCGCGTGGCCAAGTCCGGGAGCAATCGTTTCTTCGTCGATGAGCATTGCCATCCCCAGACCGTGTCGGTGGTGCGCACCCGGGCCGAGGGTTTCGGTTTCGAGCTGGTGGTCGATAGCGTCGACCAGCTGTCCGAGCATGAGGTCTTCGGTGCCTTGCTGCAGTACCCGGATACCCACGGCGAGATCCGTGACCTGCGGCCGCTGATCGACCAGCTGCATGCGCGGCAGGCCCTGGCCTGTGTCGCCACCGATCTGCTCAGCCTGCTGGTGCTCACTGCGCCCGGCGAGCTGGGCGCGGACGTGGTGCTGGGTTCGTCCCAGCGCTTTGGCGTGCCCATGGGTTATGGCGGGCCTCACGCGGCGTTCTTCGCCTGCCGCGACGAATACAAGCGGGCGATGCCCGGGCGCATCATCGGCGTCTCCCGCGATGCCCGGGGCCAGGTGGCGCTGCGCATGGCCCTGCAGACCCGCGAGCAGCATATCCGCCGCGAGAAGGCCAACTCCAACATCTGCACCGCCCAGGTGCTGCTGGCCAACATCGCCGCTTTCTACGCGGTTTATCACGGCCCGCAGGGCCTCAAGCGCATTGCCCAGCGCGTGCACCGGCTGACCTGCATCCTCGCTACGGGGCTGGAGCGCCATGGCATCGTGCGGGTCAACCGGCACTTCTTCGACACCCTGACCCTGGAGGTGGGCGGTAGCCAGACCGCGATCATCGAGAGCGCCAAGGCGCAACGAATCAACCTGCGGATTCTCGGCCGTGGCCGGCTGGGCCTGAGCCTCGATGAGACCTGCGATGAGAACACCGTCGCCCGGTTGCTGGATGTGTTCCTGGGCGCCGACCATGGCCTGGATGTGGCCGCTCTGGATGCCGAGGAGCTGGTATCCGGGTTGCCCGGCGAGTTGCTGCGCCGCAGCCCGGTGCTGGGCCACCCGGTGTTCAGTGCCCATCACAGCGAAACCCGGATGCTGCGCTACCTCAAGCAACTGGAGAACAAGGACCTGGCGCTCAACCAGTCGATGATTCCCCTGGGCTCTTGCACCATGAAGCTCAACGCCAGTAGCGAGATGATCCCCATCACCTGGCCGGAGTTCGCCAACCTGCATCCCTTCGCCCCCCGGGACCAGGCCATCGGCTATGGCCTGATGATCGACGAGCTGGAGCGCTGGCTGTGCGCGATCACCGGTTTCGATGCCATCTGCATGCAGCCCAATTCCGGTGCCCAGGGCGAATATGCCGGGCTCCTGGCGATTCGGCGCTATCACGAGAGCCGCCAGCAAGGGCAACGGCACCTCTGCCTGATCCCGGCCTCGGCCCATGGCACCAATCCGGCTTCGGCGCAGATGGCGGGGATGCAGGTGGTGATCGTCGAATGCGACGAGGCCGGCAACGTCGACCTCGAAGACCTGGAGGCCAAGGCCCGCGAGGCCGGTGACAAGCTGTCATGCCTGATGGCGACCTACCCCTCGACCCATGGCGTCTACGAAGAGGGCATCCGCCAGATCTGCGACGTCATTCACCGTCATGGCGGCCAGGTCTACATGGATGGTGCCAACCTCAATGCCCAGGTGGGGCTGGCCCGGCCCGCGGACATCGGCGCCGACGTCTCGCACATGAACCTGCACAAGACCTTCTGCATTCCCCATGGCGGAGGCGGCCCGGGCATGGGGCCGATCGGCGTGCGCGCGCACCTGGCGCCCTTTGTCGCCAACCATCCGGTGGTGCCGATCGAGGGGCCGCTGCCAGGTAACGACGCGGTCAGCGCCGCGCCTTGGGGCAGTGCGAGCATCCTGCCCATCAGCTGGATGTACATCGCCATGATGGGGCCACAACTGGCGGATGCCAGCGAGGTGGCGATCCTCGCCGCCAACTACCTGGCCACCCAGCTCAGCGGCGCTTTCCCGGTGCTCTACAGCGGCCGTAACGGCCGGGTGGCCCATGAATGCATCCTCGACTTGCGGCCGCTGAAGGCCCTGACCGGCATTACCGAGGAGGATGTGGCCAAGCGCCTGATGGACTACGGCTTCCATGCGCCGACCATGTCGTTCCCGGTGCCGGGCACCTTGATGGTCGAGCCCACGGAGAGCGAATCCAAGGCCGAGCTGGATCGGTTTGTCGAGGCCATGCTGAGCATTCGCGCCGAGATCGCCCAGGTCCAGGAGGGCCGCTGGCCGGCCGAGGACAACCCGCTCAAGGGGGCGCCCCATACCCTGGCGGATATCACTGGAGTGTGGGAGCGCGGCTACAGCATTGCGCAGGCGGTACTGCCCAGTGCTCATGTCCGGGCTCACAAATACTGGCCTGCGGTGAACCGGGTGGACAATGTCTACGGCGATCGCAACCTCTTCTGCGCCTGCGTGCCGTTGGAGGCCTATCGCTGACTCGGTAACCAGGCTGGGCGGTGCCCTGAGCGTCCAGTTGCAGCTCGTGGATGATCACCGGCAACAGCGGCAGCGGTGATGGGCACTGCGGTGTGCATCGCTCAGCTGGAAACCATGAACCACAACCTGGCGCTGCCTTGCAGTTGGCAACGCCAGGTCGGACTGACGCAGGGTCTTACGTCAGGCGGTCCACTGGCCGACGGCCATTTCCGCGGTGAAGCCGGGACCAAAGGCCGCCAGCAGGCCGATGTCGCCCTTGTTCAGGTTGGACTCGAACTGGCGCTTGAGCACGTCGAACACCACCACGCTGGCGATGTTGCCGGCTTCGGACAGGCTGCTGCGCGAGGGCGAGACGCGGTTCGCGGTCAGGTCCAGGTGCATCACCAGCTCGTCGAGGATCTTGCGTCCGCCTGTGTGGAAGATGAAGAAGTCGTTGTGCGCACAGGTCTGTTCGAAGCTCTCGTGGTTGAGGCGCTCCATGACCGGGGCCACATCCTTGATGGCGTTCATCACGGCCTTGTCGAGGGTGAAGTGAAAGCCCGTGTCCTTCACGTCGTACTTGATGTAGTGCTCGCTCCTGGGCAGGAAGTACGACTCGGTCCTCTTGATCTTGAAGCCCCCGGCCTGGTCATCGGCGCGCAGCACGCAGGCCGATACCGCGTCGCCGAACAGCGCCGCCGAGATGAACGCGTGCAGCTTGGTGTCGTTCGGCTGGTAGCACAGCGAAGAGAACTCCAGGGACACGATCAGCACGTGGTTGCGTGCGTCGAGGCGGGCGAAATCGTTGGCCCGGTTGATCGCCGCGGCACCGGCCACGCAACCCAGTTGGGCGATCGGTAGTTGCACGGTGGAGGTGGGCAGGCCCAGGTCGTTGATCAGGTGGGCGGTCAGCGACGGCATCATGAAGCCGGTGCAGGAGGTGACGATCACCATGCGGATGTCATCGATCTGCAGCCCGGCGTTCTCGAGCGCCTGGCGTGCGGCGGCCGAGGACATCTGCCGGGCTTCACGCTCATAGACGATGCTGCGGTGGGTGACGCCGGTGTGCACCGCCAGTTCGTCGATCGGCAGCACCAGGTGGCGCTCGTTGACCTCGGTGTTGGCGATCATGCGCTTGGCCAGGGCCATGCGTGGGTGGTCGGGGTGCAGGTTTTCCAGGTGTTCGACCATTTGCTGCTGGGTGATCGTGTGTTGCGGAAACATTACGTGGGGGAGGCAAAGTGTGGACATGACCAATCCTTGGCTGTACTCAAGCCAATCAGTAAGTGTTGGGGGGCGTGTCCCCGTTAACCGGGGGGGAATGCCATCAGCCATGGCGAGCTGCCCAAGGACACCCGCCGAGAGTGGCTGCTCGATATGATCTTCGGGTTTTGCGGGTAGCGGTTGGCAACTGAGCAGTTGAGTGCGGAGCAGGACATCGGGGCGTTCATGACCATGTTGCTCAACGGTGTCTGTCCTGGCGCACAACGTTGAGTGATTCCAACCTCGAGCCTGCGAATGACGTGGGCTCGAGGGCTTTTCGCTTCAGGCTGAAGGCCTGCCGAACTCTCGATACAGGTCTGGCAGGAAACTGGCCAGGTGGTTGAACTCGCACATGTCGTGCACGGCGAATTCATAGGCCAGGGCTTCCAGTCCCGCAGTACCAAAACCCTTTTCCCCCAACAAGGCCGCTGCCTTTTCTGCCCCCGGAAAACGGGCCATCGACGGGTGCGAGCCGACCCAGTACCGGCTGGTGAGGTACATGCCGTCCGGGACTTCCTTGAACAGGTGCACCATCAATGACACGGGGACCCGCGGATGATCGGACAGGCTCATCAGGGCGCTGACGCTGCCGTCGATCTTCGCTTCACGGTACAGGTCGGGGTCCAGTCCCAGTGTGTTCGGGTGCTGGAAGTCGATGTTCAGGTGCATCAGGCGGTCACCGACGTATTCGGAGGCGCAGAAGGTATTGCCGTACAACCGCTCCTCGAAACTCAGGGACTCGTCGCCCAGGCGCTGACGGTTCAGGCACGGGTTGCCGACATGGGCATAGGGGAACGAGAGGGAGTAGCGCTCCGGCTCCAGCGGGTGCCACAGGAACCACCACTTGAACATCCTGGCCGTGCACCCAGGGAAGAACTTGCGACTTTGCACATAGGCCATTGGGCCAGGCAGCAGGGCATAACCGGACTCTTCGCTGAAATAGTCCGGGTCGAGCAGGCGATTGATGTCCTCGATACTGGGCGTGAGGGTGTCCTTCAGGGGCATGGGGCCTTGCTGGATCTTGCGCACGGCAGACAGCGGCACCTGTATTTCTCCACGGAAGTACTTGGCGTACGGCTTGTTCCTCACCTCGGCCTGGTTATGCAGGAAGAGCTTTTGCATGGGCAGGGAGAAGTAAGTGAAGGGGGTCATGACGCGCGCTTCCATGCTGATATCCTCTGGCTGAACTAGACGAGTAGCCGCCACTTCATGGCAACCCGGGACACGGGTTGCAGGAGAAACTGGCGCTTTTTAGCTAAGCAGTCCATAAACAAAAGTCAAATTTGAATTTAACTTAGTGAGACGCTCATGGTCGCTCCCGATTCCCCGCAGACAGCTGCAGCCCGTGCACCGCGCCAGGATGGCCAGGCGACCCGCCAGCAGATTCTGGAGGTGGCCGGCCGGCTTTTCGCTGAGCAGGGGTATGCCAACACCACCAGCAAGCAGATTTGCGAGAATTCCAGAGCCAACAACGCTTCGGTCAACTATCACTTCGAGAACAAGGACGGCCTGTATCAGGCGGTCCTGCGCGAGGCCCACGATCGCCTGCTCCGCATCGAGACCATGATTCGCCTGAGCGAGAGCCAGGACAGCGCCGAGAACAAGCTGCGGGCGATCATCACGGTACTGATCGAGGGGTTGGGCAACGAGCGTGACGGATGGGCGCTGAAGGTGATGACCCGCGAGCTGGTGTCGCCGTCCTCGGTGCTATCGCAAGTGCTCGAGGAACAGGCGTTTCCCAAGGCGAAGATCGTGCGCACCATCCTTGGCCAGATCATGCAGCTGTCGCCGGACGATCCAGCCACCTTGCGCAGCGCCGTCAGCGTGTTTTCGCCTTGCCTGTTCCTGCTGATCGCCCATGACCCGTTGGAGCGCAATGTATTGCCCGGCTTGAAGCTCGACCCACCGGCACTGATCGAGCACATGATGTGCTACGCCCTGGCTGGCCTGCAGGCGGTTTCCCGTATCACCAAGGCTGGCTAGGAACATCCGGGCAAAAAAAATGCCGACCCTGAGGTCGGCGTTTTTTCAAGGATCATCCCTGGGACGACCCTTATTCCTGGGCAACGGCATTCTTGGCCAGGATGGCGTTGGCCAGTTCCATATCGGTGGCCTGCAGACCTGGATTGTCGGCGCGGACCTTCTGCATCGCGGCTTCCAGGTACGGACCGCGGATGCTGCCTTCGCTGGCGACGAAGCTGCCGGCGTCGTCCTGGGCAGCGACGATCAGCTTGTGATCCTTGAAGGTCAGGTAGGTGGAGCCTGTGGTCGCACCGGAGGAAATGACGTTACGCCAGAAGGTGTCGGCCATTGCCGAACCTATGGGGAGCGACAGCAGGGCAATTGTGACGACAGCTGTTTTCAGACGCATGATGGGTGACTCCGACTAGGGGGAACTACACTCTTTGATTCTAGATTCCCTGATCGAGTTCCGTGACTGATCAGTCGAGGTTTTCGACCAGCAGGATCGCGCCTTCCTGGCCCACCACCCGTACCCGTGCGCCTTGCGGGGCATCGGCACCCTTGGCGATCCATACACCATCGGCGACCTTGATCCGGCCCCGCCCGTTGACGATCGCCTGGTGTACCACAAAGGTCTTGCCGATCAGCTCCTGGCCCCGCAGGTTGAGGTTAGGCTGGTCGCTGGAACGGATCGCCTTGCGTTGGCGTCGCCACCAGTACAGCGCCGTCAGCACTGACAGCAGGCCGAACAGCAGGAACTGCATTTCCCACGCCAGGCTCGGGATCAGGAAGGCCAGGACCCCGACGCTGGCGGCCGCCAGGCCGATCCACAGCAAGTAGCCGCCGGCACCGAACACCTCGAAGATCAGCAGGACGGTGCCCAGGGCCAGCCAGTCCCAGAACGACAGCGCTTGCAGGAATGCCGACATGGCGCTCGCCTCACGTCTTCTTGCCGTCGAAAGTGGCCTTGACGATTTCGCCGATGCCACCCACGGCGCCGATGACCTGGCTCGCCTCCAGTGGCATCAGGATCACCTTGCTGTTGTTGGCCGAGGCCAGCTTGCCCAGGGCGTCGACGTACTTCTGCGCCACGAAGTAGTTGATCGCCTGGACGTTGCCGTGGGCGATGGCCTCGGACACTACCTGGGTCGCCCGGGCTTCGGCCTCTGCCTGGCGTTCACGGGCCTCGGCTTCGAGGAATGCCGCCTGGCGCTCGCCTTCGGCTTCCAGGATCTGTGCCTGTTTCTTGCCTTCGGCGGTGAGAATGGCTGCGGCGCGCAATCCTTCGGCCTCCAGGATCTGCGCGCGCTTGACCCGTTCGGCCTTCATCTGCCCTGACATGGCGGCCATCAGGTCGGTGGGCGGGCTGATGTCCTTGATTTCGATACGGGTGATCTTGATGCCCCAGGGAGCGGTGGCTTCATCGACGGTCTTCAACAGTTTCTCGTTGATCGCATCACGTTGGCTGAGCATCGCGTCCAGTTCCATGGAGCCCAGCACCGTCCGGATATTGGTTTGCAACAGGTTGCGCACGGCATGCTCGAGATTGTTGACCTCGTAGGCGGCCTGGGCGGTATTGACGACCTGGAAGAAACACACCGCGTCGATCTGTACCGTGGCGTTATCGGCGGTGATGACTTCCTGGGGCGGGATATCCAGCACGTTCTCCATGACGTTGATCTTGCGCCCGATGCGGTCCATCACCGGGATGATGATGTTCAACCCCGGCTTGAGGGTGTTGGTGTAGCGCCCGAAACGCTCCACGGTCCACTGATAGCCCTGCGGGACCACCTTGAAACCCATGAACACCAGGGCCACGGCCAGGCCGACGAAAAGTAGCAGTACGCTTGTGATCTGCATCTGGCTCACCTGTTCAACGGTTGATCAATGGGCGGCGGGTAGGGTTCATAGCTGAAAGCGTGTGACCGAGGTCTGCAGGGTGGCCACCGAACTCTCCATCTGCTCCACCGTGAGGCTCAGGTCACGCATGGCCTGGCTGTTGCGACGGGCCACTTCGCTGATCATCTCCACCCGTTGCGCGACTTCGCCGCTGGCCTTGGACTGCTCGCCGATGGTGTGGGAAATCTCCTGCACCATCAGCGCCGAGCGCTGTGCGCCCTGGCGGATCTCGTTGATCGAGGTGCCCGCCTGCTGGGCCATGTTCACGCCGTCGTTCACCCGGCTGACTCCGGTCTGCATGCTGCTGACCGCCTGCTCGGTGGTTTCCCGGATGCGCTGGATCATGCCGGTGATCTCCCGGGTCGATTGCGCGGTGCGCGCCGCCAGGTTGCGTACCTCGTCGGCGACCACGGCAAAGCCGCGCCCGGCTTCTCCTGCCCTGGCGGCTTCGATGGCGGCGTTGAGGGCCAGCAGGTTGGTCTGTTCGGCGATGCCGTTGATCACCTGGATGATCGAATGAATCTCTTCGGAGGACTGGCCCAGGGCGGTGATGCTTTCAGAGGACTGATTGACCGCCTCGGCAATGTGGCTCATGCCGTCGACCACCCCGAGTATTACCTGTCCGCCGCTGCCGGCCAGGGACTCGGACTGGGCCGAGATACTCTGGGCGTTGCGCGCATGCTCGGCGACCTGGGCGATGTTGCTGATCATCTGCTCCATGGCTGCTGCCATGTCGGTGGCGCCGTCGGCCTGTTCGCTGGCACCGTCGGCGATGCTCGACGAGGTACCGCTGAGGCTATGGGAGCGGCCGCGCAGCTCCTCGCTCTCATGACGAATGGTGGTGATCATCTGCCGCAGGTTGTCCTGCATTTCGCCAAGGGCCTGCTGCAACTGGCCAGCTTCGTCCTGGCTGTCGACGCTGATGCTGCGGGTCAGGTCGCCCTGGGCGATGGCTCGGGCCGTGGCCACGGATTTTTCCAGGGGCTTGAGTACCCGGTTGAGCAACTGGCGGGTCAACAGGCACAGGGCCAGTACGGCGCACAGGCTGCCACCGATCAGCCACCAGGCGGCCTGGCGCACGGCCGTTTCGCTGCGGGCGCGGGTCTGGGCGCTGCTGGCTTCGATCTTGCTGCTCAGGGCCTCGTTGCGGGTTTCCACTTCGCTGAACCGCTGGGAGAACTCCGGCATCTGCAGGCGGGCGGCCTGGGGGTCCTTGAGCGCCAGCCCGGCAATGTCCTGTGCAGCTCGAATGTAGTTTTCCAGCACGGGCTGCAACTCGCCGACCGCCTCGCGGATATCCGGCGCCAGGGGCAGGCGGGCATTCTCGGCCAGGGCCTTGCGGAACCAGTCACCGTGTTCGCGCAGGCTGTCACGTACTTCGTCACCGGCTGCCACATCACCGGGCTGGCTGCTCAAGGCTTGCAGTACATCGGCCCGCAAGGCGTCGTGCATCATGTCGGCCTCCAGGTGGTTGCGCAGGGCGCTGGCGTTGAGTTCGTTGTCGCCCAATGCGCTGGCCAGGCGCGACTGGCCCCAGAGGCCGATGCCGGCTACCAGGGCGATGGCCAGCAGGCTGATAGCTCCGGAGGTGATCATGTTCTGGCGAATGTTCATGCATGGTTCCCTGCCCGTTTCGGCTGTGCCTAGAGCGTAGTCCAGCGACTGGGGGGCTACCCGAACTCGTTGCAGGGGGTTACGCGCAGTGCCTCCTCCAGGCTGGTCAATCCCTGTGCCACCTTGTGCGCGGCGGCCAGGCGCAGGCTACGCATGCCATCGGCGCCTGCCTGGCGACGCAGGGCGGCCAGGTCGAGGTCCGGCTGGACGAATGGCTTGAGCCCCTCGCTCAACAGCATGATTTCGTAGATTCCGATGCGTCCGCGATAGCCGGTGCCCCGGCATTCGGCGCAGCCGACGGCACGCTGGCCGAGGCGCAGGGTCGGCAGCTGGGCAGGCGGCGCCAGGCTGTGCCAGTGATCTGCGTCGAGATCCGCAGGTTCCTTGCAATGGGGGCACAGGGTACGTACCAGGCGCTGGGCCATGACCCCGACCAGCGTGGCCTTGATCAGGTAATGCGGCACCCCCAGCTCCAGCAGGCGGCTGATGGCGCCCGGGGCATCGTTGGTATGCAGGGTGGACAACACCAGGTGCCCGGTGAGGGCGGCCTGGATGGCCATCTCGGCGGTCTCCAGGTCGCGGATCTCGCCGATCATGATGATGTCCGGGTCCTGGCGCAGCAGCGCGCGGACTCCGCTGGAAAAACCCAGGTCGATGTTGGGCTGGACCTGCATCTGGTTGAAGGCCGGCTCGATCATCTCGATCGGGTCCTCGATGGTGCACAGGTTGACTTCGGGGGTCGCCAGCTTCTTCAGGGTGGCATACAGGGTGCTGGTCTTGCCCGAACCCGTGGGGCCGGTGACCAGGATGATGCCGTGGGCCTGTCCGGTCATGGCCTGCCAGCGCGCCAGGTCCTCGGCGCAGAAGCCCAGCTGGTCGAAGTCCTTGAGCAGGACCTGGGGGTCGAAGATACGCATCACCAGCTTTTCGCCGAAGGCGGTGGGCAGGGTCGAGAGCCTCAGCTCGACGCCATGGCCTTCGGGGGCGAGGACCTTGATCCGCCCGTCCTGCGGCTTGCGTCGTTCGGCGACGTTCATCCGGCCCAGGCTCTTGAGGCGACTGACGATAGCCAGCGTGACCTGGGGTGGAAAGGCATAGACGTCGTACAGCAGCCCGTCGATGCGCAAGCGCAGGTTGCCCTGGTCACGCCGCGGCTCGACATGGATATCGCTGGCCCGTTGCTCGAAGGCGTACTGGAGCAGCCAATCGACGATGTTGATGATGTGGGCATCATCGGCGTCCGGCTCGCGGTCGCCGCTGCCCGGCTTCAGCAGTTGTTCGAAACTGCCCGGGCCGCTGCCCCGGTGTTCGCTGCTGGCGCCGCTGACCGACCTGGCGAGGCGATAGAACTCCAGGGTCAGGTGACGGATCTGTGCCGGGCTGGCCACCACCCGTTGCACGGTGCGCTTCAGGGCGTGGGCCAGGTCGGCTTCCCAGGCGCGGACATGAGGCTGGGCACTGGCGACGGTCACCTGCCGGGTGTCCACGGCCACGGCCAGGATCCCGTGCCGCTGGGCAAAGGCGCGGGACATCAATGGGGTGATGGCGGCGACGTCGATCCGTAGTGGGTCGATGCGCAGGTACGGCTGGCCGGCCTGCTGGGCGAGCCAGGCCGTGAGACTGTCCAGGTCCAGCGGGCGACCGGGGTGATGCAGGTCCGGCAGTTGCCGGGCGGCAATCTCTTCCAGTGGATGCCGGGAACCATCGGGCCCGGGTTGCGCCGCCAGGGCCAGTTCGGCGGCGTCCGGGCTGATACGGCCCTGGGCCAGCAGCTCGCGCAACAGCTCGTCGAGTTCCAGCCTGCGGTCCTGGGGCATATCGGTGGCATTCATGAGGTTCCCCCCGGCTCACGGTCGTGATGCCGACCGGTAACAGCCAAGAGTAGCCCGGTGCAGCCGTGGGGCCGCCAGCCAAGGGTTGCAGGGTTTTGCCGATTTCAGCCAGTGGCTTGCAGGCGTAGCGGATGCAGCTGTTGCAGCTCGACCGAGCAGACGCAGATCAGGTTGCGCAGCTTGTCCGCGATCACTTCGGCCCGGTGCCAGCTCAAGCCATCGAGTTCCACCTCCATGTGCAAGGTAGCTTCCCGTTGCTGCACCGAGACCCGCTGCGGTACCAGGAACTGCAAGGCGAAATGATTGAGCACCCGGCACAGTACGTCGGCTTCGGCGTCGGCTTGCAGGTGGTATTGCACGTGGCAGTGGGCCTGGTGGGCGCTCCAGACATCGGGGCGGGGCGATGAGCCGAGGGCAGGGTCGAGAGGGGGCATGGCAGTCTCCAGTTCAGTGGAGAAATTTTTACATTCGGATTCGGGTATTTCTTATCTAAGATTGAGGTTCTGGTGAAATGATTGAATAGAATAATTCGCCAGATAACATATTTGGGGATTGATCATGCATAACGAGCTGGACGCCTATGACCGCCGGATTCTCGCCCTGTTGCAGGAAGACGCTTCGCTATCCAGCGCGCAGATTGCCGAGCAGGTCGGCCTATCGCAGTCGCCCTGCTGGCGGCGGATCCAGCGCTTGAAGGACGAAGGGGTGATCCGTGGCCAGGTGACCTTGCTGGATCGCAAGAAGATCGGGCTGAACACGCAGATCTTTGCCCAGATCAAGCTCAATGCCCACGGGCGCTCCAACTTCACCGAGTTCACCGAGGCGATCCGCGGTTTTCCGGAAGTGCTGGAGTGTTATGTGCTGATGGGAGCGGTGGATTTTCTGCTGCGGGTGGTGGCGGCGGACATCGAAGCCTACGAACGCTTCTTCTTCGAGAAGCTGTCCATGGTGCCCGGCATCCAGGAGGTGAACTCGATCGTTGCCCTGTCGGAGATCAAGTCCACCACCAGCCTGCCGGTTCTGCGCTGATCACATGCGCAGCAGGGTCTTCCAGGCGCGGTTCTGGAACACCGCGATGGCCTGGTGCTTGCGCGCCACCAGGGCCTCTTCGGTGATCGGCTCGTTGGCCAGTTGCGCCAGCTTGTTCAGCTCGCCGTAGAGACGGTCCAGCTCGGGGATCTCCAGCGCACCCCGAGCGTGGTGCAGCCAGGCCTGGATACGCTCGATACGCGGCAGTTGCTCGGCCAGGTCTTCGGGTTGCTGCTGGTAGCGCTGCAATTGCAGGGACGAAGCCTCTTCGGCCAGCAAACGTGGCAGCCAGCTCGCCAGCTGCGCGGCGCCCTGGCGGTTGCCCCGGGTGCTGCGCTCGGCAGTCCAGGCGCGGTCGAGCAACCAGCGCGAGGTGTTCAGGGAGAACAGGCCCCAGCGCACGTCCTGCAGTTCTTCGATGAACTGCTCCGGTGCTGCCTTGCGCACGTCCTCGTCATCGAGACCGGCCTGTACCAGCGGGCGCCAGTCTTCCAGCAGGGCGTCCAGGGCACTGCGCAGTTCAGCGGTGGACTGGCGCGGCGCAGCCTGGCCCAGGCTGCTGGCCAGGGCTCGCAGTTCGGCGAGGCACTCCACCCAGTCCTGCAGCAGGCGCCAGTGGCCATTGAAGCGATACTGCTCGGCCAGGCGCTGGCTGCTGGCCAGCAGGTGCCAGGCCAGGGCGGCGAAAGCTTCGTCCAGGGGCGTCTCGGCGTTCAGTTGCGGGGCAGGCAGGCTCAGGGAGTAGCTGCCGGCATCGAACAGGCGGTAACCGCGTTCGGCCTTGCTGATGTCGCAAGGCATCAGCGGCAGGGTCAGGGCCAGTTCCGCTGCCAGCTCCAGCAGGGCGGCCGGCTCGCCTTCGCGCAGTTCCAGCTCCAGCTCGCAGATTTCTTCCTTGTGTTTGCCGGCGATCACCTGGCCCAGGTCCAGCGCCGCCTCGATCACCACCTTGGCCTTGCCGCGGCCCCAGGCGATTTCCGCGCGCTCGCGGACGAAATCAGTGGTGAACAGGGGCTTGAGGGTCTTCTTGTCCAGTTCGGCCAGGGCCTCGGGCCAGCATTGGCCATCGAGTTTCTTCAGGTCGAGCTTGGCCTTGGGCAGTTGCCAGTCGTATTCGTTGCGTTCGGACAGGCCGGCGACGCTCTGCCCGCGGGTCTTGAGGGTCTGGATCACCACGTCGCCGTCACGGCGCAGGCGCAGGGCCACCTTGGCCTGGGCCAGGTCGCGGTCCGGAGTGTCGAAGTACTGGTTCATCAGCTCACGGCGTTCCCAGCCACTTTTGTTGCGTTTTTTCAGGAGCGGGTGCTCGCGCAGGGCGGCGAGGGTCTCGCGGCTGGCGCGGAGTTTGATTTCGGTTTCTTTCTGCATGGCCGGACAATCCAGGATCGGGAGCGCAGCCGGGGAAGAGTTGGCTGCCAAGGTCGTGCAGTGTACAGGACAAGGCGCCTGGAGGTGCCGCCACGGTTCCTTCGGCGGGGTAACAGCCCCTATGATGGGCCTCGTCCTGGAACTTGCGGAGCCCGCTCATGCCATTGCCGTCCATGAAGGATCAGTTCGCCGCCTTGATCGCAGCCCCTTCGGTGAGCTGCACCCAGCCTGCGCTGGACCAGTCCAATCGACCGGTCATCGACCTGCTTGCCGGCTGGCTCGGCGACCTGGGCTTTGCCTGCGACATCCAGCAAGTGAGCCCTGGCAAGTTCAACCTGCTGGCCAGTTTCGGCAGTGGTCCCGGTGGCCTGGTGCTGTCAGGCCATAGCGACACCGTGCCGTTCGATGCTGGGCTGTGGCAGACCGACCCCCTGAAACTGACCGAGGTCGACGGCCGCTGGGTCGGCCTTGGCAGCTGCGACATGAAGGGTTTCTTCGCCCTGGTCATCGAGGCGGTACAGCCGCTGCTGGCTCAGCCGTTCAAGCAGCCGTTGCTGATCCTGGCCACCTGTGACGAGGAAAGCTCCATGGCCGGGGCCCGGGCCCTGGCGCAAGCCGGTCATCCGCTGGGGCGTGCGGCAGTGATCGGTGAGCCTACGGGGCTCAAGCCGATCCGGCTGCACAAGGGCGTGATGATGGAGCGCATCGACATTCTCGGCCGTAGCGGTCATTCATCGGACCCGAGCCTGGGGCGCAGTGCCCTGGAAGCCATGCACGATGCCATCGGCGAGCTGCGTGGCCTGCGCTTGCAGTGGCAACGGGAATTTCGCAACCCGCAATTCAGCGTGCCGCAGCCGACCCTGAACTTCGGCTGCATCCACGGTGGCGACAACCCCAACCGCATCTGCGGCCAGTGCTCGCTGGAGTTCGACCTGCGACCCTTGCCGGGCATGGACCCGCAAGCCCTGCGCGAGGCGATCCGCCAGAGGCTCAGACCGGTGGCCGAACGACACGAGGTGCAGATCGATTACGCGCCACTGTTCCCCGCCGTGCCGCCGTTCGAGCAGGCCGAGGATGCCGAGTTGGTGCGTGTAGCCGAACGTCTTACAGGTCATCGCGCCGAAGCAGTGGCGTTCGGCACTGAAGCACCTTATCTTCAGCGCCTCGGTTGCCAGACCCTGGTGCTCGGCCCGGGGGATATCGCCTGCGCCCATCAGCCAGGCGAGTACCTTGAAATGTCACGCTTGCAGCCTACCGTGCATCTATTGCGTGAACTGATCGAATATTACTGCCTGACCCCGGCTCAATTTCAGTAAATTGCCGTCGTCCCTGTCCGTACCCATGAGGAGAGTAAGCGTGTTGCCAAGCCTGTTCCGACGATAACCATCAGCCCGCTGTGCGTTTTCCATTTCGTCCTTCCATAGGCTGCTTTTTATTTACAGGCTCAGGTTCATGCCCGAATACGTCAATTGGCTCCGTCACGCGTCTCCCTATATCAACGCCCACCGCGACTGCACCTTCGTGGTCATGCTGCCCGGCGACGGCGTTGAACACGCCAACTTCGGCAATATCGTCCACGACCTGGTGCTGCTCCACAGCCTGGGTGTGCGCCTGGTGCTGGTGCACGGTTCGCGTCCCCAGATCGAGTCGCGCCTTGCCGCTCGTGGCCTGACCCCGCATTACCACCACGGCATGCGGATTACCGACGCGGCGACCCTGGAGTGCGTGATAGACGCCGTTGGCCAGCTGCGCATCGCCATCGAGGCACGCTTGTCCATGGACATGGCGTCTTCACCGATGCAGGGCTCACGGTTGCGGGTCGCCAGCGGCAACCTGGTGACCGCGCGCCCGATCGGCGTGCTGGAAGGCGTCGACTACCACCACACCGGCGAGGTGCGCCGGGTCGACCGCAAGGGCATCAACCGCCTGCTGGACGAGCGCTCCATCGTGCTGTTGTCGCCCCTGGGGTACTCGCCCACTGGTGAAACCTTCAACTTGGCCTGTGAAGACGTGGCCACCCGCGCTGCCATCGACCTGGGTGCCGACAAGCTGCTGCTGTTCGGTGCGGACCCGGGACTGCTGGACGACAACGGCAAGCTGGTGCGTGAGCTGCGTCCGCAACAGGTGCCAGCCCACCTGCAGCGGCTGGGGGCCAACTACCAGGCCGAGCTGCTGGATGCGGCCGCTGAGGCCTGCCGGGGTGGAGTGGGGCGCAGCCATATCGTCAGTTATGCCGAGGATGGGGCGCTGCTGACCGAACTCTTCACCCGTGATGGCGGCGGCACCCTGGTGGCCCAGGAGCAATTCGAGCGAGTGCGCGAGGCGGCGATCGAAGATGTCGGCGGCCTGCTGGAGCTGATCAGCCCACTGGAAGAGCAGGGCATCCTGGTGCGGCGTTCCCGCGAGGTGCTGGAGCGCGAGATCGAGCAGTTCAGCGTGGTCGAGCGCGAGGGCATGATCATCGCCTGCGCCGCGCTGTACCAGATTGCCGATTCCGAAGCCGGAGAGCTGGCCTGCCTGGCGGTGAACCCCGAGTACCGGCACGGCAAGCGTGGCGACGAACTGCTGGAAAGGATCGAGGCCCGGGCCCGGGACCAGGGCCTCAAGACCCTGTTCGTCCTCACTACCCGTACCGCCCACTGGTTCCGTGAGCGGGGCTTCGTGCCTAGCAGCGTTGAGCGCCTGCCCTCGGCCCGGGCCTCTCTGTACAACTACCAGCGCAATTCGAAGATCTTCGAAAAAGCCCTCTGACGTTGTTCCTCCCATGAAAAAGCCGCGCTCGATCCAAGGATCGAAGCGCGGCTTTGCATATGTCAGAAAAATTTCAGTTCAATACTAAAACTGTAACAAATTGACGGGAGGATAGGCTCTTAGCCATGATTGCGTCGCTTTTTCGATCCCTAATGACGTGTTTATTGATGCCGTCCCGGGATTGGAAGGGTGCAACTGCGGGAAAATATTTTTCAGGAATAGGCTTGCAAGCGTCTAGGCTGGACCATTTGGCTGGTTAATGACGAGCTTTATTCCTGAATGGTATGAGAAAGAATTGAATAATTCTTTTTGGGTTTATGAGTGATTCATTACCCTACATGGACCCGATAACTGCGATTAGACCATGGTCGAAGACACAGGTCGTTACGATTGACTTATCAGTCACGGTCTGGCGCTAATCGCGCATCTGTGGCACCCGGGCGTTTCGATCCGGGGCCAGGAACCACAAGAATTAGAAAACGAGAGGAGCGATACATGAACAAGTCCACCTTGGCCCTGGCTGTGGCCGTAGGGGTTTTGGCGCAGCAGGCAGGCGCCGCCGGTTTCATCGAAGATAGCAAGGCCACCCTGGGGCTGCGTAACTTCTATATCAATACCGATAACCGCGACGGCGACACCAAAGCGGCCGGCGCCCAAAACAAGCAGGAAGAATGGGGTCAAGGCTTCCAGCTCAACTTCACTTCCGGCTACACCGAAGGCACCGTAGGTTTCGGCCTCGACGCCATCGGCCTGCTGGGCATCAAGCTGGACTCGGGCGGCGGCACCAACGGCGCTACCGCTACCTCCTATGGCGGCACTGTCTTCCCAAGCAAATCCAATGGCAAAGCGGTCGACAACTACTCCAGCCTGGGCCTGACCGCCAAGGCCAAGATCTCCCAGACCGAGCTGAAGCTGGGTACCCTGCAGCCAAAACTGCCGGTCATCGTGACCAACGATGGTCGCATGCTGCCGCAAACCTTCCAGGGTGGTCAGATCACCACCAACGAGATCAAGGACCTGACCCTGGTCGGTGGCCAGATCGAACACGCGAAGGGTCGTAACTCCAGCAACAACGAAGAGCTGTCGATCGCTGGTGCCAACGCGCACACCGCCTCGGGCCGCGATAGCAACAAGTTCCTCTACGGTGGTGGTGACTACAAGATCACCAAGGATCTGACCGCCCAGTACTACTACGGCAACCTGAAAGACTTCTACAAGCAGCACTTCCTGGGCCTGACCCACAACTGGGCTATCGGCCCGGGCGTGTTGAAGTCCGACCTGCGCTACTTCAATAGCCGTAACGACGGTGCCAATGGCCACGATTCGGCCTACTACACCACCGGTGACTACGGCACTGGCTTCACCAAGGGCAAGGTCGACAACCGTCTGATCAGCGGCCTGTTCCTTTACTCGGTTTCCGGCCACACCTTCGGTGGTGGTTACCAGGTGAGCAACGGCGACAGCGACTTCCCTTGGCTGAACCAGGGCGACGGTTCGTCGGCCTACCTGACTACCGACATGCAGATCCAGAAGTTCGCCCGTGCTGGCGAGCGTACCTGGCAAGCGCGCTACTCCTATGACTTCGCCAAGGTGGGCCTGCCAGGCCTGACCGCCGGCCTGGTCTACCTGCGTGGCGACAACATCGATACTTCCGGCAAGGTCGGTGCCACCCAGCGTACCGTTTCGGCCACTGGCCGCAGCGAATGGGAACGCGACCTGACTGTCGCCTACGTGATCCCGGAAGGTCCGCTGAAAAACCTGGGCCTCACCTGGAAAAACGCCATGTGGCGCAACGACATTCCGGGCCAGCGCAATCAGGACGAAAACCGCCTGATCGTCAGCTACTCGATCCCGCTGCTGTAATCGCAATAAAACCTCGCCCGGCGCAATGCCGGGCGAGGTACTGCTTCAAGTCAGGCCCACCCCCGTGAGCCCATCCTGAGTTCTCCTCTTTCTACAGCGTCTACCGCTACTCAAGGCCTTCTCGAACCTTGCTGGGCAGGTTGGTCCGTGGCTGCCTGCGCGTCCAGTGAAGAGATTTTTAATATTCGAAATAGCTATTAATAAATCGATATTTATTCTTTTTAAATGATCTCCTGTGCAGGCAAAGTAGGCCCATACCGCACTCACAGGAGCAGCACCCATGAGCCTCAGACTGGGCGACATCGCCCCCGACTTCGAACAGGATTCCAGTGCCGGCAAGATTCGTTTCCACGAGTGGCTGGGTGATAGCTGGGGCGTGCTGTTTTCCCATCCGGCGGATTTTACCCCGGTGTGCACCACGGAGCTGGGCTTCACCGCCAAGCTCAAGGATGAATTCGCCCAGCGTGGCGTGAAGGCCATCGCCCTGTCGGTCGACCCTGTGGACTCCCATCACCGCTGGATCGAGGACATCAACGAGACCCAGGATACCCGGGTCAATTTCCCGATCCTGGCCGATGCCGATCGCAAGGTGTCGGACCTCTACGACCTGATCCACCCCAATGCCAGCGACACCCTGACAGTGCGTTCGCTGTTCATCATCGACCCGAGCAAGAAGATTCGCCTGACCATCACCTACCCGGCCAGCACCGGGCGCAACTTCCACGAAATCCTGCGGGTGATCGACTCGCTGCAGCTTACCGACAACTACAAGGTGGCCACCCCGGCCAACTGGCAGGACGGTGACGAAGTGGTGATCGTGCCGTCCCTCAAGGACGAAGAAGAGATCAAGCGGCGTTTTCCCAAAGGCTACCGTACAGTCAAGCCCTACCTGCGCCTGACTCCACAACCCAACCGTTGAAGCCATCGGCTCGACAGGGGGAAAGATCCATAAAGCAGGGGTTTTCAGGCCGTTTCGACGGCCTATTTTTTTGCCTGTGCCAAATGCCTCCATATATTCATATATGGAATAAACAAATGAATAAATAAGATTTATGGATATAAAAATAGGCTGTTAAGGTCTGTTCAGTCCGGCGAGATCGCATCCCGCGAATCGCCTCAATCGCTCAAGGAATCCCTGCATGCTGGTGGTCTCTCTCGGTGGCAGTCCCAGCCAACGCTCCCGTTCCGGAGTGCTGCTGGAGTTGGCCAAGCGCTGGTTACAGCAGCAAGGCGTGGAAGTGGTCAGTTACCAGGTGCGGGATTTCCCTGCCGAGGACTTGCTCCATGCCCGCTTCGACAGCCCCAGGATCATCGACCTGCTGCAACAGATCGAACAGGCCGATGGCCTGCTGATCGCCACGCCGGTGTACAAGGCGTCGTTCTCTGGAGCGCTCAAGACCCTGCTCGACCTGCTCCCCGAGCGCGCCCTGCATCACAAGGTGGTGCTGCCCATGGCCACCGGCGGCAGCATCGCCCACATGCTGGCGGTGGACTACGCCTTGAAGCCCGTGCTGTCGGCGCTCAAGGCCCAGGAGATGCTCCAGGGAATCTTTGCCGAGGACAGCCAGATTGCCTACGGCGAAGGCAGCGCCCAGCCACAACTGGCCCCGGCCCTGGAGCAACGCCTGCACGAGGCCCTGGAACAGTTCCACAGTGCCCTGGCGCGCCGTCCCAAGCCATTGGACCCGGGCCTGTTGAATGAACGCCTGTTGAGTGCTCGCTGGAGCATTTGAACCACACCCTGATTTGAATCACTGGCCTTACTCGCCCGCCAACGGGCAAGCAGGTGCAGCCATAACCCCTGAGCAAAAAGGAGAGCGCCATGCGCCCTGTCATTTTGCGTCGCGGTCTGGTCGCTCTGTTTGCTGCGGCTGTGTCCTTCGGCGCCATTGTCCAAGCCCAAGCCGAGACCTTGCGTATCGGTTACCAGAAATACGGCACCCTGGTGCTGCTCAGGGCCAAGGGCTCCCTGGAGAAGCGCCTGGCGCAGCAGGGCATCGACGTGCAGTGGACCGAGTTCCCCGGCGGTCCGCAGTTGCTGGAAGGGTTGAACGTCGGCTCCATCGATTTCGGCGTGACCGGCGAGACTCCGCCGGTATTCGCCCAGGCCGCCGGCGCCGACCTGCTCTATGTGGCGTACGAACCGCCAGCCCCCCACAGCGAAGCGATCCTGGTGCCCAAGGGCTCGCCGATCCAGTCGGTGCAGGACCTCAAGGGCAAGAAGGTGGTGCTGAACAAGGGGTCCAACGTTCATTACCTGCTGGTCCGCGCCCTGGAAGATGCCGGGCTCAAGTACAGCGAGATCCAGACCGTGTTCCTGCCACCGGCCGATGCCCGTGCGGCCTTCGAGCGCGGCAGCGTCGATGCCTGGGTGATCTGGGACCCTTACCAGGCTGCCGCCGAACAGCAGTTGCAGGCCCGCACCCTGCGTGACGGCGGTGGCATCGTCGACAACCACCAGTTCTACCTGGCCACCAAGCCCTACGCACAACGACATCCCGAGGTGATCAAGACCCTGGTGGAAGAAGTGCGGGCGGTGGGCGAATGGTCCAGGGCCAACCCGCAGGAGGTCACCGACCAGGTGGCGCCGCTGCTGGGCCTATCCCCGGAAATAACCCTGACCTCGGTGAAACGCCAGGGCTATGGCGCAGGCTTCCTGACCCCGGAAGTGATCGCCGCGCAACAGAAGATCGCCGACAGCTTCTACCAGCTCAAGCTGATTCCCAAGCCCCTGAGCATCAAAGATGTGATCTGGACGCCCAGCGCCACCATGGCCAAAGCGCCGTAACCCGACCCCTTAGGAGACCACTCCATGAGCCTCAACATCTTCTGGTTCCTGCCCACCCACGGCGACGGCCATTACCTTGGCACCGCCGAAGGCGCTCGCGCCGTCGATCATGGTTATTTGCAACAGATCGCCCAGGCCGCCGACCGTCTCGGTTTTGGTGGCGTGCTGATCCCTACCGGACGGTCCTGCGAGGACTCCTGGTTGGTGGCGGCGTCGCTGATTCCGGTGACCCAGCGTCTGAAATTCCTTGTCGCGCTGCGTCCCGGGATCATTTCCCCGACGGTGGCAGCGCGTCAGGCAGCAACCCTGGATCGCTTGTCCGGCGGCCGGGCCCTGTTCAACCTGGTGACCGGCGGCGACCCGGATGAGCTGGCCGGTGATGGCCTGTTCCTCGACCATGAACAGCGTTACCAGGCTTCGGTGGAGTTCACCCGTATCTGGCGCCGGGTACTGGAAGGCGAAACCGTGAACTACGACGGCCAGCACATCAGCGTGAAGGGCGCCAAGCTGCTCTATCCGCCGCTCCAGCAACCCCGTCCACCGCTGTACTTTGGCGGCTCCTCGGAAGCCGCCCAGGATCTGGCCGCCGAGCAGGTGGAAATGGTGCTGACCTGGGGCGAACCACCGGCCGCAGTGGCCGAGAAGATCCAGCAAGTGCGGGACAAGGCCGCCAAGCTCGGGCGCACCGTGCGCTTCGGCATCCGGTTGCACGTGATCGTGCGCGAAACCAACGACGAAGCCTGGAAAGCGGCGGACAAGCTGATCTCGCACCTGGACGACGACACCATTGCCCGGGCCCAGGCCTCCCTGGCGCGTTTCGACTCGGTGGGCCAGCAGCGCATGGCGGCCCTGCACGGCGGCCGTCGCGACCGGCTGGAAGTCAGCCCCAACCTCTGGGCCGGGGTTGGCCTGGTGCGTGGGGGAGCTGGCACCGCCCTGGTGGGCGATGGGCCGACCGTGGCGGCGCGGATGAAGGAGTATGCCGACCTGGGCATCGATACGTTCATCTTCTCCGGTTATCCCCATCTGGAGGAGTCCTATCGGGTGGCCGAACTGCTGTTCCCGCACCTGGACATCGAACGTCCCAAGCTGCCGGAAGCCGCAGGTTACGTCAGCCCGTTCGGCGAGATGGTGGCCAACGACATCATTCCCAAAGCCGTGTCCCAGAGCTGAGGTGCGGCCATGAACGGACAACGCATAGTGCATCGGCTGGCGCCCTGGGGGCTGCCGTTGCTGCTGCTCGCGGTGTGGCAGCTGGCAGTGTCGGCGGGCTGGTTGTCGACGCGCATCCTGCCGGCTCCCAGCGCAGTGATCGAAGCCGGGGCCAGCCTGATACGCAGTGGCGACATCTGGACCCACCTGGCCATCAGCGGCTGGCGCGCGGGCCTGGGTTTTGTCATTGGCGGCGGCATCGGCCTGGCGCTGGGCTTCATCACTGGCCTGTCGAAGTGGGGCGAGCGCCTGCTGGACAGCTCGGTGCAGATGATCCGCAACGTGCCACACCTGGCACTGATCCCGCTGGTGATCCTGTGGTTTGGCATCGATGAGTCGGCGAAGATCTTCCTGGTGGCCCTGGGCACGCTGTTTCCGATCTACCTCAATACCTACCACGGCATCCGCAACGTCGATCCGGCGCTGGTGGAGATGGCCCGCAGTTATGGCCTGTCCGGCTTCGCCCTGTTTCGCCAGGTGATCCTGCCCGGTGCCTTGCCGTCCATCCTGGTTGGGGTGCGCTTTGCCCTGGGCTTCATGTGGCTGACCCTGATCGTGGCCGAGACCATTTCCGCCAGTTCGGGCATCGGTTACCTGGCGATGAACGCCCGAGAGTTCCTGCAGACCGACGTGGTGGTGCTGGCAATCGTCATGTACGCCGTGCTGGGCAAGCTGGCGGACCTGGCAGCGCGAGGCCTGGAGCGGGTCTGGCTGCGCTGGCATCCGGCCTATCAGGTAGCCAAAGGCGGTGCCCAATGACGGCTCAACAACCTCCGCGGCTGCTGCAGGGCATTCCCCTGGCGGTGCGCAAGCTGCAAAAGACCTTCGGCTCGCGGCAAGTGCTGCGGGAAATCGACCTGCACATTCCTGCCGGCCAGTTCGTCGCGGTGGTGGGGCGCAGCGGCTGCGGCAAAAGTACCTTGCTGCGCCTGCTGGCCGGCCTCGACCAGCCCAGCGCCGGCCAATTGCTGGCCGGTGCCGCGCCCTTGAGCGCAGCCATCGAAGACACCCGGCTGATGTTCCAGGAGGCGCGCCTGCTGCCCTGGAAGAAGGTCATCGACAACGTCGGGCTCGGACTCAAGGGCAACTGGCGGCCCCAGGCCCTGCAAGCTCTCGAAGCCGTGGGCCTGGCCGATCGCGCCCAGGAATGGCCGGCGGCGTTGTCCGGTGGCCAGAAGCAGCGTGTAGCCCTGGCCCGCGCGCTGATTCACCAACCTCGGCTGTTGCTGCTGGACGAACCGCTGGGGGCCCTGGATGCCCTGACCCGGATCGAGATGCAGCAGTTGATCGAGCGGCTGTGGCAGCAGCATGGCTTCACCGTCCTGCTGGTGACCCACGATGTCAGCGAGGCGGTGGCGATTGCCGATCGGGTGATCCTGATCGAGGACGGCGAGGTGGGGCTGGACCTGCACGTCGAGCTGCCGCGTCCGCGAGTGCGGGGTTCCCATCGCCTGGCGGCCCTGGAAACCCAAGTCCTGAACCGCGTGCTGTCACTGCCCGGCTCGCCGCCGGAACCGGAACCCGTTTCACCTTTGCCCACGCAGTTGCGTTGGGCGCTCTAGAGCAGCGGCAAGCAAGAGTGTTGTGCTTCTGTTTGCCGCTGACCGCTTGAAACTTGCAGCTCTGTTTTTCGACCCCAGGAGAAATACCATGACCATCAAAGCCATCAACGTTCGCAACCAGTTCAAGGGCACCATCAAGGAAATCGTCGAGGGTGATGTGCTGTCGGAAATCGACGTGCAGACCGCCTCCGGGATTGTCACTTCAGTGATCACCACCCGGTCGGTCAAGGAGCTGGAGCTGTCCATCGGCAGTGAAGTGATTGCTTTCGTGAAGTCCACCGAGGTCTCGATCGCCAAGTTGTGAGCACTGCGGTAGCAGGCCTCGCAGGGTGCAAGTCCTGCGGGGCTTTTTTCATGGGCGCTGTAAATACCGGTCAGATTTGATACTTTCCCTGCTTTCGCAAGGCCTGAACAGTACAGACATGACAACACAGCAGGGTCCAAACGCAGGGTACCTGGAGTTCGACCGCGATCATTGGGCGGCTCTCCGGGGTGGAGAGCCCATGAGCCTGGCGCCGTCCGAGATGGAGACGCTGACCAGTCCGACCCAGCCCATGGCGCCCGAGGAGGTGAGGCAGATCCTGCTTCCCCTGTCGCGCCTGCTGCATTTGCATGCAGCGCGGGTGCAGGCAATGAAGGCGCCGCAGGCCGGGGCCAAGGTGCCTTATGTGATCGGTGTGTCCGGTAGTGTCGCGGTGGGCAAGAGCAGCTTTGCCAGGGTCCTGGCGGCGTTGCTGGCCTATTGGCCGGGCACGCCGAATGTGCACCTGGTGACCACCGACTCGTTCCTTTACCCCCTGGCGACCCTGCAGGAAAAGAACATCCTGCATCGCAAGGGGTTTCCCGAGTCCTACGACGAACCGCTGTTCCTGGCGTTCCTGCAGGCGGTGTGCCGGCGGGGCGAGGCTGCGCAGATCCCCATCTACTCCCATGTGCGCTACGACATCCTGGCCGACGAGGCGCAGTCGGTGGAGGCGCCGGACATCATCATCCTCGAGGGCCTGAATGTCCTGCAGGGCGAGCAGGGGCAGGGCCTGCATGCCCTGGACTTCATCGACTTCTCGATCTACGTCGATGCCGCGCCGGAGGCCATCAAGACCTGGTACCTGGAGCGCTTCGTCTACCTGAAGAACACCGCTTTCCAGTCGGCCGATTCCTACTTCAACAAGTTCAAGGGGCTGTCCGACCCCGAGGCGCTGGCCATGGCGTCCGACACCTGGGATCGGGTGAACCTGAAGAATCTTGTCGAGAACATCCTGCCGACCCGGGAACGGGCCAACCTGATCATCCACAAGACCCTGGATCATCACATCGACAAGCTGTCGTTGCGCGAGGCCTGAGGGTCAGAGCGGCGCGGCTCGCCTGGGCAGGTAGGGCGGCAAGTACAGGCCCAGGTAGGCATCGAACACGCGCATGCCTTCCTCGGCCATGCGCGGGGTGATCTGCCCGTGTTGCTGCACCGAGCGGGCGTACACACGGTCGCCCAGCTCCATCGCCAGGGCGAACACGTCCACATCCCGAGGCAGGGCCGGCAGCTCGAAGTGCCGGTCGAACAGCTGGAACATCAGCTCGCCCAGTTCGAGATCGTGCTGGCGGTCGGCCTGGGTCACCTCGGTCAGGCCGTGCTGCGCGAGGATCAACTGGCGGGCCGCGGCGTCTTCGTCGTAGATGGCCAGCATGCGCTGCTCCACCAATCGCGACAGGTGGCCCCAGTTGTCGAGTTGCTCATGCTCGATGGGGGCCTGCAGGCAGGCTCGGAACGCGGCGTGGACATCGGCGGTGAGGGCTTCCAGCAGCGCCGGGACGCTGGCGAAGAAGTGATAGACCGATGACGGCGGGATCTGCGCCCGTTCGGCCACGCTGTAGATCGACAGGCTGGCCACGCCCTCGGCGGCCAGCAGGGCGCGGGCGGCGTCGAGTATCGAGTCGATCCGGGCCTGGCTGCGTGCACGAGGTTTGCGAAGAGGGGCGGTACGCGTCATCGGGGTCTCCTGTTGGACAGCCGGCATTGTACGCCAGAGGGCGGGGCTCCCTGTAGCGCCAGGCAGGTGTCGCGTTTGCGGATCACGGGCATAAAAAAACGCCGCGGGCCTTGGGCGCGCGGCGTTCTTGGAGGCTGGTCGCCTAGACGGTATGCAGGTACCAGTTGTACTCGAGGTCGGAGATCGAATGTTCGAACTCCTCCAGCTCGCTTTCCTTGCACGCGACGAAGATGTCGATGTACTTCGGATCGATGTACTTGTTGAGGATCTCGCTGTCGTCCAGCTCGCGCAGTGCGTCGCGCAGGTTGTTCGGCAGGCTCTGCTCCACCTGTTCGTAGGCATTGCCCTCGATCGGCGTGCTGGGCTCGACCTTGTTGGTCAGGCCGTGATGCACGCCTGCCAATACCGAAGCCATCAGCAGGTAGGGGTTGGCGTCGGCGCCCGCCACCCGGTGCTCGATGCGCACTGCATCCGACGAGCCGGTTGGAACGCGCAGCGCCACGGTACGGTTGTCCAGGCCCCAGCTCGGTGCGTTCGGCACGTAGAACTGGGCACCGAAACGGCGGTAGGAGTTGACGTTCGGGCACAGGAAGGCCATCGACGCTGGCAGGGTCTCGAGCACACCGCCGATCGCGTGACGCAATGCGGCGTTCTGCTCGGGATCCTCGCTGGTGAAGATGTTCTTGCCATCCTTGTCCAGCACCGAGATATGGACGTGCAGACCATTGCCCGCCTGGCCTGGATACGGCTTGGCCATGAAGGTGGTGTCCATTTCATGGTCGTAGGCGATGTTCTTGATCAGGCGCTTGAGCAGTACCGCGTAATCGCAAGCCTTCAGCGGGTCGGCGACGTGGTGCAGGTTCACTTCGAACTGCGCCGGGGCACTTTCCTTGACGATGGCGTCGGCCGGGATGCCTTGTTCCTTGGCACCTTCGAGGATGTCCTGGAGGCAATCGACGTACTCGTCGAGGTCGTCGATCAGGTAGACCTGGGTCGACTGCGGGCGCTTGCCGGAAATCGGCGAGCGCGGCGGCTGTGGACGGCCGTTCACGTTCTCCTGGTCGATCAGGTAGAACTCCAGCTCGAACGCGGCGCAGATGGTCAGGCCCAGCTCGTCGAACTTGCTCACCACCTGACGCAGCACTTCACGGGGGTCGGCGAAGAACGGCGCGCCTTCCATTTCGTGCATGGTCATCAGCAGTTGGGCGGTGGGACGCTTCTGCCAGGGTTCGTTGGAGAGCGTGTCGGGGATCGGATAGCAGATCCGGTCAGCGTCACCGATATCCAGGCCCAGCCCGGTGCTTTCCACCGTGGAGCCGTTGATATCCAGAGCAAAGAGTGAAGCCGGGAGGTTGATGCCTTTCTCGTAAACCTTGTGGAGGCTGGTGCGTTCGATGCGCTTGCCGCGCACCACACCATTCATATCCGCAATCAGAAGGTCGACGTACAGAACCTCAGGATGTTCCTTAAGGAACGCGTTCGCTTCGTTCAGCTGAACGGCACGCGGGGGTACCGACATGATGCAACACCTTTGTTGTTAAAAATATCAATCATTGATCTTTTCCGGTTTCAGTCAACCCGAACGGCATGCCGAAGTCAAGCGAGGCCTTTTATGCCCTAATAAAGGGCTGGCAGGGCGATTTTGCGGCAAAACAGGGCGCTTTTCGGGCCTCGGAAGCCACGGCCACCCCACGCTTGAGCGGGCCGTGTCATATCTTTTACGGGGGTGTTGTGTAAAAAAATGAACAAGGCTAAGCTCGGATCAAACCCATAACAGCAATAATACCGGGGTGTTTCATGTCTCGCCTGCCGTTAATCGGCGTCACGGCCTGCTCCAGGCAGATCGGTCTGCACGCCTATCACATCAGTGGCGACGAGTATGTCCAGGCAGTAGCCACCGCGGCCCAGGGCCTGCCGGTGATCCTTGCGTCCATGGCGCACCTGCTGGCTCCGTCCGATATTCTGGACGGTCTGGACGGCATCCTCTTTACCGGTTCTCCATCCAATATCGAGCCTTTCCATTACCAGGGCCAGGCCAGCGCGCCGGGAACTGCTCATGATTCTGCACGGGATGCTGCCACCTTGCCGCTGCTCAATGCCGCCGTCGAAGGCGGGGTTCCGGTGCTGGGTATCTGCCGTGGCTTCCAGGAAATGAACGTCGCCCTGGGGGGCAGCCTGCACCAGAACGTGCACCAGGTGTCGCCGTTCATGGACCACCGTCATGCCGAGCAGCCCGGTCAGCCCCTGGACGCCTGGTATGCGCCAGCCCACGACCTGCATGTCCAGCCCGGTGGTTTGCTGGCGAGCCTGGGGCTGCCGGACACCTTGCAGGTCAACTCGATCCATGCCCAGGGCGTGGAGCGCCTGGCCCCCGGCCTGAGAGTCGAGGCCCGTGCCCCGGACGGGCTGATCGAAGCTGTTTCCGTCGAAGCGAGCAAGGCTTTTGCTTTGGGAGTGCAATGGCACCCCGAATGGCAGGTAAGCTGCAACCCTCACTACCTGGCCATCTTCCAGGCTTTTGGTGATGCCTGCCGCGAGCGGGCAAAAAAGCGCGACATCGAAGTCACACACGCCTGACTCAATAGCGAGCAGGAAACTCAGCCTAGAGGCATTTATGAGCAACAACCTCGACCAGCTCACCGATTGGTTGAAAGACCACAAGATCACAGAAGTCGAATGCATGATCGGCGACTTGACCGGCATCACCCGGGGCAAGATCTCGCCGACCAACAAGTTCATCGCCGAAAAAGGCATGCGCCTGCCTGAGAGCGTGCTGTTGCAGACCGTGACCGGCGACTATGTCGAAGACGACATCTATTACGAGCTGCTGGACCCGGCGGACATCGACATGATCTGCCGCCCCGACCACAACGCGGTGTACCTCGTGCCCTGGGCCATCGAGCCCACTGCCCAGGTGATCCACGACACCTACGACAAGCAGGGCAACCCCATCGAGCTGTCGCCGCGCAACGTGCTCAAGAAGGTCCTCAAGCTCTATGCCGACCATGGCTGGCAGCCGATCGTGGCGCCGGAGATGGAGTTCTACCTGACCAAGCGCAGCGACGATCCCGACTACCCGTTGCAGCCGCCAGTGGGCCGCTCCGGGCGTCCAGAAACCGGGCGCCAGTCGTTCTCCATCGAAGCGGCCAACGAGTTCGACCCGCTGTTCGAGGACGTCTATGACTGGTGCGAACTGCAGGAACTGGACCTCGACACCCTGATCCACGAAGACGGCACGGCGCAGATGGAGATCAACTTCCGTCACGGCGACGCCCTGTCCCTGGCCGACCAGATCCTGGTGTTCAAGCGCACCATGCGCGAAGCGGCGCTCAAGCACGATGTGGCCGCCACCTTCATGGCCAAGCCCATGACCGGCGAGCCAGGCAGTGCCATGCACCTGCACCAGAGCATCATCGACATCAACACTGGCAAGAACGTCTTCTCCAACGAAGACGGAACCATGAGCCAGCTGTTCCTGAACCATATCGGCGGGCTGCAGAAGTTCATCCCCGAGCTGCTGCCGCTGTTCGCTCCCAACGTCAACTCGTTCCGCCGCTTCCTGCCCGACACCTCGGCGCCGGTGAACGTCGAGTGGGGCGAGGAGAACCGCACCGTGGGGCTGCGGGTACCGGATGCCGGGCCGCAAAACCGCCGGGTGGAAAACCGCCTGCCAGGTGCCGATGCCAACCCTTACCTGGCGATCGCCGCCAGCCTGCTGTGCGGTTTCATCGGCATGGTCGAGGGGCACAACCCGAGCGCGCCCGTGGTGGGCCGTGGTTATGAACGGCGCAACCTGCGCCTGCCGCTGACCATCGAGGACGCCCTGGAGCGCATGGAAAACAGCAAGACCATCGAGAAGTACCTGGGCCACAAGTTCATCACCGGTTATGTCGCGGTGAAACGGGCCGAGCATGAAAACTTCAAGCGCGTGATCAGTTCCTGGGAGAGGGAGTTCCTGTTGTTCGCCGTCTGACACGCCGGGCGCCGCTGCCCGTCGGCGGCGCCTTCACTGATACCAAGGAGACATTGATGACTCATAAAAACCCGCAAACCCGCGAGTGGCAAACCCTCAGCAGTGATCACCACCTGGCGCCCTTCAGTGACTTCAACCAGTTGAAGGAGAAGGGGCCGCGGATCATCACCCATGCCAAGGGGGTGTACCTGTGGGACAGTGAAGGCAACCAGATTCTCGACGGCATGGCCGGCTTGTGGTGTGTAGCCATCGGCTATGGCCGCGACGAGCTGGCCGAAGTGGCCAGCAAGCAGATGCGCGAGCTGCCGTACTACAACCTGTTCTTCCAGACCGCCCACCCGCCTGCGCTGGAACTGGCCAAGGCAATCACCGACGTGGCGCCGAAGGGCATGACCCATGTGTTCTTCACCAGCTCGGGTTCCGAAGGCAACGACACCGTGCTGCGCATGGTCCGTCATTACTGGGCATTGAAGGGCAAGCCGCACAAGCAGACCATCATCGGTCGCGTCAACGGCTACCACGGCTCCACCGTCGCCGGCGCCAGCTTGGGCGGCATGAGCGGCATGCACGAACAGGGCGGCCTGCCGATCCCGGGTATCGTGCACATCCCGCAGCCGTACTGGTTCGGCGAAGGCGGCGACATGACCCCGGACGAATTCGGGGTGTGGGCGGCCGAGCAGCTGGAGAAGAAAATCCTCGAAGTCGGCGAAGACAACGTTGCCGCCTTCATTGCCGAGCCCATCCAGGGCGCCGGTGGCGTGATCATTCCGCCAGACACCTACTGGCCGAAGGTCAAGGAGATCCTCGCCAAGTACGACATCCTGTTCGTTGCCGACGAAGTGATCTGCGGTTTCGGTCGCACCGGCGAGTGGTTCGGCTGCGACTACTACGACCTCGAACCCGACCTGATGACCATCGCCAAAGGCCTGACCTCCGGTTACATCCCCATGGGCGGTGTGATCGTACGTGACACCGTGGCCAAGGTGCTCAGCGAAGGCGGTGACTTCAACCACGGCTTCACCTACTCCGGTCACCCGGTGGCCGCCGCGGTGGGCCTGGAAAACATCCGTATCCTGCGCGACGAGAAAATTGTCGAGAAGGCACGCAGCAAAGCGGCACCCTATTTGCAGAAACGTCTGCGTGAGCTCGGTGACCACCCACTGGTGGGCGAAGTTCGCGGCGTGGGTCTGCTGGGGGCCATCGAGCTGGTCAAGGACAAGGCTACTCGCACGCGCTACGAAGGCCGGGGTGTGGGCATGATCTGCCGGCAGTTCTGCTTCGACAACGGCCTGATCATGCGTGCCGTGGGCGACACCATGATCATCGCTCCGTCGCTGGTGATCAGCGAGGCGGAAATCGACGAGCTGGTGGCCAAGGCGCGCAAGTGCCTGGACCTGACCTTGAGTGCTCTGCAGGGCTGAGTGCTAGGCTTTGAGCGCAGTGCTTGCGGGCATTGCGCCCAAAGCGGATATAAAGGCCGGGGCTCACCTTGAAAGCCGGCCTTGGATCTTGCCAGACTACCCGCCGTTTTTAACGGCCCGGACATGGGTGCCAGGCCGCGGGTCACCGAGAATGTGCTTAAGAAGAATAATTGGAGCATTACGCATGAAGGCATTAGGTATGAAGTTAGCTGGCAAGACCCTCCTCGCCATGTCCCTGATGGGCGTAATGGCGGCGGCAGTACAGGCGGACGACAAAGTGCTGCACGTCTACAACTGGTCCGACTACATCGCTGCGGACACCATCAAGAAGTTTGAAGCCGAATCGGGCATCAAGGTGGTCTACGACGTGTTCGACAGCAATGAAACCCTGGAAGCCAAGTTGCTGGCCGGCAAGTCCGGTTACGACGTGGTGGTGCCTTCCAACAACTTCCTGGCCAAGCAGATCAAGGCAGGCGTCTATCAGGAACTGGACAAGTCCAAGTTGCCGAACTGGAAGAACCTCAACGAATCGCTGCTCAAGGCGGTCTCGGTGAGCGACCCGGGCAACAAGCATGCCTTCCCTTACATGTGGGGTTCGATCGGCATCGGTTTCAACGCCGAGAAGGTCAAGGCGGCACTGGGTGCCGACGCGCCGACCAATTCCTGGGACCTGCTGTTCAAGCCGGAAAACGCCGAGAAGTTGAAGTCCTGCGGCATCAGCTTCCTCGACTCGCCGACCGAGATGATTCCGGTGGCGCTGCATTACCTGGGGTACCCGACCGACAGCCAGGACAAGAAACAGCTGGCTGAAGCCGAAGCCCTGTTCCTCAAGATCCGTCCTTCGATCGGCTACTTCCACTCCTCCAAGTACATCTCGGACCTGGCCAACGGCAACATCTGCGTGGCCGTGGGCTACTCGGGTGACATCTACCAGGCCAAGGCCCGTGCCGCCGAAGCTGGCGACAAGGTCAAGGTCAGCTACAACATTCCCAAGGAAGGTGCTGGCAGCTTCTACGACATGGTCGCCATTCCCAAGGATGCGGAAAACGTCGAGGGCGCCTACAAGTTCATGACCTTCCTGCAGAAGCCGGAGATCATGGCCGAGATCACCAACGCCGTGCGTTTCCCCAACGGCAACGCTGCCGCGACCGCCCTGGTCGATAAAGACATCACCAGCGACCCGGGTGTCTACCCGCCAGCCGAGGTCCAGGCCAAGCTGTACGCGATCGCCGATTTGCCGGCCGCGACCCAGCGCATCCTGACCCGCAGCTGGACCAAGATCAAATCCGGCAAGTAAGCCGATTTGCTGCATCACCTGTTGTCGTCGTCATGGCGAGGGCGGCAACAGGAAACAATTAAATGACAGAAAGTTTTGCTGGATTGGTTTATCGAGGGTAAGTTGCGCGCCGGTTTTGTTGCTGGGCAGCTTGGGGGCTGTCAGGTAGCGCGGGGCAACTTTGGCCCAACTATTCAAGAGGACCTCCACTTGCCTATTTCTTTGTTTCGCAAAGCCATGCTGGTCGCCGCCAGCCTGACGCTGGTGGCAGGCGCTCAGGCTGCATCGACCGTGCATATTTATAACTGGTCCGACTATATCGGGCAGGGCACCCTGGCAGATTTCGAAAAGACCACGGGCATCAAGCCGCAGTATGACGTGTTCGATTCCAACGAAACCCTGGAGGGCAAGTTGCTGGCCGGGCGTACCGGCTACGACGTGGTGGTGCCGTCCAACCACTTCTTGGGCAAGCAGATAAAGGCCGGGGCTTTCCAGAAGCTCGACAAGAGCCTGTTGCCGAACTACGCCAACCTCGACCCGAAGTTGCTCAAGCGTCTTGAAGTCAACGATCCGGGCAACCAGTACGCAGTGCCTTATCTGTGGGGCACCAACGGCATCGGTTACAACGTCGAGAAAGTGAAGGCCGCCCTGGGCGTGGACAAGATCGACTCCTGGAGTGTTCTGTTCGAGCCCGAGAACATCAAGAAGCTCAGCAGCTGCGGCGTGTCCTTCCTCGACTCTGCCGACGAAATGATGCTCACGGTGCTCAACTATCTGGGCCTGGACCCCAACAGCACCAATCCCCAGGACTACAAGAAGGCCGAGGCCACGCTCCTGGCGGTGCGTCCCTACGTGACCTACTTCCACTCCTCCAAGTACATCTCGGACCTGGCCAACGGCAATATCTGCGTGGCCGTCGGTTTCTCCGGCGACGTGTTCCAGGCCCGTGCCCGGGCTGCCGACGCCGGCAAGGGCGTGAACATCGCCTACACGATCCCCAAGGAAGGTGGCGCCCTGTGGTTCGACATGCTGGCGATCCCCAAGGATTCGACCAACGTCAAGGAAGCCCACGCCTTCATCAACTACGTGCTGAAACCTGAGGTGATCGCCCAGGTCAGTGACTACGTCGGTTATGCCAACCCCAACCCCGGGTCGGACAAGCTGATGGACCAGTCCATCCGCACCGATGAGGCGGTTTATCCACCGCAGGCCGTGCTCGACAAGACTTACGTGTCCATAGAGTTGCCAGTCAGTATCCAACGCTTGATGAACCGCAGCTGGACCAAGGTCAAGACGGGTAAATAGTTCTACAGGCTCAAACTATCCTGGACCCGTCCACCTGGGGCGGGCTGAAAATTTTGTTGGGAGTTTCGCAAATGGCAGTTGCCTCCGGCGCCTATAAGAAAGCCCTCGAGGGCGATCAGACACCCAAGCAGGTGCTGGTCAAGATCGACCGGGTCACGAAGAAGTTCGACGAGACAGTTGCCGTGGACGATGTGTCCCTGGAAATCAAGAAAGGCGAGATCTTCGCCCTGCTTGGCGGCTCCGGCTCGGGCAAATCCACCCTGCTGCGCATGCTCGCCGGCTTCGAGCGCCCAACGGAAGGGCGGATTTTCCTCGATGGCGTGGACATCACCGACATGCCGCCCTACGAGCGGCCGATCAACATGATGTTCCAGTCCTACGCCCTGTTCCCGCACATGACCGTGGCCCAGAACATTGCCTTCGGCCTCAAGCAGGACAAGATCCCGACGGCGGAGGTCGATGCCCGGGTGGCCGAAATGCTCAAGCTGGTACAGATGAGCCAGTACGCCAAGCGCAAGCCGCACCAGCTCTCCGGTGGCCAGCGCCAGCGCGTGGCCCTGGCCCGCTCCCTGGCCAAGCGGCCCAAGCTGCTGTTGCTGGACGAGCCCATGGGCGCCCTGGACAAGAAGCTGCGCTCGCAGATGCAGCTGGAGCTGGTGGAGATCATCGAGCGCGTGGGCGTGACCTGCGTGATGGTGACCCACGACCAGGAAGAGGCCATGACCATGGCCGAGCGCATCGCGATCATGCACCTGGGCTGGATCGCCCAGATCGGCAGCCCGATCGATATCTACGAGACCCCGGTCAGCCGCCTGGTCTGCGAGTTCATCGGCAACGTCAACATCTTCGAGGGCGAAGTGGTGGACGATGCCGAAGGGCACGCGCTGATCACCTGCAAGGATGTGGATCGCAACATCTACGTGGGCCACGGCATCAGCACCTCGGTTCAGGACAAGTCGGTGACCTACGCCATCCGCCCGGAAAAACTCCTGGTGACCGCCGAGATGCCGAGCTGCGAGTACAACTGGTCCAGTGGCAAGGTCCACGACATCGCCTACCTGGGTGGCCACTCGGTGTTCTACGTCGAGTTGCCGAGCGGCAAGCTGGTGCAGTCCTTCGTCGCCAACGCCGAGCGTCGTGGTGCACGGCCGACCTGGGGCGACCAGGTCTACGTCTGGTGGGAAGACGACAGCGGCGTGGTACTGCGCTCATGAACATGCGAAAGCTCAAGCGTCGACTCGACCGGATCATCCCCGGAGGCCGCCAGCTGGTCATCGGGATCCCGTTCATCTGGCTGTTCCTGTTCTTCATGCTGCCGTTCTTCATCGTCCTGAAGATCAGCTTCGCCGAAGCGGACGTGGCCATTCCGCCGTACACCGAGATCTACAGCTACGTCGACCAGAAGCTCCAGGTACTGCTCAACCTGGGCAACTACGCGATGCTGGGGGACGACGAGCTGTACATCGCGGCCTACCTCGGCTCGCTGAAGATGGCTTTCATCAGCACCATCCTCTGCCTGCTGATCGGCTACCCGATGGCCTATGCCATCGCCAGTGCCCGCAAGGAAATGCAGACCGTGCTGGTGCTGCTGATCATGATGCCGACCTGGACCGCGATCCTGATCCGCGTCTATGCCTGGATGGGCATCCTCAGCAACAACGGCCTGCTTAACGGCTTCCTGATGTCCATGGGCTGGATCAGCGAACCGCTGCAGATCCTCAACACCAACATCGCGGTGTACATCGGCGTGGTCTATTCGTACCTGCCGTTCATGGTGCTGCCGCTGTACGCCAACCTGGTCAAGCACGACCTGAGCCTGCTGGAGGCTGCCGCCGACCTCGGGTCGGGCACGTTCAACAGCTTCTGGCGCATCACCGTGCCGCTGTCCAAGAACGGCATCATTGCCGGCTGCATGCTGGTGTTCATCCCGGTGGTCGGCGAGTTCGTGATTCCCGAACTGCTGGGTGGCCCGGAAACCCTGATGATCGGCAAGGTGCTGTGGCAGGAGTTCTTCAACAACCGCGACTGGCCGGTGGCCTCGGCCCTGGCGGTGGTGATGCTGGCGATCCTGATCGTGCCGATCATCCTGTTCAACCGTAGCCAGGCCAAAGAAATGGAGGCCAAGGAATGAAGCGCTTCAGTTTCTCCAACCTGATGCTGGTGCTCGGCCTGGTGTTCATCTACCTGCCGATGCTGATCCTGGTGATCTACTCGTTCAACGCCTCGCGGCTGGTGACGGTCTGGGGCGGCTGGTCGATCAGCTGGTACGTCGGCCTGCTGGACAACACCCAGCTGATGGGCTCGGTGCTGCGCTCCCTGGAGATCGCCTGCTACACCGCCGTGGCGGCAGTGGCCTTGGGCACCCTGGCGGCGTTCGTCATGACCCGGATCAGCCGCTTCAAGGGCCGTACCCTGTTCGGTGGCCTGGTCACCGCGCCGCTGGTGATGCCCGAAGTGATCACCGGCCTGTCGCTGTTGCTGCTGTTCGTCGCCATGGCCCAGGCCATCGGCTGGCCTCAGGAGCGGGGCATCGTGACTATCTGGATCGCCCACACCACGTTCTGCGCGGCCTATGTGGCCGTGGTGGTGTCGGCGCGCCTGCGCGAGCTGGACCTGTCCATCGAGGAAGCGGCCATGGACCTGGGCGCCAGGCCATTCAAGGTGTTCTTCCTGATCACCATCCCGATGATCGCGCCGTCCCTGGCGGCGGGCGGCATGATGTCGTTCGCCCTGTCGCTGGACGACCTGGTGCTGGCCAGCTTCGTCTCCGGCCCGGGCTCCACCACCTTGCCGATGGAAGTGTTCTCGGCGGTGCGCCTGGGGGTCAAGCCGGAGATCAACGCGGTGGCCAGCCTGATCCTGCTGGCGGTGTCGCTGGTGACGTTCCTGGTCTGGTACTTCAGCCGGCGTGCCGAGGAAGCCCGCAAGCGGGCGATCCAGCAGGCCATCGAGGAAAGCGCCGCCGACTTCTGGAAACAGCCGGACGTGCGCCGGGCCCAGGCACCGGAAGCCGTTTAAGCCCCTTGCTGCGCCATGACAACGCCCCTGGAAAGGGGCGTTGTCGTTTCTGTAGTAGCTGCCGCAGACCGCTCAGTACACGTGCTCTTCAGTCATTCAAGAGACCCAGGGCGAGCGGCGAATCACCTCGACGAAGTTCATCGGCTCGAAGCCCGGCTGCTGGTCGGCCAGGACATCGGTCTTGACGTTGCCGAAGGTGGTCTGCGGGCGATGGCGCAGGCCATCGGCGAATGCGCATAGGATGCACTCCTTGAATCCTTCGCCCCGAGGGTGGGCGTGGACCACGGCTTCGCGCTGGGCGGCCGGGAATGCCGCGTAGTCGATGCCCAGTACGTCCATTTCGACCCCGGCGGTGACCAGGGCCACGGTGGGGCGCAGGTGCTGGGGGATGCCGGGGGTGGTGTGCAGGGCGATGGACAGCCAGACCTGCTCGATATCGTCGTCGCTCAGGCCGTGGGGCTTGAGAAAGTCCCTGGCGGCATTGGCGCCGTCGACCTCGAAGCGCTGGTCGTCGCTGCGGTGACCGGGCACCAGGCCCAGGTCGTGGAACATGGCGCCGACGTACAGCAGCTGCGGGTCGTAGTCCAGCTGGCGCCGCTCGCCGCTCAGGGCGCCGAACAGGAACACCCGGCGCGAATGGTGGTACAGCAGGTCGGATTCGATATCGCGGATATAGTCGGTGGTGGCCCGGGCCAGGGTACTGTCGGGAATCCTGATCCCGGCGATGGTGGAAGTCATGGGGCTGTCCTCTTGGCAAGCGCCGTGCTGGCGCTGGAGTCGAAAGTCTGTGCCTGGACCACACGGTGAACAATCGGTGCGGGGTTGCGATCGCGGCCAACCTGGAGGCATTTACGGCCATCGGCTTTTGCGCCGGGGGGCTGGTTGCGACAATCCCCGGACAGGCAAACTGGCCTGCCCAGCTCATAGAAGGCGGTGTGCCCCATGGCCAGATCCATTGCCATCCTGGTGTTTCCGGGTGTCCAGGCCCTCGATGTGACGGGCCCCATGGATGTGTTTTGCGAAGCCAACCGCTTCCTTCCCGTCCAGGCCCATTACCAGCTGGAGGTGATCGGACTGCAGGCCGGCGCGCAGGTCTGCTCCAATGGCCTGGTGCTGCAGGCCGGACGCTCCTTCGAGGCAGCCCTGGAGCCCTTTGACTTGCTGCTGGTGGCGGGCGGGCCGCAGGTGCCCGGCAGCGACTTTGGCGCGGCCTTCTACGCCTGGCTGCGCACGGCCTGTGCCCGGGCCGCAGGTTTCGGTTCGATCTGCAACGGTGCGTTCATCCTGGCCCGGGCCGGGTTGCTGGAGGGGCGCACGGTGACCACTCACTGGAGTGATGCACCGGCGCTGGCAGCCTTGTACCCCTCGACCCGGGTCGAGGCCGATCGCCTCTATGTCCAGGATGACAGGCTGTTCACTTCGGCCGGAGTCAGCGCCGGCATCGATCTGTCGTTGTACCTGCTGGCCCAGGAGCAGGGCGCAAAGGTCGCTTTGGATGTGGCCAAGCGCCTGGTGGTGTTCACCCAGCGTGCCGGTGGCCAGTCGCAGTTCAGCCCGTTCCTGCTGCCCCAGGGCGATGCCACCTCCATCGTGGCTCAGGTCCAGCAGTATGTGCTGGATCACTTGCAAGGCGACCTGGGCATCGCCGAGCTGGCCCGGGCGGCGAACATGAGTCCGCGCAACTTTTCCCGGGTATTCCTGCGCGAGGCCGGGGTGACCCCCGGGGAATTTGTCGAGCGGGCACGGGTGGATGCGGTCCGGGCGCTGCTGGAGCGCTCCCGGGAGCCGCTCAAGACCCTGGCCTACCGCTGCGGCTTTCGTGATGCCCAGCACCTGCGCAGCGTATTCAAGCGCCGGCTTGGGCTGACTGCGCAACAGTTTCGCGCGAACTTCGCCCCTCCTGCCCCGTAGTCGCTGCCGACCACGGGAGGGAGGCATCAGGGGCGGCGGGCGGGCAGCAGCTTCAGGGTTGCACGAGTATTGGCAGTGACTTCCTCTTCACTGAAGTGCGCCTGCTGGTAGACCCCTTCGATGTAGGCTTCGGCTTGGTCGTCATAGTGCTTGTCGAACAGCACGCCGCTCTGGCCCACCGGGTTGATGGTCAGGCTGTGGGCCGGGTCGGCGAAGTCGATGATGCGCCGGGTCGACGGGCCATAGACCACCGACCAGGGCGCCGGGCCGATCTTGCTGGTGAGGTTGTTGGGCACTTCATGGCTGCCGGGCGCCTCCAGCGGACCCACATTGAACAGGTGATCCAGGGGTTTTTGCATGCCCAGGGGATGGCCGTGGGTCAAGGTGTGGGCAGTGCCCCACCGCCACTGCGCCGGGTCCGCTCCGAGGGTGCGCTTGAGGTGATCGATGCTGGCGCGCCAGGCCCGGTTCACCGTATCGGCACGGCTTTCACGCTGGGGCGTGGTGCGGTCGTCCCACCAGGGTGAGTCGGGGTCCGCCGCCAGGCGTGGCAGGGCGGCATCCACCACCCGGGCCTGGATCAGTGCATCGAAATAGGCATCACCGAGTTTTTCACGGAAGGCGGCCTGGGCCAGTTCGAACAGGAACTGGTTGAACAGGGTGGCGCTGGTGGACTCCAGCGGGTAGTCACCCTGCCACTGGGCCAGTTGCTCCACCAGCTTGAGCTCCTCGGGGGTGCGCACCACCTCCCGCAGGACGGGCAACAACGGTGCCAGCAGGCGCGGGCCATAGGCGGTGGTGGTGCCCAGCTGTAGCTTCTGGGTGTTCTCAAGGTCCCATTTCACCGCCTTGTCGCTGAGCTGGCGATCCAACTGCTGGCCGCGGTCTGCCAGGTTGTAGTAACCGGGAATCTCCATGCCGGTGGGCGAGACGGGCTGGAAGTTGGCCGAGACGATGTAGCCGCGCGCCGGGTTCTCTTCTTGGGGGTTGGCGCTGAAGGGATAGAAACCGTCCTTGTCCGCGAGGGCAGTGCTGCCGTCGAGGATGAAGGCTGGCTGGGCTCCGGCCGGCCGCTTGGGCAGCAGCGCTGCGGCCCACCAGCCAATGTCGCCCTTGGCGTTGGCCCAGACGAGGTTGAGTCCGGGGGCATGGATCTTGGCCGCAGCCGCCCGGACCTTGGCCAGGGTGTCGGCGCGGTTGAGCTGGTAGAACCCGTCGAGGATCGGGTTGGGGGTCTCCAGGAATCCCCACCACATGGCGATTGGGGCCTTGCCGACGGTGCTGCCGAGCATGTCGTTGATGATCGGGCCGTGGGGCGACTGGCGCAGGGTCAGGGTTACCGGTGCCTGACCCTTGACGGCAATCTGTTGCTCGCTGCTGATCAGGTCGACCCATTTGTCGCGGAACCATACCTGGTTGGGGTTATCCGGGTTGAGCTTCTCGGCGATCAGGTCGAGATCGTCGTTCTGGAACATGGTCAGGCTCCAGCCGAAGTCCAGGTTGTGGCCCAGGAAGGCGAACGGCACGAGGGCCTGATGGTGGCCGTAGAGCTCGAAGCCTGGCGCCGACAGCTGCGCCTCGTACCACACTGCCGGCAGTGAGTAGCGGATGTGCGGATCGCCGGCCAGCAGCGGGCGTCCACTCTTGGTCCGGCTGCCGGACACGGCCCAGGCATTGCTACCCTCGAACTGCGGCAAGCCTGCCTCGGCCAGTGCCTGCTGGCTCAAGTGGGCGATCTGCCCCAGGTCTTGCCAGTCGATGGCGGCCAGGGGCTGGGAAGGCTGCGACCGGTCCTTGGCCAGCACGCCCTTGGGCTGCCAGTCCAGGTCGAACACCTTCAGGTAGTCATTGCCCAGTTGGTCGCGGATATAGGTCAGCAGCGGCTCGGTACGGAAGGCCATGGCGAAGCTGTAGGCCATGAAACCGGCAACGCTGACCGTGTCTTCGGCGGTGAACGGGCGTTTTTCGATGCCCAGCATGTCGAACTCCATGGGCCGGGCATGGCTGTCCTGATACTGGTTGATGCCGTCCAGATAGGCTTCCAGGGCCTTCCAGGCCGGGGACTGGCGGTCCAGCGTGGCAACATAGCTGTCGGCCCGCTCGCGGATGCGCAGGCTGCGGAACAGCTTGTCGGTGTCCACCAGCTTGGGCCCCAGGACCTCGGCCAGTTCGCCGCGGGCCAGGCGTCGCAGCACTTCCATCTGGAACAGCCGGTCCTGGGCATGCACGTAGCCCAGGGTGCGATACAGGTCGGTTTCGTTTTCCGCACGGATGTGCGGTACGCCGCGTTCGTCGTAGCGCACCGTGGCCGAGCCCTGCAGGCCGCTGAGTTGCACCTGGCCCTGACGCATCGGCTGCTTGCTGTACAGATACCCGCCAAGGCCCGCCAGCAGGGCGAGGATCAACACGGCGACGATGATCAGGCTGCGTTTCATGCGGGCTCCTTGCTGCTGTTGTGTTCAATGCCGCCCCGGAAGAGCAGCAGACATGTAACACATCTGGCAGACCCTGCGCAGGAGGCAGTCCTTGATTAGTCGCGAATGCCTTGGTCGGTGCTGCTGGTCCAGGGGCAGTAGCAGCCCACCGCCAGGGTATGTGTGGCGCTGACCGCGCGGTCTTCCTGCAAGGCCTGGAGAATGGGCTCGATGAAACTGTTGCTGGCGTTGCAGGTCAGGCCTTCGCTGTAGGGACCGAAGTAGGCCAGTCGGCCATTGCGGTCCCAGATGGCCACGGCGGGGCTGGCGGGGATCTGGTCGGCGCCTGGCAGGTGTTCCAGGGGCTTGAGGCGTTCCAGGGTGGCTGGCAGCTGGCCGTGGCTGCCGGCTCTTTGCACCGAATAGAATTCCACGCCTCGCGGCCCGTAGGTTTCGATCAGCTCGGCCAGGTGCTGCTGGTTGCCGACGTTGCAGGGGCAGGCCGGGTCCCAGAAGTGCACCAGGCGGATCGCTCCGGGGCCAGCCAGTTTGGCGGGCAGTTGCAGGGGGTCGCCGGAAAACATCGCCGTGTGCTCGCTGAAGGCGCGCAGGTAGCGGCCCTGGAACCAGTCGTAGGCACTCCACAGCACCACGGCGCAGATCAGGACGAGCAGGCTGGCGAGCAGGGTTGTGCGGTAGGGCTTGCGCATGCAGAGAGGTCCTCGAAGGTCGCGTAGCTTGCCATGCTTGTCGCGACAGATGAATATCGCAGGCTCATAAAGCCCGTTTTGCCCCTGGCATTCCCGTTTTGGAAACATCCATGTCCGCGACCTTCGACCCCGACCTCCTGCGCGCCAGCCTGCAACCCTTGGTCGATGGGCAGCCCCTGTCGGCGCAAGGCCAGGCCTACCAGCGTTTCTACGGGCTGGATTTCGCCGGGCGCGCCCGGGTGCCACGCAGCCGCCTGGGACGCTTCCGGGTGGACGGCTACGACGTGGTCAGCCAGGTCTGGTGGCCGCAGCAGCCCCGGGCGACGATGTTCCTGTTCCATGGTTTCTACGATCACATGGGCCTGTACCGGCATGTGATCGAGTGGGCGTTGCACCGGGATTTCGTGGTGATTTCCTGTGACCTGCCCGGGCACGGCCTGTCCAGTGGCGAGCGGGCCAGCATCGACGATTTCGCGGTGTACCAGCGGGTGCTGCAGGGGTTGTTCGAACAGGCGCGGTCCCTTGACCTGCCTCAGCCCTGGCATCTGTTCGGACAGAGCACGGGGGGTGCGATCATCATCGATCACCTGTTGCACCAGGGCGCCCAGAGCCCGGCCCAGGGCCAGGTGATCCTGCTGTCACCGCTGGTACGGCCCCGCGCCTGGGGCTGGTCGCTGCTCAGCTACTACCTGCTGCGGCCCTTCGTCAGCGGCATTGCCCGGCGTTTCAGCGAGAACTCCAACGACCGCGACTTCCTCGCTTTCCTTCAGGCCGACCCCTTGCAGCCCCAGCGCCTGCCGACAGCCTGGGTCGGCGCGCTGGCTCGCTGGATCAAGTACCTGGAAGCGGCCCCGCGCAGTGCCAGGCAACCGGTGATCGTGCAGGGGCAAGAGGACATGACGGTGGACTGGGAGCACAACCTGCAAGTGATTCGCGGCAAGTTCGCGGCGCCCGAGGTGCTGATGCTGCCGCAGGCGCGACATCACCTGGCCAACGAGGTGGCGTTGTACCGTGACCAGTATTTTGCCTTCCTGAGCCAGCACGTCTGAGTCGCAGGTTGCGAGCGGCTCGTAGGGCGCGCAAGGTTCCCAGGGGCGCAGGAGGTTCGGCGGGCGATCGTCGGGCAAGGTCCTGCGGACCTTTGCGCAGCCTCGCGGGCTCGGCAGTGGCTACAGGTGCGTTACTGAATCAGGGTGCGAGGCTGGAGGTGCTCTGGCCCACTGCCAGGCCTGCGCGGATGGCCGCCAGGGCCGCCTGGTAGTAGGCCTTGCCTTCGCTGGACTCGGCGAAGGTGGCGAACTCTTCCAGCTCGGTGTCGGACAGGTCCCGGTAGACGTACAGCAGGGTGTTGTTGAGGTCGTTGCCGATCTGCTCCATCAGGCGCTGGCGCTGCCCGTTGAGCATGCCCTGGGCCTGGCCGTTGCCCAGGAGGCCGGGGATCATCTGGCTCAGGCTGTCAGCGGCGACCCCGGCGATGGCCAGGCTGACTTCCGCACCGGCCTCGCGAGCCGGCAGGGCCTGGGCCAGGTGGCCGATGACCAGTTGGCGATTGTCGCTGGCCTGCATTTTCGGCAGACCCTGGGCGTTCTTGGCCAACTGGTCGCGGCGGGTGGCCTGCAGCTCGGCAGCCACGATCTTGCGTCCCAGTGGCGATTGGAAAAAGCTCAGGGCCGGTGCGGGGTCGGCCAGTTGCTGGCGCAGTTGTTCCTCGGCACGGCGATCCACGGCCTGGGGGGCGAAACGCTGGTTGCTGTTGTCCACCAGGGCCTGGTAGACCGCCGGCGGCAGGCTGTTCTGGTAGCGCTGCTGGGCGGCGCCGAGGGCATCGGTAAAATGCGCGCGTTGTTCTGCCCAACCGGCGACCTTGTACAACTGGTCGTGGCTGTCTGCCCAGGCAGGCATGGTGCAGAAGATCAACAGTGAGAAAAGCAAACGGCGCATAAGGACTCCTGTCAGCAGGCGACTATTCTCCGGGGCAAGGCGGTAGTTGTCGAGAATTCGTATCAGATGAAGTCATGGTGCCCGGCGCAGCGCAAAAAATGCTGTATCTGCCGCCCTGTGGCTCTGTCGGATTTATCCGCGCCTGGATACTATGCGCGCCATGCACATACCCTCTGATCACCCGCTGTTGTTGCGCATCGTCGACGACCTGGCCGCCCGTGGCTGGTCGCAGCAGGATGTGTTCCTGCCCGAGGCTCTGACCCTCGAACTGGCCGCCGAGTGCCGTAAACGTGCCGCTGACGGTGAACTGGCCCCTGCAGCGGTCGGGCGTGGCCCTGCGCAGGAGATCCGCGAGGGTATTCGCGGCGATCACATCCAGTGGCTCGAACCCAGCCAGGCCGAGGCCATCGATGCCTACCTGGAACTGATGGACAGCCTGCGCGAAGCCCTGAACCGTGGCCTGTTCCTCGGGCTGGAGGACTTCGAATGCCATTTTGCGATGTACCCGCCGGGTGCCTTCTACAAGCGTCATGTGGATCGGTTTCGCGACGATGATCGACGGATGGTGTCGGCGGTGGTCTATCTCAACTCGCAGTGGCTGCCGGAGCAGGGCGGGCAACTGCGCATGTACCTGGGTGCCCAGGGGCAGCATGACCTGGAGCCTGTCGGCGGTCGGCTGGTGGTGTTCCTCTCCGGTGAGCTGCCCCATGAAGTCCTGCCCGCGACCCGGGAACGCCTGTCCCTGACGGGTTGGTTCCGGCGCCGCGGCAACGAGCCGTTCTGATGATGCACAAGATCCTGGTCAGTCGTTGCCTGCTGGGCCATCGGGTGCGCTATGACGGCGGTGCCAGTGGCCCGTTCGACGTGCTGGCAGCCTGGCTGCAGGAGGGGCGGGTGGTCGCCCTGTGTCCGGAGGTGGCGGGCGGCTTGCCGACGCCCCGAGCGGCGGCGGAGATCCCCGGTGGGCAGGGCGTCGCCGTGCTTGAGGGGCATACACCGGTAATGACCACGGAGGGTGAAGATGTCAGTGCCGAGTTTCTCTCCGGTGCCCGGCAGGCTCTGGAACTGGTGGAAAAGCACGGCATACGTATTGCCGTGCTCAAGGCCAACAGCCCGTCCTGCGGCAATCTCTTGACCTATGACGGCTCTTTCAGCGGGATCAAGGTCCCGGGGGAGGGCGTTACCGCCGCGTTGCTCAAGCAGCACGGCGTACAGGTCTTCAGCGAGCTGCAACTGCCCGAAGCCGCCACTGCCCTGGCTGCATTGTCCTCGTAGCCGCTGTCGAGCTTTAGCGAGGCGGCGAAAAGGCCCGAAGGGCCTTGCCTGGCGGCTCCCTGCGAACTTCTGGCGTCCTCTGCGCCCTTTCGGGCCGCTCGCAGCCTGCGGCAGGCCAGGTTTATTGTTCGGCTTCGCCCTTGGGCGGCTTGCTGGCGTCCATGCCGAACCATTTGTCCGACAGGGCCATCAACCGGCCGTCTGCCTTGATCCGCTGCAAGGCGCTATCCAGGCTGGCCCGGAACGCCGGGTTACCCTTCTGGAAGGGAATCGCCAGGCTCAGGGTCGGTCCCACCTTGGCGCCTTCCTTCACTGGCAGGCGGCTGTCACGAATGGCGTAGGGAATCAGCAGGCGATCGCTGATGGCGGCGTCGATCTGCTTGTCCGCCACATCCTTGATCGGCTGCTGGGCATCGGGATAGCTGCGCAGGTTGATCCCTTCCACGGTGCGCGCCTGATCGACGAACTGGCTGCCCTGCGCCACGCCCAGGGCCTGGCCACGCAGCGATTGCAGGGAAAACAGCGGGCGCTGCTCTTCCTTGCGCACGATCAGTTGGGCACTGGAGTAGCTGTAGGGTTCGCTGAAGTCGAAACGATCCTTGAGCTCCGGTGTCACTGCTATGTGATTGATAGCGACGTCGAACCGGCCACTCTCGACACCCGGCAGCAACTCGGCAGCCTCTGCCACCACGAAGTCTGCGCGCACGTCCAGCTCAGCGGCCAGCAACTGCCCAAGCTCCACTTCGAAGCCGGCAAGCTTGCCGTCATCCTTGTAGTTGAAGGGTGGGGTATTGGCCTCCAGGGCGATGCGCAGTTCCCGGCGATCATTGACGTCGTCCATCAGTTCGGCGTGGACGCAGGTGCTCGCCAGGGGCAGCAGAAGTATCAGGCCAGGCAGGAAACGCATGGTCACTCCTTGAATTCATATGGGCGATGCTCTGATCAGGCTCGCTTTGCTAAGGTGTTGAGTGCCTTCGACAACGAATTGCCACGAAGTTGTCATAACCGTAAAAGATTTGCGGAAACTGGAGAAGATAATGAAAAAGTATATGTCTTGCGCGGCCCTGGCGGGTGTATTGCTGGGAGCCTCGATGCTGGTCGGTGCAGCGGAAATTCCTCGTACGCAGGCACCTGCCGGCGCCAAGGTGTTCATCGTTTCCCCGGCTGACGGGGCTACCGTGGACAAGACCTTCAAGGTCAAGTTCGGGGTCGAGGGCATTGCCCTGGCACCGGCGGGCGATCAGAGCGCCAACACTGGGCACCATCACCTGCTGATCGACGTCGACCAGCTGCCGGCCGAGAACATGCCGATTCCGATGGATGCCAACCACCTGCACTTCGGCAAGGCCCAAACCGAGACCGAAGTCACCCTGGCTCCGGGCAAACACACCCTGCAGCTGGAACTGGGCGACAAGAACCACGTGCCGTTCGACCCGGTGATCGTCTCCAAGAAGATCACAGTGACAGTGAAATAAGCGTAAACGCCGGACAAAAAAGGGAGCCTATCAAGGCTCCCTTTTTGGTGCGGCTAGCAGCAAGGTTTCAGCTAAAAGCTACAAGCTGGAGTGCAGCTTGAGACTTGCCGCCTGAAGCTGCTCTCAGAACAGCACGCGGCAGCGGATGGTGCCGTTGATGTGCTGCAGTTTCTCTTGAGCCAGGTCCGAGTACTCGGCGTCGACGTCGATCACCACGTAGCCGACCTTTTCGTTGGTCTGCAGGAACTGGCCGGAGATGTTGATGCCGTTTTCGGCGAAGACCTTGTTGATCTCGCTCATCACGCCCGGAATGTTCTCGTGGATGTGCAGCAGACGGTGCTTGCCAGGGTGGGCAGGCAGGGCGACTTCAGGGAAGTTGACCGAGGATACCGAGGTACCGTTGTCGCTGTACTTGACCAGTTTCTCGGCCACTTCCAGACCGATGTTGGCCTGGGCTTCAGCGGTGGAACCGCCGATGTGCGGGGTCAGGATCACGTTGTCCAGGCCACGCAGCGGGCTTTCGAACTCTTCGTCGTTGGAGCGGGGCTCGACCGGGAACACGTCGATGGCCGCGCCGATCAGGTGCTTGTCCTTGATCGCGTCCGCCAGGGCGTCCAGTTCGACCACGGTGCCGCGCGCGGCGTTGATCAGGATGCCGCCCTTCTTGATGGCGCGGATTTCCTTCTCGCCGATCATCCACTGGGTGGCTGCGGTTTCCGGCACGTGCAGGGTGACGATGTCGGACATGCCCAGTAGTTCATGCAAGTTGCCTACCTGGGTAGCGTTGCCCAGCGGCAGCTTGGTCACGGTGTCATAGAAGAACACCTGCATCCCCAGGCCTTCGGCCAGGACCGACAGCTGGGTGCCAATGGAGCCATAACCGACGATACCCAGCTTCTTGCCGCGGATTTCGAAGGAGTTGGCCGCGCTCTTGATCCAGCCACCACGATGGCAGGAAGCGTTTTTCTCTGGAATGCCGCGCAGCAGCAGGATGGCCTCGGCCAGTACCAGCTCGGCTACCGAGCGGGTGTTGGAGTAAGGCGCGTTGAACACCGCGATGCCGCGCTCGCGCGCTGCGGACAGGTCCACCTGGTTGGTGCCGATGCAGAAACAGCCCACTGCGACCAGTTTTTTCGCGTGCTCGAAGATCTCTTCAGTCAGCTGAGTGCGGGAGCGGATGCCGATGAAGTGTGCATCGGCGATCTTTTCCTTGAGCTGGGCTTCCGGCAGAGAACCGGTGAGGTACTCGATGCTGGTGTAGCCGGCGGCCTTGAGGACGTCGACAGCGGATTGGTGGACGCCTTCGAGGAGAAGGAACTTGATCTTGCTCTTATCGAGAGAAGTCTTGCTCATCTGCGTAAACCTGTGTCCCGGAGAAATTGGCAGGGAAGTGGACAGCTCGAGCTGACCTGGACGGCGCGAGGCCGGCACCGCAGAAGGCCCTTGGGCACTCTGCTGCGGGGGCGGTATGCTAGCATACGCGCCCCGCTAAACACTCATTCCTGCGACGTGAAGCGTTCTCAGGATGACCATGAATTGTTCGAGAGTTCTGTCGATGACCAATCCTGCCCTGATTGATGAGCTGAAGACCCTGGTTGAGCCCGGCAAAGTACTGACCGACGCCGACTCGCTGAATGCCTACGGCAAGGATTGGACCAAACATTTCGCCCCCGCCCCGACAGCCATCGTGTTCCCCAAGAGCACCGAGCAGGTCCAGGCCATCGTTCGCTGGGCCAACCGACACAAGGTGGCGCTGGTGCCGTCGGGCGGCCGTACCGGGCTGTCGGCTGCCGCAGTGGCGGCCAACGGCGAGGTGGTGGTGTCCTTCGACTACATGAACCAGATTCTCGAACTGAACCTGACCGACCGCACCGCGGTATGCCAGCCAGGTGTGGTGACCGCGCAGTTGCAGAACCTCGCGCAGGAGAGCGGCCTGTACTATCCGGTGGACTTCGCATCGGCAGGCTCCAGCCAGATTGGCGGCAATATCGGTACCAATGCCGGCGGGATCAAGGTGATTCGCTACGGCATGACCCGCAACTGGGTGGCTGGCATGAAAGTGGTCACCGGCAATGGCGACCTGCTGGAACTGAACAGGGACCTGATCAAGAACGCCACCGGCTATGACCTGCGCCAGCTGTTCATCGGCGCCGAGGGCACCCTGGGTTTCGTGGTCGAGGCCACCATGCGCCTGGACCGCGCGCCGAAGAACCTCACCGCGATGGTGCTCGGCACGCCTGACTTCGACTCGATCATGCCGGTGCTGCATGCATTCCAGGGCAAGCTCGACCTGACGGCCTTCGAATTCTTTTCCGACAAGGCCCTGGCCAAGATCCTGGCCCGCGGCGATGTGCCGGCACCGTTCGAGACCGAGTGTCCGTTCTATGCGCTGCTGGAGTTCGAAGCCACCACCGAGGAGGTGGCCAACCACGCCCTCGAGACCTTCGAGCATTGCGTCGAACAGGGCTGGGTGCTCGATGGCGTGATGAGCCAGAGCGAAACCCAGTTGCACAATCTGTGGAAACTGCGCGAGTACATCTCCGAGACCATTTCCCACTGGACGCCGTACAAGAACGACATCTCGGTCACCGTGTCGAAAGTGCCGGCATTCCTCCAGGAAATCGACAGCATCGTCGGCAAGCACTACCCGGATTTCGAGATCGTCTGGTTCGGCCATATCGGCGACGGCAACCTGCACTTGAACATCCTCAAGCCCGACGACCTGAGCAAGGACGAGTTCTTCGCCAAGTGCGCCACCGTCAACAAATGGGTGTTTGAAACCGTCGAGAAGTACAACGGTTCGATTTCCGCCGAGCATGGCGTGGGCATGACCAAGCGCGACTACCTGACCTACAGTCGCTCGCCGGTGGAAATCGAGTACATGAAGGCGGTCAAGGCCGTGTTCGATCCGAACGGCATCATGAACCCTGGCAAGATCTTCGCTGCTTGAGTCCAGGCAGTCCCCCGAACAAGCGCACGAGCAGGAGTCGGTAATGAGCTATCAGCACCAGTACGTCGACGGTACCCGGATCCATTTCCCGCTGGGCAAGGTGGTCTGCATCGGCCGCAACTATGCCGAGCACGCCAAGGAACTGGACAACCCGGTCCCCACCGAGCCGTTGCTGTTCATCAAGCCAGGCAGCTGTGTCGTGCCCCTGGAAGGCGGTTTCGCCATTCCCACCGAGCGTGGCTCGGTGCACTACGAGGCCGAGATCGCGGTGTTGATCGGCAAGCCGCTGTCTCCAGCGCCCAGCCGCGAGGAAGTGCTGGATGCCATTTCCGGTTTTGCCCCGGCCCTGGACCTGACCCTGCGGGACAAGCAGGCCGAGCTCAAGGCCAAGGGGCTGCCCTGGGAGATCGCCAAGTCGTTCGACGGCGCGGCGGTCATCGCACCTTTTGTGGTGGGCAGCACCTTCGCCGACCTGACTGATATCGGCATTCGCCTGACCATCAATGGCGAAGTGCGCCAGGATGGCAACAGCAGCATCATGCTCAACCCCATCGTGCCGATGATCCAGTACATGGCGGGCTGTTTCTCGTTGCAGGCCGGTGATGTGATCCTGACCGGCACCCCGGTCGGCGTGGGGCCACTGAATATCGGTGACGAGCTGGTGCTTGAATTGCCCGGCGTCAGCCGCTTCACCAGCACCGTCCGTTGATCGGAAACTTTCTGCGAGGGCGCCGAAAGGACGGACATCTCGCAGAAAGCCCTCGCGCTTTTACCGTTTTTTCACATTCCCTCCGGATAATCTCCGGGTTTATGGTGCGCAGTACTCAAATTTGCGTGCTATTACCTACGGCCGAGCTTCTGGAATCTGTGAAATGGATGCCCAACCGCTGACCAAACCCTACACTCCCCGCCGCTTGCGATTGCGCATGCGCTGGTATTCCTGGCTATTGCTGGCTGGCGTGCTCAGCTATGGGCTGGCCAGCATCATGCATTGGGATGACCGCGGCGTGCTCTGGCTGCAGGAAGGCTTCGTCAGCCCGGCTGAGCGCAGTGCCAGTATCTGGCTGCCCACCTATCGGGCGGTGATCGACGCCAAGCTGATGCCAGGGCTGGAGCGCGACGAAGCCTCCGACCTGTCCTACAACCCACAGACCAAGACCCTGTTTTCCGTGATGGGCAAGCATCCGTTCCTGGTGGAGCTGAGCCTTCAGGGCGATGTCCTGCGCAAGATTCCCCTGGTGGGCTGGAGCAATCCTGAAGGGGTGGCCGTGATGGAAGGTGGCCTGATGGCGATCGTCGATGAGCGTGATCACTCCGTGGTGATCGTCAAGGTCGATGCCGCTACCAGCCAGTTGAATATTGCCGATTATCCCAAGTACGACCTGGGGCCCTCGGAAGACCAGAACAAGGCTTTCGAAGCAGTGGCCTGGGACCCACGCAAGCAGCAGCTGCTGCTGGGCGAGGAACGTCCGCCGGCGCTGTTCACCTGGAGCAGCGATGGCCACGTGCTCAAGGGCGACAAGCAGAAGCTGCCCAGCGATGAGCTCGACCTGCGCAACCTCTCGGCCCTGGGCATCGACCCGCGCACCGGCCATACCCTGGTGCTGTCTGCCGAGTCCCACCTGCTGCTGGAGCTGGACGAGCAGGGCGAGCAAGTCAGCTTCATGACCCTGCTTGGCGGCTTCAATGGCCTGAAGAACACCATCCCGCGGGCCGAAGGCGTGGCCATGGACGAGGCAGGCAACCTGTACCTGGTCAGCGAATCCAACCTGTTCTATCGCTTCGAGAAACGCTGAGCGCCGGGCCCGGCTGCTCCGATTAAGCTTGAATTCAGGCGGTCGTGATATTTCATCTGCCTGTCCTGTTTTCGAGCTTGCCTGCCATGTATCGCTTGAGTCGTTTCCATCCCCTCTATCTTGTTGTCGGCCTGGTGGTCGTGCTGCTGGCGGCATTCGCCCACAACCACCGGCTGTGGCAGCGCGCCTGGTTCGACTGGCAGGCCTACTGGCAAGCGGGTGACCCGCATTCGCTGGGCCTGGGTGATTACCGGGTGGTGCGCGAGGCCCAGGCCATCGAGGGCCTGGATGATGTGTCGGCGCTGACCTACGACCCGTTGCGCAACAGCCTGTTCACCGTGACCAACAAGCAGCCCGAGCTGATCGAGCTGTCCCTGGATGGGCAGGTGCTCCGGCGCGTGGCCCTGGTGGGGTTCGCCGACCCCGAGGCGGTGGAGTTCATCAGCGCCGATACCTACGTGATCAGCGACGAGCGCCAGCAGCGACTGATCAAGATCAGGCTGCGGGACGACACCACGATGGTGGATGCGGCGCAAGCGGAGCAGGTTACCCTCGGCCTGCACATGAGCGGCAACAAGGGGTTCGAGGGGCTGGCCTACGACTCCCGGGGCAAGCGCCTGTTCGTTGCCAAGGAACGTGATCCGATGCTGATCTACGAGGTCCAGGGGTTTCCCGACAGCGAACCGGACACGCCCTACGCCATGCACGTGGTGAACAACCCCAAGCGCGACGCGGCGCTGTTCGTGCGCGATCTTTCGAGCCTGCAATACGATGAGCGCAGCGGCCATCTGCTGGCGCTGTCGGATGAGTCGCGGCTGGTGCTGGAGCTCGACCCCCAGGGGCGTCCCTTGAGTACCCTGGCGCTAGGCAAGGGCCGGCAAGGGTTGGGGCAGGCGGTGCCCCAAGCCGAAGGCATCGCCATGGACGATGAAGGCACGCTGTACCTGGTCAGCGAGCCGAACCTGTTCTACGTCTTCAAGAAGCCCGCTCGCTAGCCCGGGCGTCGAGACTGGCCAGCCAGGGCGAATGCCCTGGGAGCTGGTCGCGGAACAGGTCCGGGTGGTCAGGCCTTGAGGGTCTGTACGCCTTCGGCGGTGCCCAGCAGCAGGACGTCAGCAGGACGCGCGGCGAACAGGCCGTTGGTGACCACGCCGACAATGGCGTTGATCCGGCTTTCCAGTTCCACCGGGTGGGTGATCTGCATGTTGTGCACGTCGAGAATGATGTTGCCGTTGTCGGTGACCACGCCTTCGCGGTACACCGGGTCGCCGCCCAGCTTCACCAACTCGCGAGCCACGTGGCTGCGGGCCATCGGGATCACCTCCACCGGCAGGGGGAAGTTGCCCAGCACCGGGACCAGCTTGCTGGCGTCGGCAATGCAGATGAAGGTCTTGGCCACGGCGGCGACGATCTTCTCCCGGGTCAGGGCTGCGCCACCGCCCTTGATCAGGTTCAGGTGCGCGTCGCTTTCGTCGGCGCCATCGATGTAGAACTCCAGGTCGCTGACGGTATTGAGCTCATACACCGGGATGCCGTGGCCCTTGAGGCGTGCGGCGGTGGCTTCGGAGCTGGCCACGGCGCCGTCGAAGGCACCCTTGTGCTGGGCCAGGGCGTCGATGAAGCAGTTGGCGGTGGAGCCGGTGCCAACCCCGACGATGCTCTTGTCGTCGAGTTTCGGGAGGATAAGGTCGACGGCGGCCTGGGCGACGGCCTGTTTGAGTTGATCCTGGGTCATGCGGGCTCCGAAGCGGGCAAGGGGGGGCACAAAGCCCGGCATTATAGGCGCCGGCGCAGATCAGGTCATTGCCCGTCTGGCCAATCCCCCGCCTGCCTGCCCCGCATGCTGCGGGTGCGGGGCAAAACCTTGGTATTCGTGTGGTCGCACGGGCAAACGCTGGGTTAGACTCCTTGGCCCTGCCCAACCCGCCCAGTGATGCTTTCCGATGCTCGAACAGTACGTAAAGAAGATCCTCACCTCGCGCGTTTATGACGTTGCCGTAGAAACTCCCTTGCAGACCGCCCGCCAGCTTTCCGAGCGGCTGGGCAATCAGATCTGGCTCAAGCGCGAAGATTTGCAGCCGGTGTTCTCGTTCAAGATTCGTGGCGCCTACAACAAGCTGACCCAGCTCACCGATGCCGAACGCGCCCGTGGCGTGGTCACCGCCTCGGCGGGCAACCATGCCCAGGGGCTGGCCCTGGCCGCCAAGGTGCTGGGGGTCAAGGCCACCATCGTGATGCCCAAGACCACCCCGGAAATCAAGGTCGAGGGCGTGCGCTCCCGGGGCGGCAAGGTGGTGCTGCACGGCGACACCTTCCCCGAGGCGCTGGCCTATTCGCTGAAGCTGGTGGACGAGAAGGGCTACGTCTATATCCACCCCTACGATGATCCGCACACCATTGCCGGGCAGGGCACCGTGGCCATGGAGATCCTGCGCCAGCATCCGGGCCCGCTGGACGCGATCTTCGTGCCGGTTGGCGGCGGCGGGCTGATTGCCGGCATCGCGGCCTACGTGAAATACCTGCGCCCGGAGACCAAGGTCATCGGTGTCGAGCCCGATGACTCCAATTGCCTGCAGGCCGCCATGGCCGCGGGTGAGCGGGTGGTGTTGCCAACCGTGGGGATCTTCGCCGACGGCGTGGCGGTGGCGCAGATCGGCCAGCATACCTTCGATATCTGCAAAGACTATGTGGATGAAGTGATCACCGTCAGCACCGACGAAATCTGCGCGGCAATCAAGGATATCTACGACGATACCCGCTCGATCACCGAACCTGCCGGCGCCCTGGGCGTGGCAGGAATCAAGAAGTACGTCGAGCAGCGCGGCATCAGCGGGCAGACCCTGGTGGCCATCGATTCCGGGGCCAACGTCAACTTCGACCGCCTGCGCCATGTAGCCGAGCGTGCCGAGCTGGGTGAAGGCCGCGAAGCCATCATCGCCGTGACCATCCCCGAGAAGCCCGGCAGCTTCAAGGCGTTCTGCGAGGCCGTGGGCAAACGCCAGATCACCGAATTCAACTACCGCTACAACACCGGCAGCGAGGCGCACATCTTCGTTGGCGTGCAGACCCACCCGGAAAACGATCCGCGCAGCCTGTTGATCGCCAGCCTGGCCGAGCAGGGCTTCCCGGTGATCGACCTGACCGACAACGAACTGGCCAAGCTGCACATCCGCTACATGGTTGGCGGTCGCGCGGAAAAGGTCAGCGACGAACTGGTACTGCGCTTTGAGTTCCCGGAGCGCCCGGGGGCCCTGTTCAACTTCCTCAACAAGCTGGGCGGGCGCTGGAACATCTCCATGTTCCATTACCGCAACCATGGCGCGGCGGACGGGCGGGTGGTCGCAGGCCTGCAAGTGCCGGCCGATGAACGCCACCTGGTGCCGGCAGCCCTGGAGCAGATTGGTTATCCGTACTGGGACGAAAGCGACAACCCGGCCTACCAGCTGTTCCTTGGCTGAGCGGCTACGCTGAGGATCGAGGCCTTAAGGACGCGAGAATATGGAAACGCTGACCACGCTCAAGACACTTCATGTACTGGCCACGGTATTGCTGCTGGGCAGCGCGCTGGGCTTGGCGATCTGGGTCTGGCGCCTGCGCCGCCAGGGTGATGCGACGGCCTACGGCAGGGTGCTGCACCGTCCCGGCCTGTTCGGCTGGCTGCTGCTGGCCCTGGGCCTGGTGACCTTGCCGTTCACCGGATGGTGGCTGGTCCACCTGGTGGGCTGGCCGCTGGGGCAGACCTGGGTCCTGGGCTCCAGTGTGCTCTACACCCTGGGAGCGCTGGCCTGGTTGTGGCTGATGGTGCGGCTCAATCGCCTGCGCCAGGCCAAGGCCGCCAGCGGCCTGACCTTCACCCTGGTGCTGGCGGTCTTCAGTGCCCTGTGTTTTGTCACCATCGCCGGCCTCATGGGGGCCAAGCCGGTCTGACCCGGCCTAAGGATCGCCATGAAGGTTGTTCTGGTGGGGGCCACGGGGTTTGTCGGTCGTCATCTGCTGGCGGCGTTGCACGCCGCCGGTCATCAATTGATCGCTACCAGCCGCCAGCCACAACCTCGGGGTTTGCCCGGGGTGCAGTGGTTGCAGTTGGACCTCGATCGCCTCGCCCGTGAGCCCGGCTCGTTCGAGCTGCCGGCCGATACCGACCTGCTGATCAATGCCGCCGGGCTGCTGAGCAACGACCCCAAGGCCCTGAGCCTGACCCAGGACTCGGGTACGCGCGCGCTGTTCGACCTGGCGGCGGCGCGTGGCACGCGAGTGCTGCAGATTTCCGCGTTGGGCGCCGGCAGCCAGCCACGGGTGCCGTTCCTGGCAAGCAAGGCCGTGGCGGACGAATACCTCCTGGGCCTGGATATTCCAGCGGTGGTGCTGCGGCCCTCGCTGGTGCTCGGTGCGGGGGGGGCCAGCAGTGGCTGGCTGGCGCGGCTGTCGCCCTGGCCGCTGATCCCGCTGCTGTCCACCCGGGCGCAGATGCAGCCCCTGCATGTGGATGACTTGAGCGCCGCGGTGCTGGCGTTGCTCAGGCACTGGCCGCAAGAGTCCATGGTCCTGCCGCTGGTCGGTCCGCAGCGGATGACCATGGGGCAACTGCTCGATCGACTGCGGGCTGCCCAGGGCTGGGCGCCGGCCCGTTATATCCAGTTGCCCGGGCCGATCCTGGGACTTGCCGCTGGGTTGGGCGAGCGCCTAGGGTGGCGGGCCTTGAGCCCACAGAGCCTGAGCATGGCCCGCCAGGACAACCTGGCGGATCCCGAGGTGCTGGCTTCGGTCTGTGGCTATCACGTCGCGCCCCTGGCGATGCGCCTGGGGGACTGGCCCCAGGCTGGGCAAACGGCCCAGTTGGTACTGCGGCCGATGCTGCTGGCGGTGATGGTGCTGATCTGGCTCGGAACGGCGGTGGTGTGCATCGGGCCTGGCTACACGTGGGGGCTGCGGATCATGGCCGAGGCCGGGGTGCAGGGTGCCTGGGCGGTTGTGGCAGTGATCGGCGGTTCGCTCTGCGACGCCGTGCTGGGCGTCGGCCTGCTGCTACGGCGCTGGCGCCGGCGAGCCTTGCAGGCGCAGTTGCTGCTGATGTTCGGCTACACGCTGATCATCAGCCTGATCCTCCCGCATTTCTGGTTTGACCCTTATGCCGCCGTCGCCAAGAACCTGGTGCTGATGGTGGCGACCCTTTGGCTGTTGTGGACCGAACCTCGCCGATGAGCGCTTACCTGCTGCTGAAAACCCTGCATATCCTGTCCTCCACCGTCCTTTTCGGCCTGGGGGCGGGTTCTGCCTACTACGCCTTGCGGGCCTGGCGCAGCGGCCAGGTGCAGGTGATTGCCGTGACTTTCAGGCACCTGGTATTCGCCGACTGGGCCTTCACCGCGACCACGGCGGTGTTCCAGCCGCTGAGCGGGCTGGGGCTGATACACCTGGCGGGCTGGTCGATCCAGCAGTCCTGGCTGATGTGGAGCCTGGGGCTCTATGTCCTGGCGGGGGTGTGCTGGCTGCCGGTGGTCTGGTTGCAGATCCGGGTGCACAAGATGGCCGAGCAGGCGTTGCGCGATGGAACACCGATGCCGATGCGGGCGGCTCTTTATATGCGCTGGTGGTTCGCCCTGGGCTGGCCGGCCTTCCTGGCCTTCATGGCGATCTTCTACCTGATGGTGGCCAAGCCGGCCTAGCCGTCGCGGGCCGCAGGGCGGCCCGGGGAGTTCCTCAGTCGCGCAGGCTGATCACTTGCCAGCCGCGTTTTTGCGCTTCGGCCCGCAGATTGGGGTCTGGGTCGACCGCCACCGGGGTAGTCACCTGCTCCAGCAGCGGCAGGTCATTCATCGAGTCGCTGTAGAAATAGCTGTCTTGCAAGTCGTGGCCAGTTTCCTCCAGCCAGCGCAGCAGGCGGGTCACCTTGCCCTCACGGAAGCACGGTACGTCGGTGCTGCGCCCGGTGTAGCGGCCGTCCTGCATCTCGCACTCGGTGGCGATCAGGGTTTCCACGCCCAGGCGTTCGGCGATGGGGGCGGTGATGAAGCGGTTGGTGGCGGTGATGATCACCAGCTTATCGCCGGCCTCGCGGTGCCGGGCCAGCAGGGCCTGGGCCTTGGGCAGCAGGATCGGCTCGATGCAGTCGCGCATGTAGTCGCGGTGCCATTGTGCGAGCACGTCCATCTCGGTACGGCCGAGGATTTCCAGGCAGAAGTTCAGGTACGCGGCGTTGTCGAGCTTGCCGGCCAGGTAGTCCTGGTAGAACGCGTCGTTGCGAGTCTTGTAGGCCACCGGATCGAGGTAGCCCTTTTCGCAGAGGTAGTCGCCCCAGGCGTGGTCGCTGTCGCCACCCAGAAGCGTGTTGTCCAAGTCGAATAAAGCCAGGCGCATTGCAGTTACTCACTGAAAAGTCTTGGAAAAGGTGCCCAGAATACGGTCTTTTCACAAGAGTGCACATAAGCTTGGCCGCCTCGTTGCTGCATTCCCAAGCTTTATGGAACAATGCGGCGACATGCGTTTGCGAGGTTGTGGCCGTGATCGACCCCGATGGTTTTCGCCCCAATGTCGGGATCATTCTGACGAATGATGCCGGCCAGGTGCTATGGGCTCGCCGTATCAATCAAGATGCCTGGCAGTTTCCTCAAGGGGGTATCAACCCCGACGAAACGCCAGAAGACGCCTTGTACCGCGAGTTGAACGAAGAAGTGGGCCTTGAGCGCGAGGATGTGCAAATTCTCGCCTGCACCCGGGGCTGGTTGCGCTATCGTTTGCCGCAGCGTCTGGTCAGGACTCACAGCCAACCGTTGTGCATCGGCCAGAAGCAGAAATGGTTTCTCCTGCGCCTGATCTCCAACGAGCAGCGGGTGCGGATGGATCTGACCGGTAAACCGGAGTTCGATGGCTGGCGCTGGGTCAGTTATTGGTATCCGTTGGGCCAGGTGGTGACATTCAAGCGCGAGGTGTATCGCCGCGCTCTCAAAGAGCTTGCCCCGCGCCTTCTAGTGCGCGACTGACGACGGAGTTCGACCCCGAGCCATGCTCAATACGCTGCGCAAGATCGTCCAGGAAGTTAACTCCGCCAAGGATCTCAAGACGGCGTTGGGGATCATCGTCTTGCGCGTCAAAGAAGCCATGGGTAGTCAGGTCTGCTCGGTCTACCTGCTGGACCCGGAAACCAACCGTTTCGTGCTGATGGCCACCGAGGGCTTGAACAAGCGCTCCATCGGCAAGGTCAGCATGGCGCCCAACGAAGGCCTGGTAGGCCTGGTGGGCACCCGGGAAGAACCCCTCAACCTGGAAAACGCTGCCGATCACCCCCGCTATCGCTACTTCGCCGAGACCGGTGAAGAGCGTTACGCCTCTTTCCTCGGTGCGCCGATCATCCACCACCGCCGGGTGGTCGGGGTCCTGGTCATCCAGCAGAAGGAACGTCGCCAGTTCGACGAGGGCGAAGAAGCCTTCCTGGTGACCATGAGTGCCCAGTTGGCGGGGGTTATCGCCCATGCCGAGGCCACGGGGTCGATCCGCGGCCTGGGGCGCCAGGGCAAGGGCATCCAGGAAGCCAAGTTCGTCGGCGTACCGGGCTCCCCCGGCGCGGCGGTGGGCAGCGCAGTGGTCATGCTGCCGCCGGCCGACCTGGACGTGGTACCGGACAAGCACATCACCGATATCGACGCCGAACTGGCCTTGTTCAGGAGCGCCCTGGAAGGGGTGCGTGCCGACATGCACACGCTGTCGGAAAAACTTGCGACCCAACTGCGCCCCGAAGAGCGGGCGCTGTTCGATGTCTACCTGATGATGCTCGACGACGCCTCCCTGGGCAGCGAAGTCAAGGCCGTGATCAAGACCGGGCAATGGGCCCAGGGCGCGTTGCGCCAGGTGGTCGGCGATCACGTCAACCGTTTCGAACTGATGGACGACGCCTATCTGCGTGAGCGCGCCTCGGACGTCAAGGACCTGGGCCGCCGGCTCCTGGCGTACCTCCAGGAAGAGCGCCAGCAGACCCTGGTCTACCCCGACAACACCATCCTGGTCAGCGAAGAGCTGACCCCGGCCATGCTCGGCGAAGTGCCCGAAGGCAAGCTGGTGGGCCTGGTCTCGGTACTGGGCTCGGGCAACTCCCACGTGGCGATCCTGGCCCGGGCCATGGGTATCCCGACAGTGATGGGCCTGGTCGACCTGCCGTATTCCAAGGTCGACGGCATCCAGATGATCGTCGATGGCTACCACGGCGAGGTCTACACCAACCCCAGCGACGTGCTGCGCAAGCAGTTCGCCGATGTGGTGGAAGAAGAACGGCAACTGGCCCAGGGCCTGGATGCCCTGCGCGATCAGCCTTGCATCACCCCCGATGGCCACCGCATGCCTTTGTGGGTCAACACCGGGCTGCTGGCTGATGTGGCCCGGGCGCAGAAGCGCGGTGCCGAGGGCGTGGGCCTGTACCGCACCGAAGTGCCGTTCATGATCAACCAGCGCTTTCCCAGTGAGAAAGAGCAGCTGGCGATCTATCGTGAACAGCTGGCGTCCTTCCACCCGCAACCGGTGACCATGCGCAGCCTGGACATCGGCGGCGACAAGTCGCTGTCCTACTTCCCCATCAAGGAAGACAACCCCTTCCTGGGCTGGCGCGGCATTCGCGTGACCCTCGACCACCCGGAGATCTTCCTGGTGCAGGCCCGGGCCATGCTCAAGGCCAGCGAGGGTTTGAACAACCTGCGCATCCTGCTGCCGATGATTTCCGGCATCCACGAGCTGGAAGAAGCACTGCACCTGATCCACCGCGCCTGGGGCGAAGTGCGCGACGAAGGCACCGACGTGCCGATGCCGCCGGTGGGGGTGATGATCGAGATTCCCGCAGCGGTGTACCAGACCAAGGAACTTGCGCGCCAGGTGGACTTCCTGTCGGTGGGTTCCAACGACCTGACCCAGTACCTGCTGGCCGTGGACCGCAACAATCCGCGGGTGGCCGACCTCTACGACTACCTGCACCCCGCGGTCCTGCAAGCGCTGCAGACCGTGGTCCGCGATGCCCATGCCGAAGGCAAGCCGGTGAGCATCTGTGGCGAGATGGCCGGTGATCCGGCTGCGGCGGTGCTGCTTATGGCCATGGGTTTCGACAGCCTGTCGATGAACGCCACCAACCTGCCGAAGGTGAAGTGGATGCTGCGCCAGATCAGCATGGCCAAGGCCCGGGAACTGCTGGACGAAATGATGACCATCGACAACCCGCAGGTTATCCACAGCTCGTTGCAGCTCGCGCTGAAGAAGCTCGGCCTGGCGCGCATGATCAACCCGGCGTCGAACAAGACCCTCTAGCCTGCCAGCCGGTTTCCTGCGGAACCGGCTGCCCATCCAGGCTCAGACCCTCAGCTCGATTTCTCCCAGGTGCCCGCCACAGGGGCCGAAACTGCGCTCGACCAGATGCCGTGAACCATCGGCGTGGACGATCAGCGCGGTACTGGCGCGGGTGCCATAGGCGGCGCTGGCAATGAAGATGCTCGACAGCAGGCTCTCGGTGGCCAGGCCCACGCCGGTGTCCGGCAACTCGGCGAACGGTGCGGTCTGCGGATCGCTCAGCAGGGCCAGCAAGGCCTGGGGCCGGGGATCGTCCAGGGTTTCGCGCAGTGCCGCCTTGGCCTTGATCAGCTTGGGCCAGGGGGTGTCGAGCCCGGCATTGGACAGGCCATAGACGCCGGTCTCCAGCTGGCGTGGTGCCGTGTCCCCGGCGTTGTAGTGCCAGAGTTGGTCCGCGGTGCCCAGCAGCAGGTTGAAACCGGCGTACTCCAGCGAGCGACCCACCACATCGCGCAGGTACTCATCCAGGTCGATGGTGCCGGCGAGAAAACGCGCCACCAGCTCACCCCGGGAGCGCCGTGCCGGAGGCTGGTGCGGGTTGCGGATATTGGTCAGGGCGGCGAAGCGGCCGCCTGCGCCAACCCCAAGCCAGGTGCCGCCGGCCTCCAGGTCGCGTCCTGCGTGGATCTGCGGCGATTCTGGCCATTGCGCCAGTGGCAGGCTGGGCCGGGCGTAGAACTCGTCGCGGTTGGCCGCGACGATCAGTGGCAGGGCATGACCCGGTCGCCAGGCAAAGACTATCAAGCACATGAAGGTGGCCCCCTGTGTGTTTTTGCCCACTTTACGCACAGAACCGGCGGGTATCCATCGTCATCCGGTGGAGTCCGAGGTGGCGCATCCGTTAACATGCCGGACTCAATTTTGGATGCTCCCATGGAATTTCTGCTCTATCTGCTACTGGGCGCCTGCGCGGGCGTACTGGCCGGGCTGTTCGGCGTAGGTGGCGGAATCATCATCGTGCCGGTGCTGGTATTCAGTTTCACCCTGCAAGGCTTCGACGCCTCGGTGCTGACTCACCTGGCGGTCGGTACGTCCCTGGCCAGCATCATCTTCACCTCGATCAACTCGGTCCGCGAACACCATCGTCGGGGCGCGGTGCGCTGGCCGATCTTTGCCTGGATGGCCTTGGGTATCCTGATGGGGGCCGGTTTCGGGGCGTTGACCGCGGAGGCGATCTCCGGCCCGAACCTGCAGAAGATCATCGGTGTATTCGCCCTGGTGATCGCCGTGCAAATGACCCTCGAACTCAAGCCCAAGGCCAGCCGCGACGTGCCTGGCAAGCTCGGCCTGACCGCCGCCGGCGGGGTGATCGGCTGGGCCTCGGCGATCTTCGGCATCGGTGGCGGCTCGCTGACGGTACCGTTCCTCACCTGGCGCAGCGTGCCGATGCAGCAGGCGGTGGCCACTTCATCGGCCTGCGGCCTGCCCATCGCCCTGGCCAGTGCGCTAAGTTTCATGATTCTGGGCTGGCATGACCCCCTGCTGCCGGCTCATAGTCTGGGTTTCGTCTATTTGCCGGCGCTGCTGGGCATCGCCCTGACCAGCATGGTGTTCGCCCGTATCGGTGCGCGCCTGGCTCACAAGTTGTCACCGCGATTGCTGAAACGACTGTTCGCCGCGCTGCTGTTCTGCGTCGGGGTCAGCTTCCTGTTCTGAGCCGTGACGCAATCCTGGCTTAATCCTGGCGTGACAGTTTCGCCCGGGAATCGAAGTCTCAACCCTTACGAGGAGTCGCAATGCTGCCTTACCCGCAGATTGATCCGGTGGCCCTGGCCATCGGCCCGCTGAAAATCCACTGGTACGGCCTGATGTACCTGATCGGCATCGGCGGTGCCTGGCTGCTGGCATCGCGCCGGCTCAACCGTTTCGACCCGACCTGGACCAAGGAAAAGCTTTCGGACCTGGTGTTCTGGCTGTCCATGGGCGTGATCGTCGGTGGGCGCCTGGGCTACGTGCTGTTCTATGACCTGAGTGCCTACCTGGCCAACCCGACCCTGATCTTCGAGGTGTGGAAGGGCGGCATGTCGTTCCATGGCGGTTTCATCGGGGTAATGCTGGCGGCCTGGTGGTTCGGCAAGCGCAACAACAAGACCTTCTTCGAACTGATGGATTTCGTCGCGCCCATGGTGCCGATCGGCCTGGGCGCTGGGCGCATTGGCAACTTCATCAACGCCGAGCTCTGGGGCAAGGCCACCGACCTGCCCTGGGCCATGGTCTTCCCGCCGTTCAGCGATCCGGCCCAGTTGCCGCGCCATCCGTCGCAGCTGTACCAGTTCGCCCTGGAAGGCGTGGCGCTGTTCCTGATCCTGTGGCTGTTCTCGCGCAAGCCACGGCCGACCATGGCGGTCTCCGGCATGTTCGCGCTGTTCTACGGGATCTTCCGGTTCATCGTCGAGTTCGTCCGTGTGCCGGACGCCCAACTGGGCTACCTGGCCTGGAACTGGCTGACCATGGGTCAGGTGCTGTGCGTGCCGATGATCCTCGGTGGCCTGGGATTGATCTGGCTGGCTTATCATCGCGCTCCGGCCAAGAGCGCGGCGCAATAAATTCGAATCCCGGGACGCAGGTCCCGGGTTCAAGGATGCAGGTACTTCATGAAGCAATATCTTGATCTGGTGGCCCACGTCATCAACAACGGCACCAAGCAGGCCAACCGCACCGGTGTGAACACCATCAGCTTCCCGGGGGCGATGCTGCGCTACGACCTCAAGGAAGGCTTCCCGGCCATCACCACCCGCAAGATGGCCTTCAAGTCGGCCATCGGCGAAATGGTCGGCTTCCTGCGCGGCGTCAACAATGCCGCCGAGTTCCGCGCCCTGGGCTGCAAGGTCTGGGACCAGAACGCCAACGAGAACGCCCAGTGGCTGGCCAACCCGTTCCGCCAGGGCGAAGACGATCTCGGCGAGATCTACGGTGTGCAATGGCGCAAGTGGCCAGCCTACAAGCAGATCAAGACGGCCAACCAGGCCGCCATCGACCTGGCGTTGAGCCAGGGCTACCGGCAGATCGCGGCGGGCGAGGAAGACGGGCAAGCCTACGTGGTGCTGTACAAGGCCATCGATCAGGTGCGCCAGTGCGTCGACACCATCATCAACGACCCGGGCAGCCGGCGGATCCTGTTCCATGGCTGGAACTGCGCCCAGCTGGATGAAATGGCCCTGCCGCCGTGCCACCTGCTGTACCAGTTCCACCCCAATGTCGAGACCCGGGAAATTTCCCTGACGCTCTACATTCGCTCCAACGACCTGGGCCTGGGCACACCCTTCAACCTCACCGAAGGCGCGGCGCTGTTGAGCCTGATCGGACGCTTGACCGGCTACACCCCGCGCTGGTTCACCTATTTCATCGGCGACGCCCATGTCTACGAGAACCACCTGGACATGCTCAACGAGCAGCTCAAGCGCGAGCCGTTCCCGATGCCCAAGCTGGTGATCTCCGAGCGGGTGCCAGAGTTCGCCAAGACCGGCGTGTATCAGCCGGAGTGGCTGGAGCTGATCGAGCCGAGCGATTTCTCCCTGGAAGGGTACGAGCACCATGCGCCGATGACCGCGCCCATGGCGGTCTAGGCTTCACCTGCGGTACTCGGGGATCGTGCGCCCGATAGCGCGCGGCCCCTGTCGATTCACCCTGTTGTCGTTATCGACCTGTGCCCGGGATGCATCCCGGGCATTGCCGTGTCTGGCGGGCGACTAGGCCCCGGGCGCGGCGTTCCTCTTTTTCCTGAATGCGAGCCCTTGAATGGAAGAACTCAATCGCAGCCTGTTCCTGGCCATCAATGCCAGTGCCGATGCCTCGTTGCCCCTGCGTGAGCTGGCGGTTTTTCTCGCGCAGTGGGTGGTCCTGAGCGTGCCGTTGCTGCTGTTGCTGTTCTGGGTTTTCGGCGAGCGGCGCCAGCGCATGATCGTCCTGCTGGCAACTCTGAGCATCGTTGTGGCCCTGGCCAGCAACCTGCTGATTCGGGGTCTATGGTTCCATCCTCGGCCCTTCATGCTGGAACTGGGACAGAACTTCCTGGCCCATGCCCCCGGCGCGTCCTTCCCCAGCGACCACGCCAGCGGCATGTTCGCCATGGGCTTCGCGTTGCTGCTGGCCTCCTTGCGCAGGACCGCCCTGGTGATGCTGGCCCTGGCCTTGCTGGTCGGTTGGGCGCGGGTCTACCTGGGGGTGCATTTCCCGTTCGATATCCTGGGGGGATGCCTGGTAGGGCTGGGCAGTGCCTGGCTGGTGCGGCGGTGCGTCACCTGGCGTCAGCTCGATCAGACCCTGCTGGCGCTGCTGGAAGGGATCTACCTGCGGTTGCTGCCCGGGCGCCACGGCTCCTGAGGACGTAGCGCCCGGCCAATGGGCTCAATGGCCGTGGCTGCGTCCGACATGAGAGGGCTCGGCCTCGCTGGGGGCCACCGAGCCACTGACCTCCAGGCGCTGAAGGATGCCGCACGGCTCCAGGTCCGGCTCCTCGCCGCAGCGCTGGCGCAGGTCCACCAGTTGCTCCTGCAGGGCCAACAGTCCGTCGATCCGGGCCTTGACGTGGTGGATGTGCTCGTCGATCAAGGCGTTGACGCTGGCGCACTGGTCCTGGGGGCTGTCCCGCAGGTTCAGCAGGCTGCGGATCTCCTCCAGGGTCATGTCCAGGCTGCGACAGTTGCGGATGAAGGTCAGGCGCTCGGTGTGAGCCTGGGTGTAGAGACGGTAGTTGCCTTCGCTGCGGGCCGGCTCCGGCAGCAGGCCTTCTCGCTCGTAATAACGGATGGTTTCCACCTGGCAGTCGGTGAGTTTCGCCAATTCGCCAATCTTCATCGCCGTCGTCTCCCATTGGGTGCTTGACCCTATAGTGGCTACAGGGTGTTCACTTGGCAACAAGCACCCTTCATATGGACGCGACCCGATGAGCGATTCTCTCCACAACCCGCGCAAGCCCGACGCCCAGCATGTCCATGCTGGCCACGATCACGATCACGATCACGATCACGATCACGATCACGATCACGATCACAGCCATGCCCATGCTGCCGTGGGCACGTTGCAGCCGGTCAAGCCCCATGATCATGGTAGCCATGGCGGCTCCTGCTGCGGTTCCGCTGCTGCGCCGGCCCGGGTCATCCTGGGCGAGGCATCGGGTGCTGGTGCGCGGTCGAGCAGTTTTCGCATCGAGGCCATGGACTGTCCCACCGAGCAGACCCTGATCCAGAACAAGCTGGGCAAGCTGGCGGGGATCCAGGCCCTGGAATTCAACCTGATCAACCGGGTGCTCGCGGTGACCCATGATCTGCCGAGCACTGCGCCGATCATCGAGGCCATCAAGTCCCTGGGGATGCAGGCCGAGCCGCTGGACACGAGCAGCGACAGCGCGCCCGCGCCGGTGCAGCCCGTGAAGAAGGCCTGGTGGCCCCTGGCGCTGTCCGGCGTCGGGGCGCTGGCCGCCGAGGTCATTCACTTCACCGGTGCCGGTCCGGACTGGCTCGTGGCGCTGGTGGCCCTGGTGTCGATTCTCAGTGGTGGCCTGGGCACCTACAAGAAGGGCTGGATCGCCCTGAAGAACCGCAACCTCAACATCAATGCCCTGATGAGCATCGCCGTGACCGGCGCAGTGCTGATCGGCCAATGGCCGGAAGCGGCCATGGTGATGTTCCTGTTCACCGTGGCCGAGTTGATCGAGGCTCGCTCCCTGGACCGGGCCCGCAATGCCATCAGTGGCCTGATGCAGATGACCCCGGAGCAGGTCACGGTGCAGCAGGCAGACGGTACCTGGCTTGAACAGGAAGCGAAAAGCGTCGAACTGGGTGCCACGGTGCGGGTGCGTCCCGGCGAACGTATCGGCCTGGATGGCGAAGTGGTCAGCGGCAACTCCACCATCGACCAGGCACCGATCACCGGCGAGAGCCTGCCCGTGGAGAAAACCCTCGGCGACAAGGTGTTCGCCGGCACCATCAACCAGGCGGGCGCCCTGGAGTACCGGGTCACTGCCGCGGCCAGCAACTCGACCCTGGCGCGGATCATCCACGCCGTCGAACAAGCCCAGGGCGCCCGGGCACCGACCCAGCGCTTCGTCGATACATTCTCGAAGATCTACACCCCGGCGGTGTTTGCCTTCGCCCTGGCGGTGGCGCTGATTCCCCCGCTGTTCATGGGCGGTGTCTGGTTCGACTGGATCTACCGCGCCCTGGTGCTGCTGGTGGTGGCCTGTCCGTGTGCATTGGTGATCTCGACGCCGGTGAGCATTGTCAGCGGCCTGGCTGCCGCGGCGCGCAAGGGCATCCTGGTCAAGGGTGGGGTCTACCTCGAAGGTGGCTACAAGCTGGATTACCTGGCCCTGGACAAGACCGGCACCATCACCCACGGCAAGCCGGTACAGACCGACTTCCTGCCCCTGGACCCGCTGGCCAGCGATACCGCGCCGGCCCTGGCCGCCAGCCTGGCCGGGCGCTCCGATCACCCGGTGTCCCTGGCCATTGCCCAGGCGGCTGTGGATAAGCAGCTGGCCATGCACCCTGTGGATAACTTCGCGGCCCTGGCCGGCCGTGGTGTACGCGGTGAAATCGGCGGCCAGCTGTACCACCTGGGCAATCACCGCCTGGTGGAAGAGCTGGGCCTGTGCTCGCCAGCCCTGGAGGAAAAACTCTTCGCCCTGGAGAAACAAGGCAAGACCGTGGTCCTGTTGCTGGACAGCAAGGGCCCGCTGGCGCTGTTCGCGGTGGCTGATACGGTCAAGGAGTCCAGTCGCGAGGCGATCGAGCAGTTGCACGAGCTGGGGATCAAGACCCTGATGCTCACCGGCGACAACCCCCACACCGCCCAGGCCATCGCCGGGCAGGTGGGCATCGACCAGGCCCGGGGCGACCTGTTGCCCACCGACAAGCTGCAAGCCATCGAAGAGCTGTACGCCCAGGGCCATCGGGTGGGCATGGTGGGTGACGGCATCAACGACGCCCCGGCCCTGGCCCGGGCCGAGATCGGCTTCGCCATGGCGGCGGCCGGCACCGATACCGCCATCGAGACCGCGGATGTCGCGCTGATGGACGACGATCTGCGCAAGATTCCGGCGTTCATCCGCCTGTCACGCCAGACCTCGACAGTGCTCAAGCAAAATATCGCCCTGGCCCTGGTCATCAAGGCGATCTTTCTTGGGGTAACCTTTGCCGGGTTGGCCACCATGTGGATGGCCGTGTTCGCCGACATGGGGGTCAGCCTGTTGGTGGTGTTCAACGGTTTGCGCCTGCTGCGCAAGTAGGCAATCGTAGCGGCAAGCGACTGAGGTGAGAGCAAGCGTGATGAACCCCTATGCACCCGCTGCAGCTTGCGGCTTGCCGCCATGCTGAGTGCCGAGCTGAAGGCTTTTTACATGGTCGCCCGCCTGGGCAGCATTACCCTGGCGGCAAAAAAGCTCGGCCTCAGCCAGCCCACGGTGACCACCCAGATCCGCAACCTGGAAAGCCAGTACTCGGTGGAGCTGTTCTACCGCGGCGGCCGGCGCTTGAGCCTGAGCGAAGAAGGGGCGCGCCTGCTGCCGATGGTCAAGGACCTGCTGCAGCAGGAAGCCGACATCGAATTCTTCCTGCGCAACAGCGGGCAGGTCCAGGGCACGCTGCGAATCGCTGCCACCGCGCCGTACTACATCCTCGACCTGGTGAAGACCTTTCGCCAGCGCCTGCCGCAGGTGGAGGTCTCGGTGGAGATCGGCAACTCCCAGCAGGTCCTGGAGGCCCTCGAGGAGTACCGGGTCGACGTGGCTGCCTCCTCGCAGTTGCTGGAGGATGCGCGACTGGTTCGCCGGGTGCTGGGCAGTGACCCGCTGGTGCTGGCGGTGCATCGCAATCACCCCCTGGCGGCGTTGGAGCATGTGCCCCTGAGCGCCCTGGCCGGCCATACGTTGCTGATGCGCGAGCCGGGCTCCACCACCCGCAGCCTGACTGAAACGCTGCTCAAGGAAGCCAACGTCAGTTTTGGCCCGTTGCTGGAGATCGGCAGCCGTGAATCGATTCGCGAGGCGGTACTGCGCAATATCGGCATCAGCATCATTGCCCGCCAGGAAGTACCCCACGATCCACAACTGCGGGTGTTGACCATCGAGCATGCGCCGCAGATCGCCGAATACCTGTATTGCCTCAAGGAGCGCAAGAACGCACGCCTGCCGGCTGCTTTCCTCGGCCTGGCCCAGGAAATGGCCCCGGCCTAGTCCTTGATGTTGCTCAGTCAAGGAAATGCTAGGAGCGAGGCTTGCCCGCGATGGACTTCTGCAGGGGATCACCTCGTTTAACTGAACAAGATTACCGGCCGGGTCCTGAGTTTCAGGTCCTACCCCACGTTCATTTGCCTTAATTCCATTAGTTGCCAGAAAGTGCTGCTCGCTTAATCGTCCAGGGTCTTGATCTAGATGTTTTTAATTAGTCATTAGTGAGTGCCCGGTTCGACTAATAATGATTCCTCATAATTTGCAGATGTTAATCGCGTTTTATATCTGGCCGTTGGTCCGCTTTGCCCAGGTGCATAAAACTTATGCACTAACGTTCGCCAGGGGGGTAACTGAACGCAACGAGGATGGAATCATGAAGAAGGAAGAAGCAGGTACGGCAAAAAAACCAGGGCGGTTGTCCGAGTCGCTCAAGAAGCTGGCGGACGACGGGCACACGGTGAAGATCGTGGGCGCGATCAAGAATGGCAAGCTGGAGATCGACCCTGAATCCCTGGCCGAGCTGAACAGGTTGCACCCGCAAGCCAACTTGTCTTTCGTGGCGGTCAACGCCCCATTCAGGACGCACTAGCCGATATACCCTGATGGTCTCTATCTGGAACACGACGACCTGAAGCTCTGGAGCCTGGAGTTATTGGGGTATGCCGGGAATACTCGATACCCCAATTCTTTCGTTAGTTCATGTCGAACGCTTCAACAACGGTCGTTCGTTATTGTTTCAAGGCCCGGTCGCCGGCAGTAATGCCATGCAACTTCCGGCACTTGCGTGACTTCCACGGAAGAGGATGCCTCATGAACGACATTGCCCATTCAACGCTGCAGGCACTGCGTGAACAGAATGTCCCGGTGCTGTTCCATTACGACGACCTGTTATGCAACGCCTGCAAGCAAAGCCCTCCGCTGTTCGGTGAAACCGCCTATGCCGATATCTACCACGACGCTGCGCGCGATCCCCAGTGGCTGGCGATTTCGCTGATTACCAATGCCGAGCGGGAAGGGGATGGCGCCACCCGGCTGTGGAACCTGGCGGCCAGTACGCCGGATGCAAGCATGGCGGGCCAGATACGCCAGCACGCCATCGATGAATCCCATCACTCCCGGGCCTATGTGCAGATGCTGGACATCGCCTTTCCCGGGGCGGTCGATCGCAAACTCCACGAGGAGTTGCTGACCTTGTCGCCCGGTTATTCCCGGCAACAGGCGCCGTTGGCCACACCCGGTTCGGCCTTTGCCCACGCCATCACCCTGGACGACCTGATCCAGATGAACATCGCCGAAATTCGCACCCGCGTGCATCACCTGATGCAGCGACCGATCCTCTTGCAGTTCTGTCCGGCGGACAGCAGGCCTCGGCTGGCGCGGATTCTCGACCGCCTCTTGCACGACGAAACCCGGCATGTGGCCTATACCGCGAGGCTTATCGAAGGGTTCTGCACCCAGGGCGATGCCGCGCTGGCCAAGGCGCTGCTGGTCGAGCGCATGGATGACTTCGATGCGATCACCCGCCAGGAACTTGAGCTGCGGGTGTTCGAGTGAGCGACTGATGCCGGGGTGAACAACATGAGCCCTCAAACGACGATCTCCCTGGCCGGTGTCAGGGGCTGGTGCCTGCGCAACGGCCTGGACCGGCGTACCTTGCGGGCGCTCCATCGTGAAGCCCATCTCATCTGCATGGCCCGCCTGCTCCACTATGTGTTTCTCGAACACCTGTGCGATGAGCAGATAACCTGCGAGGCCTGCCAGGGGGATCTGCGCCTGTCCCTGGGCGTGGGGCCGAGGCTGGAGCTGCACTTGTCGGGCAATGCGCCGCAGGTGTATTTCGAACTGCTCGCCAACCCCTGGCTGCTTGATGCAGGGCAGCGTCGGGAGCTGGCGTGGTCGGGGGCCTTCCTGCGGGCCCTGGGCCAGGTGCTTGCAGGCACACCCTATGGCCAGTACCTGCCGGCGCTGGTGCTCGATTACCGCAACAGCTTCTGCAACCTCATCCTCAACCTGGCGCTGGGCCGGCGTACTCCGCAGCCCGGTTGCGCCCTCGAGCCCGTGTGCCGGGGGCATGGCTACTATCCCTTTCCGGCGCTGCGGATCGGCCCGAGCATTCAGGATGTGGTGGAGATCTCCAACCTGTCGCCCGAGCCGGTCCCGCTGTTCCTGGTGAATGCCGCAGGTTTTCGGTTCCACACCAGCGAACATGTCGATCCGCAATCCTGTGCCGCGCTCTGGGGGGGGGGAGGCCATGGCCAGCCAGGAGGGCTTGCTGCCCGTCCATCCCTGGCAGTTGCGGCTGTCGCCTGTGATCCGCGAGCTGTTGCGCCGGGACCTGATCTCGCTCGCACCGGTGCGGTTGCCCGTGGTGCCCCTGGCCTCCCAGCGCACCTGCCGAGTGCTGGCGACGGGGTATGACATCAAGTTGTCGCTGGATGCGACCCTGACGGGGGAGCGTCGGTTGCTGTACCGGCTCAACAGCCACAATGCGCCGTTCGTCTCGAGCGTTGTCCGCGAAATCCACCGGCGCAGCGAGATCACCGGCATCGGTTTCCAGTATGACGTCGCCTCGCTGTGCTGGGACGACGTCCTGGTCAGCGAGCACCTGAGCGCCATTGTCAGGGCGCCTTGCCCGGTGGCCGCCGGCGAGGAGGTGGTGCCGGCGCTGAACCTGTGGGCGCCTGCCGGACAGGCCGCCACCTTGCTGAAGCTGGACTGCCACCAGGACCGGCTCGATACCTTCCAGCGCTATGCCAGGGCCGTGATGTCCGGCCCGGTGCTGCTCTGCGCGCAATGGGGCATCTGCCTCGAACCCCACATGCAGAACAGCTGCATTGTCCTGCGCGGCGGACAGCCGGTCCGGCTGCTGCTGCGCGACCTGGACAGCACCATCATGGACCCGGCCCGGGTTCGGCCCATTTGCGAGGAGCAGCGCATACCCCTCGCCCCAGACACCTGGGTCCATATGCCGGATCCGTCGATCGGCCAGGGGCGATTGATCCACGCCATGCTGCATGGGCACCTGTATCCGGTCATGCATTGGCTGATCAAGTATCGGGGCATGAGCCTGGCGGAACTGGAGCGCTGCCTGGATGAAACCTGGCAAGGATTGGCCGAGTCGCTGGGCAATGCGCCTGGCCAGCACCACTTGCAGCGCCTGCGCGCGCGCGTGGGCTCGACCAAGCACTCGCTGAGCATGCGCCTCAAGCAGTCCTCGACCATGTCGTTCTGAACGACTGTCCCGGGTTTCAACCCAAATCTGCCAATACCACTATCGGCAGGTTTTATCTGTTTGCCACACGACCTACGCATTCGCTCCCTAGGATGGCCTGCATCTGTCAGATGAGGTCCGCCCATGAACAACTCCCCTGCAACTGCCCTGAGCAACCCCGGCGCGCCGATGAAGGTGCGTGGCATCCAGAAGCGCTTCGGGGCCTTCACCGCCCTGGACAACGTGTCCCTGGACGTGGCCGCCGGCGAGCTGGTGTGCCTGCTGGGGCCGTCGGGTTGCGGCAAGACCACCTTGTTGCGCTGCATCGCGGGCCTGGAGCGCCAGGATGCGGGCGAGTTGTACCTGGGGGATCGGGACGTGTCGCTGCTGGCGCCGCAGGCCCGGGACTACGGGATCCTGTTCCAGTCCTATGCGCTGTTTCCCAACCTGACGGTGGAAGCCAACATCGCCTACGGCCTGTCCGGCAGCGGTCGCGACGAAGCGCGCAAGCGTGTGGCGCAGATGCTGGAACTGGTGGGGCTGACCGGCAGCGAGAAGAAGTACCCCGGCCAGCTGTCCGGTGGCCAGCAGCAGCGCGTGGCCCTGGCCCGTGCCCTGGCACCGTCGCCCTCGTTGCTGCTGCTGGATGAGCCGATGTCGGCCCTGGACGCCCGAGTGCGTGAGCACCTGTGCACCGAACTGCGCCAGCTGCAACGGCGCCTGGGTATCACCACCCTGATGGTCACCCACAACCAGGACGAGGCCATGCTGATGGCCGACCGCATTGCCGTGATGAACAACGGCAAGGTCGAGCAGTACGCCACGCCGCAGGAAATCTACGACCGCCCGGCCACGCCCTTCGTCGCCGAATTCGTCGGCCAGGGCAACTGGCTGCCGTTCAGTCGCAGCAGCGACAGCCATGCACAGGTCGGCGGGATGAACGTGCGCCTGGCCGACGGTTCGGCCAAGGCAACTTCGGGCCGGTTGTTCTGCCGCCCGGAAGCCATCAGCGTGAATCCGCCGGTGCATGAGGAAAACCTGTTCCCGGCCAAGGTCCGCGAGATCACCTTCCTCGGCAACCGCTGCCGCATGAGCTTCGAACTCAATCAACTGCCAGGGCATGCACTGCTGGCTGAACTGGCACCGGAAGCCATGCCGCGCCTGGGGGCCCAGGACATCTGGGTCGCCTTGCCGCCGCGCAGTCTCCAGGTGTTTGCCTAAGATGAGCGTGCCAATGTCCCTGCCGCTACCCGCCAAGCGGGCGCGCCAGGCTTCCCGGGCCGAAATCGGCGATCGAGTGTTCGTCATCGGCGGCAAGCTTTTGCTGCTGGTGTTGTTGGGCCTGGCGGTGCTGTTGCCGCTGCTGGCGATCTTCTGGCGCGGCTTCAGTGCCGAGGCCGGGCAGGGCGGTGGCTGGCTGGCGGCCCGTGAGCTGGTGGGCAGTGCCAACTTCCACTGGTTGCTGGGCAACAGCCTGAAAGTCTCCCTTAGCGTGGCCGCCATCGTCGTGCCCCTGGCCTACCTGTTCGCCTACGCCCTGCAACGCACGCTGATCCCCGGCAAGGGCATCTGGCGCGGCCTGTCGCTGTTGCCGCTGATGGCGCCATCCATGCTCCCGGGCATTGCCCTGGTCTACCTGTTCGGCAACCAGGGCCTGCTTCGCGGTCTGTTCGCCGACAACATCTACGGCTTCTGGGGCATCGTCCTGGGCGAGGTGATCTACACCTTTCCCCATGCCCTGATGATCCTGCTGTCGGCGCTGTCCCTGGCCGATGCGCGGCTGTTCGATGCTGCCTCGAGCATGGGCGCCAGCCCGGCCAGGGCGTTTCGCAGTATCACCTGGCCGGCTACCCGGCAGGCGGTGTTCGCCGCGTTCTGCCTGGTGTTCACCCTGACCATCACCGATTTCGGGGTACCGGTGGTGGTGGGCGGCGACTATCAAGTCCTGGCCCTGGAAGCCTACAAGGCGGTGGTCGGGCAGCAGCAGTTCGGCCGAGGTGCGCTGATCGGCATGGTGCTGCTGGTGCCGGCCCTGTTGAGCTTCGGTGTCGATGCCTGGCTGCGCCGACGTCATGGCGACTCCATGAGTGGCCGGGCCCAGGTGTTCAAGCCGGCGCCTTCGCGGCTGCGCGACGGCTGCTACCTGGCCATCGTGCTGCTGGTCTGCGCGGCGTTGCTGCTGGTGTTCGGCATGGCCGTGTATTCATCGCTGGTGAAGTTCTGGCCCTACAACCTGTCGCTGTCGCTGAACCACTACCAGTTCGACGAAACCGCCGGCGGTGGCTGGCTGGCCTATCGCAACAGCCTGACCATGGCCCTGTGCACCGCGTTGATCGGCAGCGTGCTGATCTTCACTGGCGCCTACCTGATGGAGAAGACCCGCGGCCAGCGTGGCCTGAACCTGGCCCTGCGCATGCTCAGCTTCGTGCCCATGGCGGTGCCCGGGCTGGTGCTGGGCCTGGGTTACGTCTTCTTCTTCAACCTCAACGGCAACCCGCTGCATGTGTTCTACGGCAGCATGGCCCTGCTGGTGGTGTGCACCATCGCCCACTACCTGACCACCGCACAGATGACCGCCACCACCGCCCTGCGCCAGCTGGACGCGGAGTTCGAGGCGGCGGCACTGTCCCTCAAGGCGCCGCTGTACCGGCACTACCTGCGGGTCACAGTGCCGATCTGCCTGCCGGCGCTGCTGGACATCGTGCGCTACCTGTTCGTCTCGGCCATGACCACCGTCTCGGCGGCGATCTTCCTCTACAGCCCCGACACCATCCTGGCTGCCGTTGCTGTGCTGAACATGGACGACGCCGGCAACGTCGGCGGCGCCGCGGCGATGTCGACCCTGATCCTGTTCACCTCGGTCGGCGTCTCGCTGCTGCTGGCCTGGGCTTCGCGCGGCTTGCTGCGTCGCTCCCAGGCCTGGCGCCAGACTGCTCCGGGCCACTGATGCTCGTTCACCCAACCCTCCACTGATCTGCACTCACCAAGGAACCGCACCATGTTCAAGCCCCTGGCTCTTGCCGCTGCTGTCCTCTCTGCTGTCAGCCTGAACGCCTTTGCTGCGAAAACCGAGCTGACGGTCTACACCGCCCTCGAAGCCGAGCAACTGAAGTCCTACAAGCAGGCCTTCGAGCAAGCCAACCCGGATATCGAGATCAAGTGGGTGCGTGATTCCACCGGGATCATCACCGCCAAGCTGCTGGCGGAAAAGGACCGTCCACAGGCCGATGCGGTGTGGGGCCTGGCGGCGTCCAGCCTGGCGATCCTCGACCAGCAGGGCATGCTGCAGAGCTATGCGCCCAAGGACCTGGACAAGATCGGCGGCAACTACCGCGACGCCGCCAATCCACCGGCCTGGGTCGGCATGGACGTGTGGGCCGCCACCATCTGCTTCAACACCGTGGAAGCCGAAAAACAGGGGCTGAGCAAGCCCGTGAGCTGGCAGGACCTGACCAAGCCCGAGTACAAGGGCAAGATCGTCATGCCCAACCCGGCGTCGTCGGGCACCGGCTTCCTCGATGTCAGCGCCTGGTTGCAGACCTTCGGCGAGAAGCAGGGCTGGCAGTACATGGACGACCTGCACCAGAACATCGGCCAGTACGTCCACTCCGGTTCCAAGCCGTGCAAGCTGGCCGCTGCCGGTGAGTTCCCCATCGGCATTTCCTTCGAATACCCGGCCGTGCAGCTCAAGCGCAAGGGCGCTCCGCTGGACATCGTCCTGCCCAAGGAAGGCCTGGGCTGGGAAATCGAGGCCACTGCGGTGATCAAGGGCAGTGCCCATGAGAACGCCGCCAAGAAGCTCGCCGACTTCTCCGCCAGCCCGGCAGCCATGGAGCTGTACAAGGAAAACTTCGCCGTGCTGGCTCAGCCGGGCATCGCCAAGCCGCAGACCGAACTGCCGGCGGACTACGAGCAGCGTCTGATCAAGAACGACTTCGCCTGGGCCTCCAAGAACCGCGACCAGATCCTCGCCGAGTGGCGCAAGCGCTACGACGGCAAGTCGGAGAAGGTCGCCGCGCAGTAACGACCAGAACTGTTGTGGCGAGGGAGCTTGCTCCCGCTGGGCCGCGAAGCGGCCCTGAACCCCGACAGTGCGGTGCATCTGCCTGGGAGTGCTGCGCACTCCAGCGGGAGCGAGCTCCCTCGCCACAAACAACGAGACATGAACATGACCCACCACAGTGATCTGCTGATCGTCGGCGCCGGCATCCTGGGCCTGTCCCATGCTTATGCCGCTGCCAAGCGCGGTTTGCGGGTGCAGGTATTCGAGCGCAGCGCGACGCCCCTGGGGGCTTCGGTGCGCAATTTTGGCCAGGCCCTGGTGACCGGCCAGCCACCGGGGCCCCTGCTCGAACTGGCCAAGGCCAGCCGGGAAATCTGGGCCGACTGGCAGCAACTGGCCGGCTTGCAGCTCAAGCGCAACGGGTCGTACCTGTTCGCCCGCAGCGAGGCCGAGGAGCAATTGCTCGAAGCCTTCTGTGCCGGGCGTGCGCGGGAGCATGGCTACCGTGTCGAACTGCTTCAGGGCGCGGCGCTCAATGACCTGTACGGCGGCCGGTTCCGTCATCATCGCGCGGCCTTGCATGGCCTGGACGACCAGCAGCTGTATTCGCGCGAGGCTGTCCCGATGCTGATCGACTACCTGCGTCGGGACCTGGGCGTGCAATTTCACTTCTCGACCCTGGTGCGCGATATCGAGCCGGGCCTGCTGCGCAGCACGGCCGGGACCTTCCAGGCGCCGCGCATCCTGCTGTGCTCGGGGCACGATTACCAGACCCTGCTGGCCGAACAGATTGCCGCCCTGCAGCCGCAGGTCTGCCGCTTGCAGATGCTCCGTGCCCGGCCCGAGATCAATCTCAACCTGCAACATGCCTTGCTCACCGGTTTGAGCTGCGTGCATTACGGTGCCTTTGCCGATCTGCCGGAAGCCGGCGCGGTACAGGCACAGATCCTGCGCGAGGCGCCGCACCTGCATGAACATGGGATTCACCTGCTGATCAGCCCGACGCCTCATGGTGAACTGATCATCGGTGATTCCCATGATTACGGCAGCGATCCGTCGCCCTTCAACAGTGAACAGGTGGACGACTGGCTGCTCGAGCTGGCGGAGCAGACCCTGGGCTGCAAGGTGCAGGTGCTGGAGCGTTGGCAGGGCGTCTATGGGGCGCGTGGGCCAGGACCGTTTTCGTTTCTGGAGGCGCTGCCCGGGGTCCATGCTGCATTGATGCACACCGGCGTGGGCATGAGCGTCGGCCCGGCGCTGGCCGAGCGCAACATCGCCAGGATGCTGGAGGAGGGATGATGGAGCATCAACAAGTGATCGCCGAGGTCTTCGGTTTGTATGAGCGCTTCGGGGACCATGACTATATCGGCGAGCCGATTTCGCAGATCGAGCATATGTCCCAGGCCGCGCAGCTGGCACTGGCCGAGGGGCATGACGATGAAGTGGTGCTGGCGGCGTTCTTCCACGATATCGGGCATATCTGTCAACAGGATGCCGAGAACATGGATGGTTTTGGCGTGGTCAGCCATGAGCGCCTGGGGGCTGACTATCTGCGGCGCGCCGGTTTCAGCGAGCGCCTGGCGCGGCTGGTGGAGTATCACGTCCAGGCCAAGCGCTACCTGACCCTCAAGGAGCCGGGTTACTACCAGCGGTTGAGCGAGGCCAGTCGCCGTACCCTGGAATACCAGGGTGGGGTGATGACCGCCGAGCAGGCGCTGGCCTTCGAGCAGGACCCGCTGTGCGCATTGAGCCTGCGCCTGCGCCACTGGGACGAGCAGGCCAAGCAGGAGTGGGTGCCAGTGATGGACCTGCAGATCCTCAAGGACAAGGCCGCAACCCTGCTCCAGCCCTTGTAGCCACTGCCGAGCTGGCGAGGCTGCGACAAGGCCGCCAGGCCTTCAGCGATCCTGCGGCCCCGTGGCCCTGCGGGCCATGCGCAGCCTGCGGCAGCGGCTACACGGAGGATTACAGGTTCTGGGCCAGGATCTCGATCTGCTCCTGGCGCTCGGCCTGCTCCAGGCGCTTGCCAGGATTGAGGGACGACCACTGCGGGTGGGCCCGGGCCTTGCCCAGGGCGTCGGGCAGCTTGCCCTCGCGCCAGCTCTTGACCTCGGGGGTCGCCAGCTGGATGCTCTCCAGCGCTGCATGCCCTCGCAGGTCCAGGGCCTGAACCAGCTGCTTCTGGCGCAGGGCCAGCAGGCGCAGCACGCTGTCGTCCACGGTCAGTTCGCGTTGGCCCTTGATCTTGCCCAGCAGGCGATTGCCGTAGCTTCGGGCGGTTTGCAGGGCGCCGCCGGCGATGGCCCCGGCCAGGGCCGCCGCGCCCAGGGTCAAGCCACCTACCAGCAGGTCCACCCCGGCGCCGGCCGCGGCCCCGGCCGCAATCCCGCCGCCGACCCGAACCCCCAGCTGCTTGAGGGTCTCGGGATTGAACAGATCATCGCCCCAGCGCCCGTCGAGCAAGGGCAGGTCGCTGGCCGAGGCATCCTGTGGGCGGAAGGCATACAGCTTGAGCAGGGCTTCGACACAGCGTTGCTCGCGTTGGCGTACGGCCTGGCGCAGGGTCGCGATGGCCTGGCGCTCCTGCTCGGGGTCGCTGGCCACGCTGCGGCGACAGGCTGCACAGTCCACCAGCAGCTCGGCGATCAACCGCGCCGCGCTTTGCTGGCGCGCCAGGCGCTGGGCCAACTGGTCGTCGATCAGGCGTTGCAGGGCCGGGCGGGCGTGCTCGAGCAACAGGCCAAGGCTCTCGTACAGGCGCCGTTCGCCGTCTTCCGGTGGCGCCACGCTGTCGAACCGCACCAGGGCATGCAAGCCCAGGCGTGCCAGGGCCTCGCGCCATTCGCCTTCGCGCTGGACGGTGCTGCTGACGAAGTTCAGCACCGGTAGCAGGGGCTTGCCGCTGCTGGCCAGCACTTCCAGTTCGTCGCGGTACTTGGCCAGCACCGGTTCGCGGGTGTCGACCACATATAGCCCGGCGTCTGAAACCAGCAGCTGGCGCAGCACCTTGGCTTCCTGTTCGAAGCGCTGGCGGGCCTCGCTGCCATCGAGAAAGCGCGCCAGGCGCGCCGGCCCGTCCAGACGCTCACCGGGACGCTCCAGGCGTTCCAGGTAGTCGAGTAGGGCGATGGCGTCCTCCAGGCCCGGGGTGTCGTAGAGCTCCAGCAGCGGCTGGCCATCCACCGACAGCCGTGCGCCCTCCACATGGCGCGTCGTGCTGGGGCGATGGGAGACTTCGCCGAACTCCACGTCCCGGGTCAGGGTGCGCAGCAGCGAGGTCTTGCCAACGTTGGTGTGGCCGACCACTGCCAGCTTCAGGGGAGTGTGGCGGGTATCAGTCATGGCCGGTCTCCAGCCAGTTGAAGGGGGCGCAATCGGCGAAGGTCAGCTCCAGCCGCTCCAGGGCGGCATGCCAGTCGCCCAGGCGATCGGCGTCCAGGGCCTGGCCGGGCGGGGCCTGCAGCAACCAGACGCGAGTGGCGCCAGCGTTGCGCGCCAGCTCGGCGATAAGCCCCAGGCTGCCGCGATCGGGCGAGCGCCGAGGATCGCAGGCGATCAGCAGGCGGGCCGGCGGAAAGCGGCTCATCTGTTCCAGCAGGCGATGGCGTGATTCACGGCTGTCGAGGATCCCGGCGTTCTTGACCGATTCCGGCAACTGCGGCGGCCAAGTTCGCTGGTCGTCCAGCTCGATGGCCACCAGCAATGCTCCGCTGCTGTCCAGCTGGGTGCTGCCGCCCGTGATCGGGTGCAGTTGCCCGGGATCGAGGTCATTGACTCCCAGGCGTTCGCTGCTGGGCATCAGGCGCTCGCGCAGCTGGGCATAGCCGGGCAGCTTGAGGTCCAGGTGCAGGCGGGCCTGGCCGTGCCGCCAGCGCCAGCGACAGAACAGCATCAGGATCAGGCGTGGCAGTATCCCGTAGATCACCAGCGATGCCACCAGCCAGACCGCCCAGGACTGGCGCACCAGCTCGGTGTTGTAGACGTCCCGGGTACTGGCGTGAATCATCTCCACGATCGGTACGCCGAAGCCCATGGCCCGAGGGCCGGCACTGAGGGCGTTGACCAGCGTTATGAAGGCATCGGCCCCCAGCAGGGTGCTTTCCCAGATGAAGCTGTAGCGATGGGTGATCAACTGCGCCAGCAGCATGCTCATGGCGCTGAGCAGGGCCAGCAGCCACAGGCCATGGACCAGGGTGCCCAGGGCCCAGCGATTGAGCTTGCGGCGTTGCAACAGGAGCAGCAGCGCCGGTGGCAACTGGGCGGCCTTGGCATCGCGCGAGCATTTTTCGCTGAGCCACAGCCAGAGGCGGCCCAGGCCGGTGTCGTGGCCGCCGAACATCAGCAATCCGACCAGCCAGCCCAGCAGCAGGACGAGGTTGATCCCCAGCAGGCTGCCCAGGGCCCAGAACACGTTCACCGGCTCCCGGGTGTCGCCCAGTGCGCTGAAGGCCAGGCCGGCGCCGCTGAGGATCGCCAGCACCGCCAGCGCCAGCAGGGCCAGGCGAGCACCTTGCAGCCAGTGGAGCAGGGCGCTGTCCAGGCCATCACGCCGGGCCAGCCACAGGGCCCTGGCCTGGATGCGGGTGGCCAGGTCGCCGCCTTGTTGGCGGGCGAGGCGGTTGGCCTCCTGGTCTTCCAGGGGGCCGGCGTGTTCCTCGCGCAGGCGCACGGTTTCGGTCAGCCATAGTCGTTGCAGGGGAGTCATTGCAGTCACGCGTCATTCCATCGCTCGAGAGTGCGCTGAGCATAACTGCTGCAGCGCTGGTCGGGTTAGGTGGCCGGGTCTGCCATCAAGCGGGAACAGACCCCTGGCCCTCTGTTATGCTCGCCGGCATGAAAAAATCTCTCCCCCTCAGCCTGATCGCGGCACTCGCTGAAAACCGCGTGATTGGCGTCGACAACAGCATGCCCTGGCACCTGCCGGGGGACTTCAAGTACTTCAAGGCCACGACCCTGGGCAAGCCGATCATCATGGGGCGCAAGACCTGGGATTCGCTCCGACGGCCGCTACCCGGCCGGTTGAACATCGTGGTCAGTCGTCAGACCGGCCTGATGCTCGAAGGTGCCGAGGTGTACCCCTCGCTGGAGGCCGCCGTGGTGCGCGCCGAGCAATGGGCGCTGGAGCAGGGCGTGGACGAACTGATGCTGATCGGTGGTGCACAGCTCTATGCCCAGGCCCTGGAGCAGGCGGATCGCCTGTACCTGACGCGAGTGGCCCTGAACCCGCAAGGCGATGCCTGGTTCCCGGCATTCGATGAGCAGCAGTGGAAGCGGGTGTCCAAAGTACTCAACCCGGCGGAAGGCGACAGGCCGGCCTACAGCTTCGAAGTCTGGGAAAAGACCCAGTAGCCGCTGCCGAGCCTGCGAGGCTGCGCCAAGGGCCGCAGGACCTTCAGCGATCCTGAGACCCTCGTGGCCCTGCGGGCCATGCGCAGCCTGCGGCAGCGGCTACACGGAGCAGTCAGGCGTGGGCCAGTTCTTCGTGTTCGTCGGCGTCCAGCAGGGCCTTGTCGGTCTGTCCCATGATCTGGCTGGTAAGGGCACCTGCGGTCATCGAGCCGCTGACGTTCAGCGCGGTGCGGCCCATGTCGATCAATGGTTCCACGGAAATCAGCAGGGCCACCAGGGACACCGGCAAGCCCATGGCCGGCAGCACGATCAGCGCGGCGAAGGTGGCGCCACCACCAACCCCGGCCACTCCGGCCGAACTCAGGGTCACGATGGCCACCAGGGTGGCAATCCACATTGGGTCCAGCGGGTTGATGCCCACGGTGGGTGCGACCATCACCGCCAGCATGGCCGGGTACAGGCCGGCGCAACCGTTCTGGCCGATGGTGGCGCCGAACGAGGCGGCGAAGCTCGCGATGGACTGCGGGATACCCAGGCGCCGGGTCTGGGCCTCGATGCTCAGGGGAATGCTCGCCGCGCTGGAGCGGCTAGTGAAGGCGAAGGTCAGTACCGGCCAGACCTTGCGGAAGAAGCGCAGCGGGTTGATCCCGGCCAGGGATACCAGCAGGCCGTGGACCACGAACATCAGGCCCAGGCCGATGTAGGACACCACCACGAAGCTGCCCAGCTTGATGATGTCCTGCAGGTTGGAGCCGGCCACTACCTTGGTCATCAGGGCCAGCACCCCGTAAGGGGTGAGCTTCATCACCAGGCGCACCAGGCGCATCACCCAGGCTTGCAGGGTGTCGATGGCGTTGAGCACTTTCTGGCCCTTGTCGGCGTCATCCTTGAGCAGTTGCAGGGCTGCCACGCCCAGGAAGGCCGCGAAGATCACCACGCTGATGATCGAGGTCGGCTTGGCCCGGGCCAAGTCGGCGAAGGGGTTCTGCGGGATGAACGACAGCAGCAACTGCGGCACGTTGAGGTCGGCGACCTTGCCGGCGTAATCGCTCTGGATGACCTGCAGGCGCGCCATTTCCTGGGTGCCGGCCACCAGTCCTTCGGCGCTCAGGCCGAACAGGTTGGTCAGGCCGATGCCGATCAGGGCCGCGATGGCCGTGGTGAACAGCAGGGTGCCGATGGTCAGGAAGCTGATCTTGCCCAGGGACGAGGCGTTGTGCAGGCGGGCCACGGCGCTGAGGATCGAGGCGAACACCAGCGGGATCACGATCATCTGCAGCAGCTGCACATAGCCGTTGCCGACCAGGTCGAACCAGCCGATGGAGGTCTTGAGGATCGGGTTGCCGGCACCGTAGATGCTGTGCAGGGCGATACCGAACACCACGCCCAGTACCAGCGCCAGCAGCACCTTCTTGGCCAGGCTCCAGGTGGTATGGCGGGTTTGTGCCAGGCCCAGCAGCAAGGCCAGGAACACCAGCAGGTTGAGGATCAGCGGCAGATTCATTGGGGCTCCGGTAAGACGTGTGCCAATCGCGGCTCGGGCGATTGCGAACCGGCAAGCCTAACAGTTTGAAATCTATTGAATTAATAACGATATCGCATGGCGACTGTCGTTTTTGGAATAAGCCGGTGGCGTTATGGCGCATGGAGTTGACGCTTACAGGACGCAGGCCGTCGTGTGCAGACGAGAACTGTCACAGGGATTTGTTAGCGTCGATAACTTTCACCCAGGGAGAAAATCGCCGATGAAATTCGCACCCAAACTGCTTGCCGCCGCACTTTGCCTGGGCCTTGCCGGCCAGGTATTCGCCACCGAGTTGAAGCACTGGCCCGCGGAGCAGGCCAAGCAGCTGGACGCGATGATCGCGGCCAATGCCAACAAGGGTAACTACGCGGTGTTCGACATGGACAACACCAGTTACCGCTACGACCTGGAAGAATCCCTGCTGCCTTTCATGGAAAACAAGGGCCTGATCACCCGCGACACGCTCGATCCGTCGCTCAAGCTGATCCCGTTCAAGGACACCGCCGAACACAAGGAAAGCCTGTTCAGCTACTACTATCGGCTCTGCGAGATCGACGACATGGTCTGTTACCCCTGGGTTGCCCAGGTGTTCTCGGGCTTCACCCTCAAGGAACTCAAGGGTCATGTGGATGAGCTGATGGCCTCCGGCAAGCCGGTGCCGAGCACCTATTTCGACGGTGACGTGGTCAAGACCATCGAGGTCAACCCGCCCAAGGTCTTCACCGGCCAGGCCGAGCTGTACAACAAGCTGATGGAGAACGGCATCGAGGTCTACGTGATGACCGCCGCTTCCGAAGAGCTGGTGCGCATGGTCGCCGCCGATCCCAAGTACGGCTACAACGTCAAGCCGCAGAACGTCATTGGCGTGACCACCCTGCTCAAGGACCGCAAGACCGGTGCGCTGACGACGGCACGCAAGCAGATAACCGAAGGCAAGTACGACGAGAAGGCCAACCTGGGCCTGGAGCTGACGCCCTACCTGTGGACCCCGGCCACCTGGATGGCGGGCAAGCACGCGGCGATCCTGACCTACATCGATGAATGGAAGAAACCGGTGCTGGTGGGCGGCGATACCCCCACCAGCGATGGCTACATGCTGTTCCACGATGTGGACGTGGCCAAGGGCGGCATCCACCTGTGGATCAACCGCAAGGACAAGTACATGACCCAACTCAACGGCATGATCGCCAAGCATGCCGCAGCCCAGGCCAAGCAAGGGCTGGCGGTGACCGCCGACAAGAACTGGGTGATCGTCAAGCCGGAAGATATCCAGTAGTTCGCTGTCAGCCGGTGGGGAAGGTGCTCTCGACCGCTTTCCCCAGCGGATCATCCGTCATGCCGGCCAGGGCCTTGGGGCCCTGTCCCGGTGAGTGTTTCAACTTGTGACAGCCAAACCCCCTCTGCCATAATCGCGCCCGTTTGCACTCTCCCGCCTGCTCTCCCTGTGCCGGGTTCATCCCCGTCTGCACGTAATGGACTACGTTGTGAGCTATCTCTCGATCGAATTCGGCCTCTGCTTCATCCTGTTCTTCGTTCTGTACTGGGGCCTGGGTTTCAGCCTGCGGCTGCAGAATGCCCTGCTGCTGGCCGCCAGCTACGCCATCCTGGCCAGCTTCAGCCTGAACTTCCTTTATATCCTGCTGGGCTACACCGCCCTGGTCTACCTGCTGGGGCTGCTTAGCCAGCGTTATCCCGGGCGTGGCTGGGTCAACGGCTTGATGCTGTTGCTGGTGCTGGGGGCCTTCTATTTATTCAAGTATCAGGATTTCTTCACCAGCAGCGTGCAGGGCGTCTTCGCCCAGTTCGGCGTGGAAGTGTCACTGCCATTGCTGGAGGTGCTGCTGCCGGTGGGGCTGTCCTTCTATGCCTTCCACTCGGTCAGCTACCTGGTGTCGATCAATCGCCGTGAGCTGACTGCGGGCTCACCCTTCGACCTGGCGCTGTACCTGGCCTTTTTCCCCAGCCTGATTGCCGGCCCGGTGAACCGGGCGATTCCCATGCTGGGACAGATCAACCCGCCACAGCTGCGCCAGGTGCTGGAGCCGCAACGGGCGCTGGGTCTGATCGCGGTGGCGGTGGTCAAGCTGTTCTTCCTCAGCTCGTGGCTGGCCAACGAGTGGGTCGATCCGGTGTTCGAGAGCCCGGTGGCGTTTTCCGCCGAGCAGATCCTGCGGGCGGTCTACGGTTATTCGTTCCTGATCTACTTCAACTTCAGCGGTTATACCGACCTGGTGACCGGTATTGCCCTGCTGCTGGGGTTCCGCCTGCCGGAGAACTTCAACTACCCCTACGCGGCGCGCAACCTCAAGGAGTTCTGGGGACGCTGGCACATCAGCCTGTCGACCTTCATCCGCGACTACGTGTACATCCCGTTGGGGGGCAACCGTGGCCCGGTATGGCGCGGCAACCTGAACATGCTGCTGGCGATGCTGATCTCCGGCCTGTGGCACGGCGCCAGCGCCAACTTCATCATCTGGGGTGCGCTGCATGGCGTCGGCCTGGCGCTTTACAAGCTGTGCAGCCCATTGCTGGCGCGTGGCCCGGCCTGGTCCCGGTCCGACCTGATGGCCCGCCTGCTGACCTTCCACTACGTGGCGCTGGCCTGGATCTTCTTCCGTTGCGCGACCCTGTCCGATGCCCTGGACATGCTGGGCGGCCTGGGTGGCCTGTCCCTCTCCGGACTGGCTGGCAGTGCGCTGTCGCTGCTGGGCTGTCTGTTGTTCGTGGCCTTCTATCCCTGGATCGTGGCTCTGCTGCGCCGCCTGTTCGACGCGGCCACCCGCTTGCCGTGGCTGCTGTATCCAGTGCCGCTGGGGCTGTTCATCTGCGTGGTCATTTTCGCCTCACCGTCGGGCGTACCGGGGTTCATCTATGCCAGTTTCTAACCGTTCACCCTTGTCGGTCAGCCTGGGCAGCGCAGCCAAGGTGCTTTATGCCCTGGTGGCGACCAGCCTGCTGCTGGTGTGGTTCAACCAGCAATCGATCCGTCTCTATTGCCAGCAGAAGTATCACGAAGCCTGTGAGATCCCGGGTGTGTCGCAGAACCCGCAGTGGCGCTTCGGTGCGCAGCTCAACCAGGCCCTGGAAAATGCCCGGGTGGCCTTCGTCGACAGTTTTGCTGCCCAGCCCGAGCTGAACCTGGTGGCCCAGGTCGAAGCCGCGGTTGAGCAGGAGCCTGTGGCACCCGCACCAGTACCCGCGGCCACTTTGCCCGCACCTGTGCACGCCAAGCCTGTAGCCAGTACCCCTCCGGCTGTGCCCCAGGGGACAGTGACCGCAGCGCAAACCGTGGCAGCGGCGCCTGTGACCAGTCACCCAGCCAAGGCTGCACAGGATCCAGCGACGCCTCTGATGGCCAGCCTCGGAACCGGCGACGAGGTGTTTTTCGTAGGTGATTCGCTGATGCAGGGCGTGGCGCCCCACATGGCCAATACCTTGCGCAAGCGCTACAACGTCAAGAGCCTGAACCTGAGCAAGCAGAGCACCGGCCTTGCGTATCCGAGTTTCTTCAACTGGCCCAAGACCGTTGAAAACACCCTGGCAGGCAATCCCAACATCCGCTTGATGGTGATTTTCCTGGGGCCCAACGACCCCTGGGACATGCCGGTGGTCAAGGGCAAGCCGTTCCTGCGGTTCAAGACGCCCGACTGGGAACAGGCCTATCGCCTGCGCATCGATTCGATCCTCGACACCGCCCAGGCGCATAATGTGCAGGTCATCTGGGTCGGTCCGCCGAACATGGAGAAAGCCAAGCTGTCTACAGCCATGGCTTACCTGAGCGACCTGTACAAGAGCCAGATCGAGCAGTATCACCAGCACTTCGTTTCGGCCAACGACATTCTCGGTTACCGCAACGATGAGTTTTCCTACTACCGCATCACCAAGGATGGCCAGAAGGTCAAGACCCGGGTCGATGACGGTATTCACTTCACACCCACTGGGCAGAAGCTGATCGCTGAGCGTGTGATCTCGATGATCAATTTTCCCAGTCAACAATTGACGGAGCACTGACTATGGGGCGACTGCAAGGTATTGCGCTGTTGCTGGGCATCACCTTGCTGAGCAGTTGCAGCCCGACCACCGAGGTCCAGGCCACTCCTGCCTCGGCCCTGGCCAAGGCCGGTCCGAGCCAGAAGAAGGTCTTGACCACGGGCAGCGATCCGAACCTGGCGCTGCTGGCACGCAAGTTCAGTACCTCCAATCGCACGCCGATCAGCATCGTTCAGTTGGGCGATTCGCACACCGCAGCCGACTTGTTCAGCGGTGAGATGCGGCGTCTGCTGCAGGCGCAATACGGCGATGGCGGCATCGGTTTCGTGGCCGCCACGCCGGTGCCGGGAACCCGCTACGAGCGTGTGATCCTCAGCGCAGCCAAGCGCCAGTGGTCGCTGGTGTCGGCGCGCAACCAGCAGAGCACGCAGTTTCCCCTGGGTGGCTACCTGTCGCAGCCGATGACTCCGGGCGCCCGGGTGCACATCGTCGAGCGCCAGCCGAGCAACCAGCAATACCGTATTTCCGCGCTGTACCAGGCGGCCAGCAACAACACCCTGACGGCACGGGACAACCTCAACAAAAGCAGCCGCATGCTTGCCGCCACCGGCGGGCAGTGGCGCATGAGCCCGCCGTTCAACAACCTGACCCTGCCCCTGGACCTGAATGTGGCCAACAGCCAGGGCCTGGTCCTGGGCGGCTGGAACATCCTTGGGCAGAAGAGCGCCGGGGTGATCTATTCCGCCCTGGGCATCAACGGTGCGCGCCTGGACGTGCTGGACAAGTGGCAGAACGGTTGGCTGGAGGCGCTCAAGGCCCTGCGCCCGGACATGGTGGTGCTGGCCTACGGCACCAACGAGGCCTTCGATGACGACCTCGATCTGCAGCTGTATCGCAGCCAGTTGCAGGAAAAGGTCGCGGTGCTGCGCAAGAACCTGCCCAAGACGGTGATCCTGCTGGTCGGTCCGCCGGACTCCATCAAGCGGCGCAATGCCGGCAGTTGCGCTGCCTCGCAACCGCAGCCGCTGCGCCAGATCATCCAGATCCAGAAGGACGTGGCGAAAACCAGCCGCACGCTGTTCTGGGATTGGCAGGCTTTCATGGGCGGTGACTGTTCCATCAGCCAGTGGCAGGCCAGTGACCTGGCGCGCAATGACCTGATCCACCTGACGGCCGACGGTTATCGCAAGAGCGCCGACGGGCTGTACCGCTTCCTGCGCGGGCAGTTGGGCGAACGCATGCCGTGAGGCTCCACTGGCCGGCAAGGTAAAAAAATGCCCCGCACTTGGCGGGGCATTTTCATTTGCAGGTGGCGATCACAGGCTGTCGAGCAGGGCCTTGTCGCGTACCGCACCCTTGTCGGCGCTGGTGGCCAGCAGGGCATAGGCCTTCAGGGCGGTGGTCACCTTGCGTGGGCGCACTTCCACTGGTTTCCAGCCTTTCTTGTCCTGTTCGACACGACGGGCGGCCAGTTCCTCGTCGCTGACCAGCAGGTTGATCGAGCGGTTGGGAATGTCGATCAGCACCTTGTCGCCGTCCCGGACCAGGCCGATGGCGCCACCTGCGGCGGCTTCCGGCGAGGCGTGGCCGATGGACAGGCCCGAAGTACCACCCGAGAAGCGGCCGTCGGTCAGCAGGGCACAGGCCTTGCCCAGGCCCTTGGACTTCAGGTACGAGGTCGGGTACAGCATCTCCTGCATGCCCGGGCCGCCTTTCGGGCCCTCGTAGCGAATGATGACGATGTCGCCTTCCTTCACTTCATCGGCAAGGATGCCGCGTACCGCGCTGTCCTGGCTTTCGAAGATCTTGGCGTTGCCTTCGAACACGTGGATCGATTCGTCGACGCCGGCGGTCTTCACCACGCAGCCGTCCAGGGCGATGTTGCCGTACAGCACCGCCAGGCCGCCCTCTTGCGAGTAGGCATGCTCGACACTGCGGATGCAGCCATTTTCACGGTCGTCGTCCAGCGTCTCCCAGCGGGTCGACTGGCTGAATGCCGTCTGCGTGGGGATGCCTGCCGGGCCTGCCTTGAAGAAGGTATGCACGGCTTCATCCGTGGTCTGGGTGATGTCCCACTTGGCGATGGCATCGCTCATGCTGCGGCTGTGGACGGTCGGCAGGTCGGTGTGCAGCAGGCCGCCACGGGCCAGCGACCCGAGGATGCTGAAGATGCCGCCGGCGCGGTGCACGTCTTCCATGTGGTACTTCTGGATGTTCGGCGCCACCTTGCACAGCTGCGGCACCTTGCGCGACAGGCGATCGATGTCCCGCAGGTCGAAGTCCACCTCGCCTTCCTGGGCGGCGGCCAGCAGGTGCAGGATGGTGTTGGTCGAACCGCCCATGGCGATGTCCAGCATCATGGCGTTCTCGAACGCCTTGAAGTTGGCGATGTTGCGCGGCAGTACCGACTCGTCGTTCTCGCCGTAGTAGCGCTGGCACAGCTGGACGATGGTGCGCCCGGCTTCCAGGAACAGCTGCTCACGGTCGCTGTGGGTGGCCAGGGTCGAACCGTTGCCCGGCAGGGCGAGGCCCAGGGCTTCGGTCAGGCAGTTCATGGAGTTGGCGGTGAACATGCCGGAGCACGAACCACAGGTCGGGCAGGCACTGCGCTCGTACTCCGCGACCTTCTCGTCAGAAGCGCTGGAGTCGGCGGCGATGACCATGGCATCCACCAGGTCCAGGCCGTGGGAGGCCAGCTTGGTCTTGCCGGCTTCCATCGGGCCGCCGGAGACGAAGATCACCGGGATGTTCAGGCGCAGGGCGGCCATCAGCATGCCGGGGGTGATCTTGTCGCAGTTGGAGATGCAGACGATGGCGTCGGCGCAGTGGGCGTTGACCATGTATTCCACCGAGTCGGCGATGATCTCGCGGCTCGGCAGCGAATACAGCATGCCGTCATGGCCCATGGCGATGCCGTCGTCCACGGCGATGGTGTTGAACTCCTTGGCCACGCCACCGGCGCGTTCGATCTCGCGAGCCACCAGCTGGCCCAGGTCCTTCAGGTGCACGTGCCCCGGGACGAACTGGGTGAAGGAGTTGGCAACGGCGATGATCGGCTTCTTGAAGTCGGCATCTTTCATCCCCGTGGCGCGCCACAGCGCGCGGGCACCGGCCATGTTGCGGCCGTGGGTGGACGTTTTCGAACGGTAATCAGGCATGAAGCACTCCGGGCGGCTAATCAGGTGACAAATGGGGAGTGAGCTTCTATTGACCTCGGGAACACTCAGAAATGGCCGTGTGTCCGAAGCTGCCGATGACCCCGCGGGATCGCCGGGAGACTCAGCCTGAGCTCATAAACCCGCCGGGGGATGACTGGCGATGAATAGGCCCGATTCTACACCGCTGGCGCCAGGAAGGAATGCCGTGACCGCTCTGCGGCGTCGATCGCGCTGCACACGACTGGAACCGGCAGATTGCTTTAGACTCGCGCCCCTTCGATCAGCTACCAATGGAACTGGAATGCCCGCCCCTTTTCGATCCTTGAGGTTGTACCTGGCTGTCGGCTTGTTGCAGGGAGGCGTGCTGATGTGGCTGCTTCTCCATAGCAGCTGGCCCTCCAGCGCCATGGCGGCGCTGGCCGCTGTCCTGCTGGCGGGCGGCACCGCCTTGCAATTGCAGGGTGAGCCATGGCGCCGGTTGCGCAGTTGGGCTGCCGTGCTGCTGGTGGGCGTGGTTTCGGCAGGGCTGGTGCTGGCATGCCAGGCACTGCCTGTAACCCTGTTGGTGGTGTGTGGCATCGCTGCTGCGCTGCTGGTGATCGCGCTAGTGGGCGCCACCCTGGCACAGGGGCGAGCCCGATTGGGGCGACGGCTGCTCGAAACCGGCCTGTGGCTGCTGCTGGCCCTGCCGTGGCCTTGGCTGGTCCATGAACTGTTCAAGCGGTGGCTGGCCTATCGGCATCTGGACCCCTTCAAGGACGAATTGCTGTCCGTGGCATTCTTCACCGGCCCGCCCCTGGCGTTCTCGGTTGCGCTGTTTCTCGGCCAGCTGTGGCGCAGCCGGCCCGTCAGGCACAGACTCGCAGGTCGCGCCGATTGACCAGGCTGTTCAAGGCCAGCGCACTTGCACTCAGCACCAGGAAGCACAGGCCCAGGGCCATGGTCGGGTTGTTGCTGCTCAGATTGATGAAGCCACTGATCAAGCCCCCGCAAGTGAAGATGATCATGTTGCCGGCCGAGGCCGAAGTCCCCGCGTTCTGCGGGAACAGGCCCATGGCCCTGGACGTGGCGACCGGGCGGGTAATGGTGGTGCCGGCGGTGCAGATGATCATGGGCACCAGCACCGTGATTGCGCTCATGCCTGATTGCTGCAGGAGCAGCATCAGCAGGCCGGACAGGGCAATCAGCAGCAACCCGACGGTGATCTGGGTGCTGGCCTGCATGTACCGGTTCATCACCCCGGCTCCAAAACCGCCCAGTACGTAGGCCGCGCCGTACAGCAGAAGGGCCAGCGAGTACTGGTAGGACGAGAGCTGCAATTGCTCCATGAAGATGATCGGCGAGATGACGATGAACGAGAAATGGCAGGAGAACGCCAGCGCCGAGATCAGCCAGTAACCCACGAATCGCGGTTCCGAGCAGACCAGCCAGTAGGCCGCGAGCAGGTTCCTGTGCCGGACCGAGGCGGTGCCTGGGGTGTTTTCCAGCAGCAGGCAGGCCTTGAGGATCACCAGCAGGCCGATGGCGATGAACACCTCGAAACTGCCCTGCCAGCCGATCTGGTCCTGCAACCAGGTGCCGAACAGTGGCGACAGGGAAATGAAGATCCCGCTGGCAGTGACCATGGCGATGCGCAGGCGCTCCTGCTCCTTGCCCATGAACAGGTCCTGGACCAGCGCCTGGGACAGCACGAAGCAGCCACAGCCAATGGCCTGGATCACCCGGAAGAACAGGAACCACGAATATTCGCGGGCCATGATGCAACCGGCTGCGCCGACGATGGCCACGCTCATGCCGGCCAGCAGCAGCTTCTTGCGGCCCAGGGAGTCGGACAGCGGGCCGACCACCATCAGCGAGAAGGACAGGCCGATGGCGAACAGGCTGACTGACAGCGCGATGTCGGCGCTCGAGGTCTGGAAGCGTTCGGCCAGGGCAGGGAAGGAGGGCAGGATGACGTCCAGCGGGAAGACGCCGAGCAGCGTCATGGTCATCAACAGGACGATGGCCGAGGTCTTTTTCGTGGAGCGCGGGGGGTGGTCCATGGGGCAGAGTGCTCGGTCCTTGAGGTGTTCCCGAGGATCGAGTCATGGCCCTGCAAAGTCAATCGGTACCACTGGCCGCGCCCGTCGCGAACGGGAGCGGCCAGCCGGTTGGCCTCAGCTGTTGGGCAGCAGGCGGCAGGTGATGCTCTTGATGTAGCGGGTTTCCGGGATGGCCGGGTGCACCGGGTGATCCGGACCCTGGCCGCCACGCTCCAGCAGCTGGATGTTGCGGTCCAGGTGGCGGGCGCTGGTCAGCAGGATGTTCTGCAGGTCGTCCTCGGGCAGGTGCATCGAGCACGAGGCGCTGACCAGGATGCCGTCCTTGGTCAACAGGCGCATGGCTTGTTCGTTGAGGCGGCGGTAGGCGCCTTCGCCGTTCTTCAGGTCCTTCTTGCGCTTGATGAAGGCGGGCGGGTCGGCAACGATCACGTCGAAACGTTCTTCAGCGGCCTTGAGTTCCTTGAGGGCCTCGAACACGTCGCCTTCGATGCAGGTGAGCTTGTCGGCAATGCCGTTGAGGGCCGCGTTGCGCTCCACGCCATCCAGGGCAAAACCCGAGGCGTCGACGCAGAACACTTCGCTGGCGCCGAACGCGCCGGCCTGCACACCCCAGCCACCGATGTAGCTGAACAGGTCCAGCACGCGCTTGCCCTTGGCGTAAGGGGCCAGGCGTGCGCGGTTCATGCGGTGGTCATAGAACCAGCCGGTCTTCTGGCCTTCCATCACCGGGGCTTCGAACTTCACGCCGTTCTCTTCCAGCGCGACCCACTCGGGCACCACGCCGAACACGGTGTCGACGTAACGCTCAAGGCCTTCGGCGTCACGGGCCGCGGAATCGTTCTTGAACAGGATGCCGCTGGGCTTGAGCACCTGGACCAGGGCGGCGATCACGTCGTCCTTGTGACGTTCCATGGTGGCCGAGGCCAGCTGCACCACCAGGATGTCGCCGAAGCGATCCACCACCAGGCCCGGCAGCAGGTCGGAGTCGCCGTACACCAGGCGATAGAAGGGCTTGTCGAACAGGCGCTCGCGCAGGGACAGGGCCACGTTCAGGCGGTGCACCAGCAGCGACTTGTCCAGGGCCAGCTTGGCATCGCGCGACAGCAGGCGGGCGCAGATCAGGTTGTTGGGGCTCATGGCGACGATGCCCAACGGCTTGCCGCCCGCAGCTTCCAGCAGCGCCTGGTCGCCCGCCTTGAAGCCGTGCAGGGGAGTGGCGGCTACATCGATTTCATTGCTGTAGACCCACAGGTGGCCGGCGCGCAGGCGGCGGTCGGCGTTGGCTTTGAGGCGCAGGCTTGGCAGGGACATGACGTCGCTCCGGAAAAAAGGGCGCGATTATACCCCGTCCCGTGGATTCGGCGATGGCCATTGGACCTGCGGCTAAATGTGCAAGGTAAAGTTCCTGACGGTTTGCCCAACATTGCCGAGATAGGGGTTAGAATCGCCGCCTGACCCAGAGTGTGTACTTATGTCCCAAGAGCTATCAGCCGAACAGATTCAACAGGCCCTGCAAGGCATCAGCGTGCCGCCCCAGCCGCAGATCATGGTGGATCTGCAGATGGAGCAGTACATGCCGGACCCTGACCTGGAGGTGATCGCCAAGCTGATATCCCAGGACCCGGGCCTGTCCGGCGCACTGCTGAAGATCGTCAATTCGCCCTATTACGGCCTGAGCAACAAGATCGCCTCGATCCAGCGCGCGGTTAACCTGCTGGGCAGCCGCTCGATCATCAACCTGATCAACGCGCAGTCGATCAAGGGCGAGATGAGCGATGAAACCATCGTCACCCTCAACCGTTTCTGGGATACCGCCCAGGACGTGGCCATGACCTGCCTGACCCTGGCCAAGCGCACCGGCTCGCAGGCCGTGGACGAAGCCTATGCGCTGGGGTTGTTCCACGATTGTGGCGTGCCGCTGATGCTCAAGCGTTTCCCCAACTACATGACGGTACTGGAAAAAGCCTACGGCAGTGCCGGCCCCGAGCAGCGGGTGGTGGACACCGAGAATCACGCCTTCAATACCAACCACGCGGTGGTGGGCTACTACACGGCCAAGTCCTGGCGCCTGCCGGAACACGTGACCAACGCCATCGCCAATCACCACAACGCCCTGGCAATCTTCAGCGACGAGTCCTCGCGCAACAGCCAGCTGAAGAACCTGCTGGCGATCTTGAAGATGGCCGAACATATCTGCTCGTCCTATCGGGTGCTGGGCAACCAGGTCGAAGACCACGAGTGGAACAGCATCGGCCACCTGGTGCTCGATTATGTCGGCCTGTCGGACTACGACTTCGAGAACCTCAAGGAAACCGTGCGCGAGCTGGGCGCCCACTGATGCCTGAACTGCCCGAGGTCGAGACCACCCGGCGCGGGATCGCGCCGCACCTGGAGGGCCAGAAGGTCAGTCGGGTGATCGTTCGTGAACGGCGCCTGCGCTGGCCGATCCCCGAAGACCTGGATATCCGTCTGTCCGGGCAGCGTATCGTCCAGGTCGACCGCCGGGCCAAGTACCTGTTGATCAATGCCGAAGTCGGCACCCTGATCAGCCACCTGGGCATGTCGGGCAACCTGCGGCTGGTGGAAGTCGGCCTGCCGGCGGCCAAGCATGAGCACGTGGATATCGAACTGGAGTCGGGGCTGGCCCTGCGCTATACCGACCCGCGGCGCTTTGGCGCCATGCTCTGGAGCCTCGATCCCCTGGGCCACGAATTGCTGGCGCGGCTGGGGCCGGAGCCCTTGACCGATCTGTTCGACGGCGAGCGCCTGTTCCAGCTGTCCCGGGGGCGCTCGATGGCGGTCAAGCCATTCATCATGGACAACGCGGTGGTGGTGGGGGTGGGCAACATCTACGCCACCGAGGCGCTGTTCGCTGCGGGCATCGATCCGCGCCGCGAGGCCAAGGGCATTTCCCGAGCCCGCTACCTGAGGCTGGCGATCGAGATCAAGCGGATATTGGCCGCCGCCATCGAACGTGGCGGGACCACCTTGCGCGATTTCATCGGCGGGGATGGCCAGCCCGGCTACTTCCAGCAGGAGCTGTTCGTCTACGGACGGGGCACGGAGCACTGCAAGGTCTGTGGTACGGGATTGCGGGAGCTCAAGCTGGGCCAGCGTGCCAGCGTCTATTGCCCGCGCTGCCAGAGCTGATCCTGGCGTCACTGGCGCTCAGCCAATCCTCGTAAATCCGCAGTCACAGGGGCCGCCATGGCCCCAGGCAGGCTCAGGCCTTGCCGGTGATCTTGCGGTACTTGGCCATCAACTCTTCATCGGTTTCCGGGCGGGCTTCGTCCAGGGGAATGCAATCCACCGGGCATACCTGCTGGCACTGCGGTTCGTCGTAGTGGCCGACGCACTGGGTGCACAGGTTCGGATCGATCACGTAGATCTCTTCGCCTTGGGAAATGGCCGCGTTGGGGCACTCGGGTTCGCAGACGTCGCAGTTGATGCAATCGTCGGTGATGATCAGGGACATGGGGTACTCCGGCCTGGGCGCCAGGCCCGGGCATGTAAAAACGAATGCGCGCAATTGTGCCGTATTGACGCCCGCAGTGCACGCGGGCGCGATGGCTGACAGCAGGCGATGACCCCTTGGCCGGGGCCAGGCGACCTACTTCTTGAAGCGCAGGGTCAGGGCTTCGGCAACGGCCGGATGGACGAACTTGCTGATATCGCCACCCAGGGCCGCGATTTCCCGGACCAGCGTCGAGGAAATGAACGAGTAGCGCTCGGACGGGGTGAGGAACAGGCTTTCCACGTCCGGGGCCAGTTGGCGATTCATGTTGGCCAGCTGGAACTCGTACTCGAAGTCTGAAACGGCCCGCAGGCCACGCAGGAAGACATTGGCGTTCTGCTCCTTGGCGAAATGCGCCAGCAGCGTCGAGAACCCGACGACTTCAACGTTGGGCAGGTGCTTGGTCACCTCTTGCGCCAGCTCCACGCGCTGTTCCAGGGGAAACAGCGGGTTTTTCTTGGGGCTGGCGGCAACAGCGATGATCACGTGGTCGAACAGCCGCGAGGCGCGTTCGACCAGGTCGCCGTGGCCCTTGGTAATAGGGTCGAAGGTTCCTGGGTACAACACTCGGTTCATCGCGTCGTCCTGGCGGGAATCCGTTGGGGAGTCGGATGGTATCGCAGCCTTCCCGGTCGGCCAAGTCGCCTTTTGGGGTACAAAGCACGATGGACACCGTCAATCCCGAGCTTCTTCACGCTGTTTTCAAGCGTTGCGCCAGGGCCGTGGCCAACTGCGCGGTCAGGCCGTACACCGACAGCTGCGGGTTGGCGCCGATACTGGTGGGGAACAGCGAGCCATCGTGGATCGAAAGGTTATGCAACTGGTGGTGGCGCCCCAGGCTGTCGGCCACGGCGAACTTGGGGTCCTGGCCCATGGCGCAGCCGCCCATCACGTGGGCGCTGCCCAGGCGAGTGCGGTACAGCGCGAGGTCCAGGCCGTCGATCTGGGCGCGAACCTCGGCCAGGGTCTTGGCGAACCGGGCGTCGCTGTGCAACGGCTTGACCGCCTTGGCGCCACCGGCGAACTGGATTTCCGCCATGCTGTGGAAGGCCCGGCGCAGACCGTCCCAGGCGTAGGGCGAGACTTGATAGTCGAGCACCGGGCTGCCGTCGCCGCGCAGTTCGACGTTGCCGCCGGTGCTGTCGGGATGGAAGCCGTCCCGCAGCAGCGCGAGCATGGCATGGGTGTGGGGCAACTGTTCCATGGACAGGCCGCTCTGGGGTCCGAAACCACCCAGCAGGGTGCTGGCCAGGGCCGGTTGCAGCGGTGGCACCTCGAGTTTGTAGGCCATCTTGCCGGTGGTGCCGTCCTGCCATTGGAAATGGTCGGAATAGATCGACTGCGGTGCCCCGTAGAAGGGGTTGATCACCTCGTCGAACTGCCCGGCGGAGAAGTTCACCAAGTGCAGGAAGGTGCGCTTGCCCAGGCGCGAATGCGGGTCCGGCGCATCGGAGCGCAACAGCAGGGCCGGGCTATTGATGCCGCCGCCGGCCAGTACATAGTGCCTGGCCTTGACCGTGATGGTGCGGCCGGTGGGCACCACGCAGCGCTCATCGAGGGCCAGGCACTGCAGGCTGGTGATCTTGTCGCCGCTCAGTTGCAGGCGTTCGGCCCGGGCCAGGTACAGCAGCTCGCCGCCTTTCTCCAGAGTTGCCGGAATGGTGGTCACCAGCATCGACTGCTTGGCATTGGTCGGGCAGCCGAGGCCGCAGTAACCCAGGTTCCAGCAGCCGCGCACGTTGCGCGGGATCACGTGCCAGCTGTAGCCCAGGGCTTCGCAGCCCTTGCGGATCACGTCGTTGTTGGCGTTGGGTGGCATGACCCAGGGCGCAACGCCCAGGCGCTGCTCCATTTTCTCGAACCAGGGGGCCATCTCGGCCGAGCTGTGGCCCACCACACCATGCTCCCGGGCCCAGTGCTCGAGGGTTGGGTCGGGGGTGCGAAAGCTCGATGTCCAGTTGATCAGGGTGGTGCCGCCCACGGCGCGGCCCTGGAGGATGGTGATGGCGCCGTCCTTGCTCATGCGCCCGATGCCTTCCTGGTAAAGGCTGGTGTAGGCCTGGTCTTCGAGCATCTTGAAATCGTCGCTGGTCTTGAGCGGGCCTTCTTCGATCAGCAGCACCTTGTAGCCCGCAGCACTGAGGATCTCGGCAGTGGTGCCGCCTCCGGCGCCACTGCCGACGATGGCAACGTCGGCTTCCAGGGTCAGGTCCTGGTCCAGTTGCGAGCCGTTGTAGGTTTTCCAGCCACGAGTCAGGCCTTCGCGAAACAGATCAGGTACAGGCATATCGGGTGCTCTCTTATTATTGATGGCTCGGCGCGCATCCACTGTAGGCGCTGCTCAGCCTGCGAAGCTGCGAAAAGGCCCGCAGGGCCTTGCTTGACGATCTGCAGCCGAACCCCCAGTGCCCCGCGAGCGTCCCGCTCGTTCGCAGCCTGTGGCGGCGGCTACAAAGGCCGATCAGACCTTGGGCGGCCCGGGGTAACCGCAATGGGCCCAGGATTCGGGCCGGGTGTACCAGGCCATCATCACCAGTTGCAGCAATGACGCATGCCCCATGCGCAGCAGGGCCAGGAAGCTGTTTTCCCAGCGGCTGAGGAAGTTGCGGATGTCATCCGCGCTGGCGTTTTCCCAACTGCCCCAGATCCCCGTCAGCGGGCCACGGGTAACCGCCATGCCCAGCACATCGAACAATTGCTGGGTGAGTTTGAACATCTCGGTCGACAGGTGATTGAGGGCGTTGTCCAGGTTTCCCAGGGTGCCCTCGATGGCGGCGGGCATCCTGTCCGCGGCCACGGCACCTTCGAGCATCACCGGAATCAGCGCCCGCAGGAACGGCAGGTCATTGCTGCGCAGCATGGTGAAGCCGCTCGCAGGCGTGCTGGCGGAGCAGCCGCTGAGGCTGGCGCCAAGACCGGCGGTGGCCAGGAAGGCGCTGGCGCACAAACCGATTTTCAGCAGGCCGCGCCGCGACAGCGCGGGTGTTTCAGACAGGCTAGGGGTCATTGTTGTTATTACCCGCGATCTGTTGGTTAACGAATGAACAGCTTCTGGATCAGTTTCTGGATCGATGTGCCATAGGGCGGATAGATCAGGCGGGCAGCGTTGAACCGCTGCTTGATGAACACCCCCTTGGCCTTGCTGAAGGTCAGGAAACCTTCATGGCCGTGATAGTGGCCCATGCCTGAAGGCCCGATGCCACCGAAAGGCAGGTCGTCCTGGGCCACATGCAACAAGGTGTCGTTCATGCAGGCGCCGCCGGAGTGGGTCTCGTTGAGTACCCGTTGTTGCTCGGCCTTGTCGTAACCGAAGTAGTACAGGGCCAGGGGACGAGGTCGCTCGCAGACATAGGCCAGGGCTTGGTCGAGGGTCTTGTAGGGCACGATCGGCAGGATCGGGCCGAAGATCTCGTCCTGCATCACCGTCATGTCATCGCTGACGTTGAGCAGCAGGCTGTGGGGCAGGCGCCGCTCCTGGCCCTGGTCGAACAGGGGCACCAGCTCCGCGCCCTTGCTGGTGGCATCGCTCAGGTAGCCATTGAGCCGAGACAGCTGGCGCTGGTTGATGATCGCGGTGTAGTCGGGGTTGTCCGCCAGGGTGGGGAAGAAACCGCGTACCACCTGGCGATAGGCCTCGACGAAGGCGCCCACGCGTTCCTCGGGCACCAGTACGTAGTCCGGGGCGACGCAGGTCTGGCCGGCGTTCATGGTCTTGCCAAAGGCGATGCGCTCGGCGGCGTCCTTGAGTGGCACGGTCTGCGACACGATGGCGGGGGACTTGCCACCCAGTTCCAGGGTCACCGGGGTCAGGTTCTCTGCGGCGGCACGCATCACGTGCTTGCCGATGCTGGTGGCGCCGGTGAACAGCAGGTGGTCGAAGCGAAGCCTGGAGAAGGCCATGCCTACCTCCGCCTCCCCCAGGACCACACAGACCAGGTCTTCGGGGAAGATTCGCGCCAGCAGTTGCTTGAGCAACTGGCCAGTGGCGGGAGTCGACTCGCTGAGCTTGAGCATGACCCGGTTGCCGGCCGCCAGGGCACCGGTCAGCGGGCCCATGCACAGGAACAGTGGGTAGTTCCAGGGCACGATGATGCCCACCACCCCCAGCGGCTGGTAGACCACCTTGGCCGAGGCGGGCTGGAAGGCCATGCCGACGGCGCGGCGGGACGGTTTCATCCAGCGCTTGAGGTGTTTGCGGGCATAGTGGATGCCATGCAGGCTGGGCATGATCTCCGCGAGCAGGGTTTCATCGGCGCTGCGGTTGCTGAAATCCTGGCTGATGGCATCGATCAGCGCCTGGCGTTCGGTGGTGAGCACATCCTGCAACGCCTTGAGCCATTGATCGCGCTGGGCGGCAGGGGGCATCGGATGGGCGGCATAGGCCCGGCGCTGAGCTTCGAACAGCTCGAGCAACCCGTCCTGTTGCTGAAGGGAATCCTGTAGGTAAGCGATCTCGGCAGACATGACCGGGCTCCGGTTTGTATGGGGTGGCTAGTTTTTTAGAGCTTATGCTCTAAATTGTCAATTACCATCCCGTGCCGGTCGCGATTTATCCTCAAGGGGATAGATCGTAAAATGCATCCAGTCTTTCGAATTAAAGCCCAAAGCCATGGCCCCACGTATAAAAACCCGCGAGCGCATCGTTCAGTTCAGCCTCGAGCTCTTCAACCAGCAGGGCGAACGCAACGTCAGCACCAACCATATTGCGGCGCATATGGAGATATCTCCGGGCAACCTGTATTACCACTTCCCCAACAAGCAGGCGATCATCGCCGTGCTCTTCGCCGAGTACGAAAGCCTGGTGGACAGTTTCCTGCGCCCGCCCTCCGGGCGTGCCGTCACCGTCGAGGACAAGCGCTACTACCTGCAGGCGCTGCTGGCGGCCATGTGGCGCTACCGTTTCCTGCACCGCGACCTGGAACACCTGCTGGACAGCGATTGCGATCTCGCAGCGCGCTATCGGCGTTTCTCCCAGCGTTGCCTGATCCAGGGCATGGCCATCTACGGGCGTTTCGTCGATGCGGGGATCATTGCCATGGACAAGGTGCAGATCGAGTCACTGACCCTCAATGCCTGGATCATCCTCACGTCCTGGGTGCGTTTTCTGTGCACCACTCGTGAGAACTCCACTCACTTGAGCGAAGAAGCGATCAAGCGTGGCGTCTACCAGGTGCTGGTGCTGGAAGCCGGGTTTGTCACCGATCAGGCGCGGGATGCCGTCAACGGCCTGTTCGAGGAGTTTTACGTGCCCCTGGCCCAAGCCCTGGAAGAAGTGCAGTAGGATCAACCTTCGACACTCATTCACAGGAGCCTGCTATGCCCGTTGCGCAATTGATCAGCCCGCTTGCCCTGGACCAGAAGCGACAACAGCCCGGCCTGGTCATTCTGGATTGTCGCTTTGCCCTGGAAGACCCGGACTACGGGCAGCGCAGCTATGCCGAGGGGCATCTGGCGGGGGCGCACTTCGCTGACCTGAACCGGGATTTGAGCGCGCCTGTGGTCAAGGGCGTGACGGGCCGGCATCCGCTGCCGGACCCCGTCCGGCTGGTGGAGCGCTTGCAGGCCTGGGGGATCGATAACGACAGCGACATCGTGCTGTACGACGATGGTCCCGGTGCCTTCGCCGCTCGGGCGTGGTGGTTGCTGGCCTGGCTGGGCAAGCGCGACGGCGTGTTCATCCTCGACGGTGGTCTCAAGGCCTGGCACGCCGCAGGCCTGCCGCTGAGCCTGGACCCGCCACCTGCGGTCGCGGGGCACTTCAGTGGTGAACCGGATTCACAGCTGTTGCTGGATGCCGAGCAGTTGCGCAAACGCCTGGGCCGGACGGACATGACCTTGCTGGATGCCCGCGGCCTGCCGCGCTTTCGTGGCGAAGTGGAACCCATCGATCCGGTGGCCGGGCATATTCCCGGGGCACAATGCGCGGCATTCACCGACAACCTGGGGGAGGACGGATGTTTCCTTCCAGTCGATCGGCTCAGGCAGCGTTTTGCGGAAAAACTGGCCGGGCGTTCCCCGGAGCAACTGGTGGCCTATTGCGGTTCCGGCGTCACCGCCTGCCACAACCTGTTTGCCCTGTGCCTGGCCGGTTATCCCCTGGCGCGCCTGTATGCCGGCTCGTGGAGCGAATGGATCACCGACGCCCAGCGGCCTGTCGCCACTGGCGATTGATTGCCTTCATCCTTGGCACCTGTGGAGCCAGGCGGGCTCCTTCGCCGGCAAACGGCTTGCGTGGCGGTAGGCGCGAACCTGTTCGCAAGAGCCGCGCCGCCTACACCACGGCGCTGCGATAAGCCGCCGGTGCTACCCCATACACCTGCTTGAATTGCCGGCTGAGGTGACTCTGGTCGGCAAACCCCAGCTGCGTCGCCACCTCGAGCGGCAGGCAGCCGTCGCGCAGCAGGGCGCGGGCCTTGGCGATGCGCTGTTGCATCAACCAGGTATGGGGCGGGATGCCGGTTGCCCGGCGAAATACCCGAGCGAAATGGAACGGCGACAGGTTCACTGCCGTCGCCAATTCTTCCAGTGACGGCGGCGCTGCCAGTTGCGAGCGCAGCAGCTCCTTGGCCTGGACAATGGCCCGATGTTCCTGCCCGGGCTCACCCGGTGCCCGGACCCCGGCGTGCCGCTGCAACAGCAACAGCAGCATTTCCCGCCATTGGGTCTGTTGTTGCAGGGCCGTGGCCGGGCTTTCCAGCAGGTGATGCAGGCGGGCAAAACCCTGTACCAGGTCCGGATCGCGGTACAGGGTTGCGCCAAAGGCCGGCAGGCTGCCGCTGGGCAGTTCCAGTTCATCCAGCAGGCCGATTATCTGCTGGTTCTCCGGGTAGAAGGCCCGATAGAGCCAGCCGTCCTCGACGCCCTTGGCGCCGGTATGCAGCTCGTCCGGATTGATCAGCACCAGCGTGCCACTGCCCGCCAGGTGTTCGGCCCCGCGATAGCGGTAGCGCTGGGCACCGGCCATGATCATGCCGATCACGAAACCATCATGCACATGGGGCACGAAGCGGTGTTCGATGTAGCGCGCGGCCAGCAGTTCGACGCCGCTCAGGGGGGCGGTCTGCCAGAAACGGATCGACTCCCGGGTGGACTTATCCATGGCGGCCCAGATCGGCCAGCCATTGTGGGATGCGGCGTTCCAGGTAGTAGCCGGGATGCTTGAGGGAACCGTTGACGAACCCCACATGGCCGCCCCTGGCTTGCAGCTCGAACTGGGTGCTGGATGACAGTTCGCTGGGTTCGGGCAGGCTGTGGCGGAAGACGAAGGGGTCGTCCGCAGCCTGGATGATCAGGGTCGGCGTGCGAATTTCCCCCAGGAAATAGCGGCTGGAGGCTCGCCGATAATAGTCCTGGGCATCGGTAAACCCATTCAGCGGCGCGGTGACCCGGCCGTCGAAATCCCAGAAGGTGCGCATCTTGGTCAGCGGCCCCAGTTGTGCCAGGGTCGCCAGGCCCTCGTGGCGGCCGTCGTGCTGGAACTGGCGCTGCTTGTCCTTGATGTAGGCCAGCATCTCGCGCATGAAATGCGCCTGGTAGACCCTGGAAAAGCCCTGGCCGATACGGTCGGCACACTGGTCCAGGCGAAATGGCACCGACACTGCGGTGGCGCCTTGCAGGGAGCTGGCGCTGCCGGTTTCCCCCAGGTACTTGAGCAAGACATTGCCGCCCAGGGAGTAGCCCACGGCATACAGCGGTGCCAGTGGGCGCTTGGCGCGCAGGTGGGCGACGGCCGAGGCCAGATCTTCACTGGCGCCTGAGTGATAGCTGCGTGCTAGCAGGTTGGGTTCGCCGGAGCAGCCGCGCCAGTTCAGTGCCACGCTGGCCCAGCCCTGGTTCGCCAGGGCCTGTTGCAGGCCGGTCACGTAATGCGAGCCGGAGGAGCCGGTCAGGCCGTGCAGCACCAGCACCAGCGGTGCCTCGGCGCTGTGGGGGCCGTACCAGTCGAGATCGAGAAAGTCGCCGTCTTCCAGCCACAGGCGTTCGCGCTGGCGTTCCAGTGGGGTGGCCGGCCGCCACAGGGGCCCCCAGAGGGTCTGCAGGTGCGGATTGCCTAGGCCGAAGGCGGGGATGAAGCGATCTGGCGAGTCGGGCACGGGGAGTATCTCGATGCAGCGGTGCGCAGTCCGGGCGGGCTGCGCACCTTGTTCCGGCCGGTGCTAAGCCGCGTTGTCTGCCATACGTTGCCACAACGCGTAATGCACCTGCCCGGATTTTTGCTCGCGGTGCAGGCGCCAGCGTGCTGGCAGGCCCAGGGTCGAGGGCGGGGTCTCGCTTTCGGTGTAGATCCAGGCATCGTCTGCCAGCCAGCCACGCTCTTCAAGCAGGGCGCAGGCGGCGGGCAGCAAGTTCTGGTTGAACGGCGGGTCGAGGAACGCCAGGTCGAAGGCGGTGGCTGGTTGGGTCTCCAGGTAGCGCAGTGCATCGCTCGTCTGCACCTGGCCTACGGTGCAGCGCAGGGTACCCAGGTGCTCGCGCAGGCTGGACACCGCGACGCTGCTGCTGTCCAGGGCCAGGCCGCTGGCGGCGCCACGGGACAGGGCCTCGAGGAACACCGCGCCGCTGCCGGCAAACAGGTCGATCACCTTGGCCCCGGCCACATAGGGCGCGAGCCAGTTGAACAGGGTCTCGCGCACTCGGTCTGGGGTTGGGCGCAACCCGGGCAGGTCGGGGAAGCTCAGTTTACGGCTGCGCCATTCGCCGCCGATGATGCGCAACTGACCCACGCCATTGTGCAGGTTGTGGGCGGGTTTCTTGCTGGGACGGGCTGGACGGGCCATCAGTGCTCCGGAACCCCGAGCGGCTGCTCGGCGGGTTTGTCAGTAGGGGGCGGCAACGGCTTCTGGGCGACGGTCGGACCGGCGCTGACGATGACCATCTTGTCGACGCTCAAGTGTTTGTTCATGGCGGCCTTGACCTGCTCCACGGTCAGCGCCTGGGACTGGCGCATGAAGTCTTCCAGGTAGCTCAGGGGCAGGTTGTAGAAGCCCATGGCGCCCAGTTGGCCGACGATATCGGCGTTGCTGGCGGTGGACAGCGGGAAGCTGCCGGCCAGCTCGCGCTTGGCATCGTCCAGTTCCTTCTGGGTCGGGCCGTTCTTCAGGTACTCGGCGAACACGTCCTGCACCAGTTTCAGGGTGCCCTCGCTCATTTCGGCACGGGTCTGCAGGTTGATCATGAACGGGCCACGAACCTGCATCGGGGTGAAGCCAGAGTAGACACCGTAGGTCAGGCCGCGTTTTTCACGCACTTCGCTCATCAGCCGGGTGCCGAAACCGCCACCGCCAAGGATCTGGTTGCCCAGGGATACTGCAGCATAGTCCGGGTCGTCACGGTCGATCCCCAGTTGTGCCAGCAGCAGGTTGGTCTGGCTCGATGGGAACTCGATGTGGCCGAGGCTGGCCTTGGGTTCTACGGGTTGCTCGATCTTCGCCAGGGCTGGGCCCTTGGGCAGGGCGCTGGAAACCTGGGCGGCAATCGCCTCGGCATCGCTGCGCGACAGGTCGCCGACCAGGGCGATCACCCCATTGCCAGCGGTATAGGCCTTGGCGTGGAACGCTTGCAGTTGCGCGAGGCTAATGCTCGGAACGCTCTTGGCATTGCCTTCGCTGGCATGGGCATAGGGATGGTTGCCGTACAGGCGCTGCATCAGCTCCAGGCTGGCCAGTTTGCCGGGGTTCTGCTTCTGGTACTCGAAGCCGGCGAGCAACTGGTTCTTGATCCGGGCCAGGGAGTCGGCAGGGAAGGTCGGCTTGCCCACCACTTCGGCAAACAGCTTCAGCGCTGGCTGGCGTTTATCCACCGCGCTGAGGCTGCGCAACGAGACCACGGCCATGTCCTTGTAGGCGCCGTTGCCGATATCCGCTCCCAGGCTTTCAAAGCCCCGGGCGATGGCGCCAACGTCCTTGCCGGGCACACCCTCGTTGAGCATGGCGTTGGTCAGCAGGGCCAGGCCGGAGGTGTTGCCATCCTGGCTGCTGCCGGCGGCGAAGATCAGGCGCATGTCGAACATCGGCAGCTCGCGGGCCTCGACGAACAATACCTTGGCGCCTTCTGCGGTGTTCCAGGTCTGTACATTGAGGTTGCGGTGGCTGGGCGCCTTGCCATCCAGCTCGGCCAGGGATTGCAGTTTCTGGCTGCTCTTGGCGTTGTCCAGGGCCTGGCTGGCATTGCTTTCGCCGGAGCGCGACAGGTAGAGGCCACCGGCGGTGAGCAGGGCCACCAGCGCGGCGCCCAGCAGGATCGGTGAAGCATTCTTGCGCTTATTCATGAGCGGACTCCTCAGGCAGTACGTGGGCCACGCTCATACGTTCCCGGGTGAAGTAGGTGCGGGCGGCCTTCTGGATGTCTTCCGGGGTCACGCTTTGCAGCTCGGCAAGCTCGGTGTCCATCAGCTTCCACGACAGGCCGACGGTTTCCAGCTGGCCGATGGCGGTGGCCTGGCTGGTGATGGAGTCGCGTTCATAGACCAGGCCGGCGATCACCTGGGCCCGCACGCGTTCCAGCTCTTCTGCGGACGGCGGGGTGGTCTTGAGCTGGTCCAGCATGCGCCACAGACCGGCTTCGGCCTGGGCGATGGTTTTCTTCTTCTGGCTGTTGGGGGTGGCCGAGAGCATGAACAGGCTGTCGCCCCGGGTGTAGGCGTCGTAGCTGGTCGAGCCGTTGGACAGCAGTTCCTCGCCACGCTCCAGCTGGGTCGGGATGCGGGCGCTGTAGCCGCCATCCAGCAGGGCCGAGGCCAGGCGCAGAGCGTTCACCGAGCGCTTGTCCTCGACAGTGGCGATGCTCGGCACGTTGAAGGCCAGCATCAGGCTTGGCAGCTGGGTCTTCACATGCAGGGTGATCAGGCGTTCGCCGGGTTCGGCCAGCTCCATGGGGATCTTCGCCGGTGGCACGTCACGCTTGGCAATGGCGCCGAAATAGCGCTGGGCCAAGGCCTTGACCTCGTCCGGGGTGACATCGCCGACCACCACCAGCGTCGCGTTGTTGGGGGCGTACCAGGACTGGTACCAGTGGCGCAGCTCCTCGACCTTCATCCGGTTCAGGTCGGCCATCCAGCCGATGGTCGGGGTGTGGTAGCCGCTGGCGGGATAGGCCATGGCCTTGAAACGCTCGTAGGCCTTGGACATGGGCTTGTCGTCGGTGCGCAGGCGGCGCTCTTCCTTGATCACCTCGATCTCGCGGCTGAATTCGTCGGCCGGCAGGCGCAGGCTGGCCATGCGGTCGGCTTCCAGCTCCAGGGCGACACCCAGGCGGTCACGGGCCAGGACCTGGTAGTAGGCGGTGAAGTCATCGCTGGTGAAGGCATTCTCCTCGGCGCCCAGGTCCCGCAGGATCAACGAGGCTTCGCCGGGCCCGACCTTTTCGCTGCCCTTGAACATCATGTGTTCCAGGGCGTGGGACAGGCCGGTCTGGCCAGGGGTTTCGTAGCTGGAGCCGACCTTGTACCAGACCTGGGAGACCACCACCGGGGCACGATGATCTTCGCGGACCACGACCTTGAGGCCGTTGTCGAGGGTGAATTCGTGGGTGGGTTGCGGGTCGGCAGCCAGGGCTGCAAGAGGCAGACAAACTGTGCTGAGCAGCAGGCCTGCGGCGCGGCGGGCTAGAGCATTCATTCGTTTTTAAACCTGTTGGGCTGCCCGCTGGGTCTTGGTCAGCGAGCGAGAGGTTGGGGCGGGTCGCCATTCGTTACCAGGTCAGGCCTGCGGGTGGCCACACGGTACTGGTAATGAGGGGTGACACGCCCTAGGATACTGATCCGTTTCACTGGCGGCCACGCCTATCAGGTGTTTGCGGCTCAGCAACAACTTGATCGGGTTGTATGAGTTATCGGCAATATTCCTTGATTTATCAGCTAAAATTCGACGTTTCGCCGATTTTGCCGTTCCAGTCCTTTAGTAAAATCGATCCTTGAGGTGCTTTCGGGCATTTCGACAACATGTTGCGCGTGAACAAGCTGGATGAAACATAGTCTGTTCTGCATCGAATATTTATTTACCGAGGCGCCTGCTGGCGCATCGCTACCTTGAGATAGTCATCTCCATGTTTGGTTCCAACGACGACAAAAAGACGCCAGCCGCGGCTGGCGAGAAGAAAGGCCTGTTCGGATGGCTGCGCAAAAAGCCGCAGGAGCCCGTCGTCCAGCAGCCACAGGTGCCTGTCGAGCCGGTACCGGCTCCGGTCATCGAGCCTGCTTCGACGGTAGCGCCGGCTGAGCCGGTGTTGCAGTCTATCGCCGAGCCGGTGCTGCAGCAGCCTCAGATCGAACCTCAGGCGGCCACGCCGGTTGCCCCCGACCTGCCACTGACTCCAAGTCCCGAGCACAAGCCGTGGCCGACCCTGCCGGTGGCCGAGGAGCCGGTGGCGCTGGTGGACGATGTCCAGGCCGAGCACATTACCCCGCCGATCCCTGTCGTGGCCGCAACGCCCGAGCCTGTGGTCGAAGCTCCCGTCCAGGTCCAGGCTCCCGTGGCTGAAGTCCAGGTACCGGTAGCGCCGGCGTTCGTCAGCCCCGAGCCTGTTGCTCCTGCTCCTGCTCCTGCTCCTGCTCCTGCTCCTGCTCCTGCTCCTGCTCCTGCTCCTGCTCCTGCTCCTGCTCCTGCTCCTGCTCCTGCTCCTGCTCCTGCTCCTGCTCCTGCTCCTGTCGTGGCGCCAGTCGCGGTTGCCGAGCCTGAGCCTGTCGCCGAACCCGCTCGCTCGAGCGAAGAAGGCAAGGTGGGTTTCTTTGCCCGCCTCAAGCAGGGTCTGTCCAAGACCAGTGCCAGCATCGGCGAAGGCATGGCCAGCCTGTTCCTGGGCAAGAAGGCCATCGACGACGAGCTGCTGGAAGACCTGGAGACTCGCCTGCTGACCGCCGACGTCGGTGTCGAGGCCACGTCGGTGATCATCCAGAACCTGACCCAGAAAGTGGCGCGCAAGCAGCTCACCGACTCCGACGCACTGTATGCCTCGCTGCAGGCTGAACTGGCCGGCATGCTCAAGCCGGTGGAGCAGCCGCTGAAGATCGTCGCTCAGAACAAGCCGTTCGTGATTCTGGTGGTCGGCGTCAACGGCGCCGGCAAGACCACCACCATCGGCAAGCTGGCCAAGAAGCTGCAGCTGGAAGGCAAGAAGGTCATGCTGGCCGCCGGCGATACCTTCCGCGCGGCGGCGGTGGAGCAACTGCAGGTCTGGGGTGAGCGCAACAAGATCCCGGTGATCGCGCAGCACACCGGCGCCGACTCGGCCTCGGTGATCTTCGACGCCGTGCAGGCTGCCAAGGCCCGTGGCATCGATGTGCTGATCGCCGATACGGCGGGGCGCCTGCATACCAAGGACAACCTGATGGAGGAGCTGAAGAAGGTCCGTCGGGTCATCGGCAAACTTGATGCCGAAGCGCCCCATGAGGTGCTGCTGGTGCTGGACGCCGGTACCGGCCAGAACGCGATCAACCAGGCCAAGCAGTTCAACCAGACCGTCGAACTGACCGGCCTGGCCCTGACCAAGCTCGACGGCACCGCCAAGGGCGGGGTGATCTTCGCCCTGGCCAAGCAGTTCGGCCTGCCGATTCGCTACATTGGGGTTGGCGAAGGCATCGACGACTTGCGCACCTTTGAAGCCGAACCCTTTGTCCAGGCACTGTTTGCCGAGCGGGAGCGTTCATGATTCGTTTCGAACAGGTCGGTAAGCGCTATCCCAATGGTCACGTTGGCCTGCATGAGCTGAGCTTTCGCGTCCGGCGCGGAGAATTCCTGTTCGTCACTGGTCATTCCGGTGCCGGTAAAAGCACCCTGTTGCGCCTGCTGCTGGCCATGGAGCGCCCCACCTCGGGCAAGTTGCTGCTGGCCGGGCAGGACCTGGGACAGATCAGCAACGCGCAGATTCCGTTTCTGCGTCGACAGATCGGTGTGGTGTTCCAGAACCACCAGTTGCTGTTCGATCGCACGGTCTTCAACAACGTGGCCCTGCCGCTGCAGATCCTCGGACTGTCCAAGGCCGAGATCGCCAAGCGCGTGGATTCGGCCCTGGAACGCGTGGCCCTGTCGGACAAGGCCGAGCTCTATCCCGGCGACCTGTCCACCGGTCAGCAGCAACGGGTGGGCATCGCCCGAGCCATCGTCCACCGTCCGGCATTGCTGTTGGCGGATGAACCCACCGGTAACCTCGACCCGCGTCTTGCGGCGGAAATCATGGGCGTATTCGAAGATATCAACCGTCTGGGCACCAGTGTGCTGATAGCCAGCCACGACCTGGCCCTGATTGCCCGCATGCGTCATCGCATGCTGACCCTGCAACGTGGCCGCCTGATCGGCGACGGGGAGGCCGGCGAATGAGTGCGACCCGTACCCCTAAAGTGGCGGAGCGCGTAGCGCCCAAGGCCTCCGAGGCGCCGCCGCCGAAGAAAAAGCGCGACGAAGACGACGGTCCGGATTTTGGCACCCTGCTGCACGCCTGGCTCGAAAACCACCGTGCCAGCCTGCTGGACAGCTTGCGGCGCCTGGGCAAGCAGCCGATCGGCAGCTTCTTCACCTGCTTGGTGATGGCCGTGGCCTTGAGCCTGCCCATGGGCCTGTCGCTGCTGCTCAATAACATCGAGCGCCTGGGCGGCTCCTGGCAGCGTGCAGCACAGATTTCGCTGTACCTGGATCTGGGGGCATCTGCCAGTGATGGCGAAACGCTCCGCGAGCAGATCAAGAGCCTGCCGGGCGTGGCGGATGCCGAGTTCATCAGCAAGGAAAAGGCCCTGGAAGAGTTCCAGCAGCAGTCCGGGCTGGGCGAGGCCTTGCGCGAACTGCCCCATAATCCACTGCCGGGTGTGGTGCTGGTAACGCCCAACGAAGTGGACAAGACGACCCTGGATGCCTTGCGCCAGCGCCTGGCAGAAATGCCCAAGGTGCAGCTGGCGCAGCTGGACCTGGTCTGGGTGGAGCGGCTGGCGGCAATCCTCAAGCTGGGCGATCGGTTTGTCTTCGGCCTGACGGTGCTGCTGGTTTCTGCATTACTTTTGGTGATAGGCAATACCATTCGTCTTCATATTGAAAATCGCCGCACCGAGATAGAAGTGATTAAACTCGTCGGCGGCACAGACAGCTATGTGCGACGTCCTTTCCTTTATATGGGCGCGCTGTATGGCTTCGGTGCGGGCATCCTGTCCTGGGGAGTCCTGGCCTTTGGCCTGGATTGGTTGAACGATGCGGTAGTGGGCCTGGCAGGTCTCTACGGCAGTGATTTCGCCCTGGCGGGTGTGCCTGTTGCGGACGGTCTGTCGCTCTTGCTAGGGGCGGTGCTGTTGGGTTATATCGGTGCGTGGATTGCGGTGGCCCGTCACCTGAGGGAGCTGGCACCGAAATAGTGTCTTTTTGCTTGTATTGACCTTTCAGCGTTCATGGGAACTTGTTTAGCGGTTTCCGGTCAATTTTCGCAGTGCTGAACTGCACGAGTTATGTGAGTCGGAGGTTTTTTCGTATGACCACTTCTTTGCAACCTGCTTACGCATTGGTTCCAGGCGCAAACCTGGAGGCCTATGTGCACACGGTGAACAGCATTCCATTGCTGACGCCCGAGCAGGAGCGTGAACTGGCCGAGAGTCTCTACTATGAGCAGAATCTTGAGGCGGCTCGGCAGATGGTGCTTGCCCACCTGCGTTTTGTCGTACATATCGCCCGCAGCTATTCCGGCTACGGGCTGGCCCAGGCCGACCTGATCCAGGAAGGCAACGTTGGCCTGATGAAGGCCGTGAAGCGCTTCAACCCCGAGATGGGCGTGCGCTTGGTGTCTTTCGCCGTTCACTGGATCAAGGCGGAAATCCACGAGTTCATCCTGCGCAATTGGCGGATCGTCAAGGTCGCGACCACCAAGGCCCAGCGCAAGCTGTTCTTCAACCTGCGCAGCCAGAAGAAACGCCTGGCCTGGCTGAACAACGAGGAAGTCCATCGCGTGGCGGAAAGCCTCGGCGTAGAGCCACGTGAAGTGCGCGAGATGGAAAGCCGCCTGACCGGCCAGGACATGGCCTTCGACCCGGCTGCCGAAGCCGACGACGACAGCGCCTTCCAGGCGCCGGCCAACTACCTGGAAGATCATCGCTACGATCCGGCGTTGCAGCTGGAAGACGCTGACTGGAGCGACAACTCCACCAACAACCTGCATGAAGCGCTGGAAGTGTTGGACGAGCGTAGCCGTGACATTCTCTATCAGCGCTGGTTGGCTGAAGAGAAAGCGACGCTGCACGATCTGGCACAGAAGTACAACGTTTCGGCCGAGCGGATCCGCCAGCTGGAAAAAAGCGCGATGAACAAGCTCAAGCTGTCCATTGCCGCTTGAATGCCGTCCAGGCACCAAGCAAAACGCCCCGAGATGATCGGGGCGTTTTCGTTTGTGCTTGGCGCTGGATTACTCGGCCCAGGGCGCCTGGCGTGATTCGTTCAGGCGCTTGAGGTAGTCGGCCCCGCCCAATTGGCTCATCTGCCGTCGAATCCAGCCCGCGCGCTGTAGGACATAGGTGCTGGGGCGTGCGGCACTCCAGACCCTGGGGTTGGGCAGGACGGCGGCCAACAGGCTGGCCTGCTGGCGCGACAGATTGGCGGCGCTGACCCCGAAGTGATGACGCGCGGCAGCTTCGGCGCCGAACACGCCTTCATCCCATTCCGCGCTGTTGAGATAGACCTCAAGAATCCTCTGCTTTGGCCACAGCACTTCGATCAACGCAGTGAACCAGGCTTCCAGGCCCTTGCGCAGATAGCTGCGACCGGACCACAGGAACAGGTTCTTCGATACCTGCTGGCTCAGGGTGCTGGCGCCGCGGATCTTGCCGCCTCGTTCGTTGTAGGCCAGGGCTGCCTGGATGGCATCGAAGTCGAATCCCCAGTGCTCGGGGAATTTCTGGTCTTCACTGGCGATTACCGCGACCTTGAGGTTGTCGGAGATTTCGTCCCAGGGTGTCCAGGTACGCTGCAGGTCGATGGGGTCGCCGTCGACCCAGGATTCGATCTTGCGCTCGACCATCAGGGCCGTGCCGGGCGGAGGTACGAAACGCAACAGCAGCACCAGCGCGACACTGCCGATGACGAACCACTTCAAGGCTTTTACCAGACGACGAAACAGATAACGCAGCATAGAGATGGCTTGGCCGAACCCGTTGAGCGCGCCATTATACAGACCCTTTGCGCTGAATCTGACTGGAGTTCCCCATGTTGCGTGGCTTCCTGATGCTGGCTGCCTTCTTCGGTTTCACCGGAGTAGCCCTTGGCGCTTTCGCCGCCCACGGCCTGAAAAGCCGCCTCAGCGCCGAGTACCTGGCCATCTTCCATACCGGGGTCACGTACCAGTTGGTGCACTGCCTGGCCCTGTTCGGCGTGGCGCTGCTGGCCACCCAGGTTCCGGGACGGCTGGTGACCTGGGCGGGCGTGGCTTTCACCCTGGGCATCCTGCTGTTCTCCGGCAGCCTGTACCTGTTGACCCTGACCGGCGTTGGCAAGCTGGGCATCATCACGCCCCTGGGTGGCGCGGCGTTCCTCGCCGGCTGGCTGCTGCTGGGGCTTGCCGCCTGGCGCCTGCAAGCGGCCGCCTGACGCTTGTAGCTGACCTTTAGGTCATGATCGGGCTAGAATGCTGGCCCCTAAAAATGATGGCGGCCTCGAGCATGCGCATTCAGTTGAACGGTGAATCCTTCGAATTGCCCGATGGCTCGACTGTCGCGGCCCTGCTGACGCACCTTGAACTGACCGGGCGGCGGATAGCAGTGGAACTCAACCTGGATATCGTTCCGCGCAGCCAGCATGCCCAAACTTCCCTGAACGAAGGCGATCAGGTGGAAGTGGTCCACGCCATCGGCGGCGGCTAGCCAGGTACCGCGAGGATTGCGGCGTTAAAAAGCAGGCTCGGAATACTCATTGAGTTGCCTAGGTTCCACCACCTCGCCTGTTTTTGCCTTCCTGCCCTCGCTCGTTCTCATGGCATTTGGTCCACCAAAGAATTCTGCAAGAACCTCACCCCAACAGAGGATTTCCGATGAGCAACGTTCGTAGTGACAAGCCTTTCGTCCTGGCCGGTCGGACGTACCAGTCGCGTTTGCTGGTAGGTACCGGCAAATACCGCGACATGGAAGAAACCCGCCTGGCCATCGAAGCTTCGGGTGCCGAGATCGTGACCGTCGCCGTGCGCCGGACCAACATTGGCCAGAACCCGGGCGAACCGAACCTGCTGGATATCCTGCCGCCGGATCGCTACACCATCCTGCCCAACACCGCCGGTTGCTACGACGCGGTGGAAGCCGTGCGCACCTGCCGCCTGGCCCGCGAGCTGCTCGATGGTCACAACCTGGTGAAGCTGGAAGTCCTGGCCGACCAGAAGACCCTGTTCCCCAACGTGCTGGAAACCCTCAAGGCTGCCGAAGTGCTGGTCAAGGAAGGTTTCGACGTGATGGTCTACACCAGCGACGACCCGATCATCGCTCGCCAGCTGGCGGAAATGGGTTGCATCGCGGTCATGCCGCTGGCCGGCCTGATCGGCACCGGGCTGGGGATCTGCAATCCCTACAACCTGCAGATCATCCTTGAAGAAGCCAAGGTCCCGGTGCTGGTGGATGCCGGTGTCGGTACCGCCTCCGACGCCACCATCGCCATGGAACTGGGCTGTGAAGCGGTGCTGATGAACTCGGCCATCGCCCATGCACAGCAGCCGGTAATGATGGCCGAAGCCATGAAACACGCAATTGTCGCGGGCCGCCTGGCGTACCTCGCCGGTCGCATGCCGAAGAAACTCTATGCCAGCGCCTCTTCGCCGCTGGATGGTCTGATCAAGTAAGAGCCATTGATGACTGAATCAAACGACACGCCAATCCAGCCGGACGCCGGCGACGAGCGCCAACACCGCCGCATCAAGAGTTTCGTGATGCGCGCCGGACGCATGACCGAAGGCCAGCAGCGCGGCCTGGACCAGGGAGCACCATTGTATGTGCTGCCCCTGGCCGATGCTCCGGTGGATTACGACCAGGTGTTCGGCCGTTCGGCGCCGCGCTCCCTGGAAATCGGCTTCGGCATGGGCCATTCGCTGCTGGAAATGGCGGCGGCGGCCCCGGAGCAGGATTTCATCGGCGTGGAGGTTCATCGTCCAGGTGTCGGCGCGCTGCTCAATGGCGTGCTGACCCAGGGGCTGACCAACCTGCGGGTCTATGATTGCGACGCCATCGAGGTGCTCAACCGCTGTATCGCCGACAACAGCCTGGATCGCCTGATGCTGTTTTTCCCCGATCCATGGCACAAGAGCCGCCATCACAAGCGTCGTATCGTCCAGGCGTCTTTCGCTGAACTGGTGCGCAGCAAGCTCAAGGTCGGCGGCGTTCTGCACATGGCTACCGACTGGGAGCCTTATGCCGAATACATGCTGGAAGTGATGAACGTCGCCCCTGGCTATCGCAACCTGGCCGAAGACGGCAAGTGCGTACCGCGCCCCGCCGAACGTCCGATCACCAAGTTCGAGCGTCGCGGCGAGCGCCTGGGCCACGGTGTGTGGGACCTGAAGTTCGAAAAGCTGGATTGACCTGCCAGCCCCTCTCCCCGAGGGGCTCTTGCCGGGCCGTGCAAGGGCCCGGTCGCTACAGAACGGTGATGAACCCAGCCGGTACCTGGTCGGTCAACCACACACCGTTCTCCGCCTGATAGAACGTGCAACCCCGAGCCTGCATGGCCTGGGTGTCGATCTGCAGGATCACCACCTTGCCATAGCGCTGGCCCACGCCCCTGGCAGTCTCTATGTCCTGGGACAGGTGCACGTGATGGCGTGAGCCCGGGATCAGCCCTTTCTCATTGATCGAATCCATGAAGCGCGTGGCGGTGCCGTGATAGAGCACGGCAGGTGGTTGGCGTTCTTCCAGCTGCAGCTGCACTGCCTTGCTGGAGTGCCCCTGGACAGCGCGGATGCGTTGGCCTTCAGTGGACAGGGCGAAGCGCTTCTTGTCGTTGTCCCGGACCACCTGTTCGATCAGTTCCCGGGTCAGTTGCCGGCCTTCAGTGGCTGCGCCGGCGATCAGCGCGTCGATATCGGCCCAGCCTTCGCTGTCCAGTGTCAGGCCGATGGCCTGGGGTTCGTGGCGCAGCACGTAGCTGAGGAACTTGCTGGTGTCTTCGAGGGTTTTCTTGTTCATGTCATCCTTGATAACGGCAGCCGAGGGCTCGCGGCGTCGGCAGTTCAGCGTCGGTCCGCGACCACGCCGATCAGCACCAGTACCACCAGCAGCACCGGCGCCAGGCTGTAGTTGTTGAACTGGCTCAGGCCCCGCACGATCCATGGCGTGGCATAGATCAGCGCCAGGCCGCTGCCGATCATGCACAGCAGGGCCATCAGGGGGACGCGCAGGGCGCCGGCGATACCGCCCAGGCGTTGTTCGACCCAGCCCTTGATGTCGGCGCCGAACAGCACCAGCAGGCAGCCCACCAGTGCCAGGGAGATTTCCGAAAGGTTGCTGCGACTCCAGCGGGACACGGTGGCAAGCAGATCGAGTACCAGATCCATGTAGTTTCCTTAGATCAGAAAGTATTGCAGCAGGTCATTGAGGAACAGTTGCCCGCGGGCGGTGGCCGCCAGGCGTGACGGTTCGACCTGCAACAAGCCGCTTTGTTCGGCCTGGCGCCGGCCTTCGGCAAGGCTGGCCAGGTCCAGGCCGGTGCGCTGGGCGAACAGCACGGCATCCACGCCATCGGTCAGGCGCAGAGCGTTCATCAGGAACTCGAACGGCAGCTCTTCGTTGCCCAGGGCCTTCTCGCCGGCCTTGAACGGTTTGGCCGGGTTCAGGTAGTCCTTGGGCAAGCGGGTCTTCCAGGTGCGCAGGATGCGCCCGTCCGGATGGCTGAGCTTGCCATGGGCCCCAGCACCGATACCGATGAAGTCGCCAAAGCTCCAGTAGTTCAGGTTATGCCGCGCCGCACGACCGGGTTGGGCGTAGGCCGAGACTTCGTACTGGGCATAACCGTGCTCCGCCAGCAGCGCCTGGCCGGCCTCCTGGATATCCCACAGGATGTCGTCTTCGGGCAGCGTCGGCGGTTGATTCCAGAACACTGTGTTGGGTTCCAGGGTCAGCTGGTACCAGGACAGGTGGGTCGGGCCCATGGCGATGGCCTGGCGCAGGTCGCCCAGGGCATCGTCCAGGGACTGGTCAGGCAGGCCGTGCATCAGGTCCAGGTTGAAGTTGTCGAATCCTGCCTGGCGCGCCATGTCGGCGGCCCGCACGGCTTCGGCGCCGCTGTGGATGCGGCCCAGGGCCTGAAGCTTCTGTTCCTGGAAGCTCTGGATGCCGATGGACAGGCGATTGATCCCCAGGGCGCGGTAGGCCGTGAACTTTTCCTGCTCGAAGGTCCCCGGATTGGCTTCCAGGGTGATCTCGATGTCGCTGGCGAACGGGATCCGCTGCTGCACGCCGGCCAGCAATCGGCCCAGGGCTGCGGCGCTGAACAGGCTCGGGGTGCCGCCACCGAAGAAGATCGAGCTCAATTCCCGGCCATGGGCCGCGGGCAGGTCCTGGTCGAGATCGGCCAGCAAGGCGTCGATGTACTCCTCTTCCGGCAGCGTCGGGCTGGCGGCGTGGGAGTTGAAGTCGCAATACGGGCATTTGCGTACACACCACGGGATGTGGATGTACAGCGCCAGGGGCGGCAACTGGGGGAGCGCCGTCCGGGGCGTATGCGCGCCGCCGAGAATCAGCGGCGACGCGGAGGGCTCATGACTCATTTCAGGCCCAGGCGTTGCCGCAGTATGGCCATGGCGCGGGCGCGGTGGCTGAGCTGGTTCTTCTCCTCGGGGCCCAGCTCGGCGCTGGAGCAGTTGCGCTCCGGCACCCAGAACAGCGGGTCGTAGCCGAAGCCGTGCTCGCCGCTGGCGGCGGTGAGGATGCGCCCATGCCACTGGCCTTCGCAGAGGATTGGCAGGGGATCGTCGGCGTGTCGCACCAGGGCCAGGACGCAGACGAACTGCGCGCCGCGCTCGGCTTGCGGGACATCCTTGAGGGCTTCGAGCAGCTTGGCGTTGTTCGCCGCGTCGCCCTGGCCGTCGGCATAGCGGGCCGAGTAGATGCCCGGCGCGCCGCCGAGGAAATCCACCGCCAGGCCGGAGTCGTCCGCCAGTGCCGGCAAGCCGGAAATGCGTGCGGCATTACGCGCCTTGAGGATGGCGTTTTCGACGAACGACAGGCCGGTTTCTTCCGGCTCGACTCTGCTGAATTCGCCGATCGAGCGCAGTTGCACCGAGGCGCCGAGCATGGCCTGGAGTTCTTTGAGTTTGCCGGCGTTGTGGCTGGCCAATACGAGTTGCGTGAGATTCATCATTCGCCCGGGAATAGCTCTTGGTTGAAGCTGAAGCTGTTGGTATCACCGCCAGTCTGCACATTGATGGTGAAGGTACGGTTTTCCTGTTGCTCCACCGGGAACTGGGCGATGTAGTAGATCGCGCCCTGTTCGGTGATCTGGCGGAACTTCAGCGGGAAGCTCTTGCTGGTCAGGTCCTTGACCGTACCGCTGACCTGGCCGACCAACGGTTTGCCGTCCTTGATCAGCGAAACGTTGATCACGCCCTGGTTCTTGCTGCGAATCAGCTCTGCCGCCCTGGCGATGTCCGGTTGCAGGTAGGTGGAGTTGAAGGTGTTGTAGTGCACGGTGATGTCGCCGAACACTTCCTGGCGTTCGCCCTTGATCGGGTCTGCCGCCAGCGCCGAGAGGCTCAGGCAGGCAGACAGTAGAAATGCAACCAGACGTCCCATGATCGTTCTCCTAGATGCAGCGTGGGTTATACCGCGACCTTGTGGTCCTGCAGGCCGGGACTGCTGAGGCGGTAGATGCCGATCTCTCCCAACAGATTAGGCCATAGCTTACTGGCCCACCCGTGGCGGTGTTGTTGATCGACCGCAAGGCGGTTGATCACCTGGGCCTGGCGTTCGCGGCACAACGCCTCGAAATCCTCGAAGGTGCAGAAGTGGATGTTCGGCGTGTTGTACCAGGTGTACGGCATGAACTCCGATACCGGCATCCGGCCCTTGCTGGCCAGGTACCAGCGGCAGCGCCAGTGGCCGAAGTTGGGGAAGGTGATGATGCACTGGCGCCCGACGCGCAGCATTTCATCCAGCAGCTTGTCGGGGTAGTGCACGGCCTGCAGGGCCTGGGTCATGACCACGACATCGAAGCTGTTGCTGGCGAAGTTGCCCAGGCCCTTGTCCAGGTCTTGCTCGATCACGTTGATGCCCTTGCCCACGCATTCGGCGATGTTGTCGGCATCGTTTTCCAGGCCGTAGCCGGTGACTTGCTTGTTCTCTTGCAGCCAGCTCAGCAGTTCGCCGTTGCCGCAGCCCAGGTCGAGGACGCGGCTGCCGGCGGGGATCCATTCCTGGATGATTTCCAGATCGGCTCTCATCGTGTCCTCACAGCGTGATGCGGTTCATGTAGTGACCAAATGCCTGCAGGTAGCGCGGGATCGGGATCAGGAAGGCGTCGTGGCCCTGCGGTGCGTCGATCTCCAGGTAGCAGACGTCCTTGCGGGCGGCCATCAGCGCATCCACCAATTCTCGCGAGCGGGCCGGGGAGAAGCGCCAGTCGGTGGTGAAGGACATCACGCAGAACCTGGCCGTGGCGCCAGCGAAGGTCCTGGCCAGGTCGTCGTCGAAGTTGGCGGCCGGGTCGAAGTAGTCCAGGGCCTTGGTCATCAGCAGGTAGGTGTTGGCGTCGAAGCGTCCGGAGAACTCCTCGCCCTGGTAGCGCAGGTAGCTTTCCACCTGGAATTCCACGTTGTGGAAGTCGTAGTTGAGTTTCTCGCTCTTGAGGCCGCGGCCGAATTTCTCGCCCATGGAGTCGTCGGACAGGTAGGTGATGTGCCCCACCATGCGCGCCAGCATCAACCCGCGCTTGGGGATCACGCCCTGTTCCTGGAACGAGCCGCCGTGGAATTCCGGGTCGGTGAGGATGGCCTGGCGCGCCACTTCGTTGAAGGCGATGTTCTGTGCCGACAGCTTGGGCGCCGAGGCGATGGCCAGGCAATGGCGAACCCGGTCCGGGTAGGTGATGGTCCACTGCAGGGCCTGCATGCCCCCCAGGCTGCCGCCGATTACCGCTGCCCACTGGCCAATGCCCAGGCGGTCGGCCAGGCGGGCCTGGCTGTGCACCCAGTCTTCCACGGTGAGTACCGGGAAGTCGGCGCCGAAGGGCCTGCCGGTGTCCGGGTTGAGGCTGCTGGGGCCGGTAGAGCCGTTGCACCCGCCGAGGTTGTTGAGGCTGACCACGAAGAACCTGCTGGTATCGATCGGCTTGCCGGGGCCGATGCAGCTGTCCCACCAACCGGGCTTGCGGTCGTCGGGGCTGTGGTAGCCGGCGGCATGATGATGGCCCGACAGGGCGTGGCAGATCAGCACCGCGTTGCTGGCGCTGGCGTTGAGCTGGCCGTAGGTTTCGTAGATCAGGTCGTAGGCCGGCAGCGAGCGACCGCAGGCCAGGGCCAGGGGTTCGCTGAAGTGCGCAACTTGAGGTGTGACCAGACCAACGGAATCGGCGGGAAAGGCAGTTGGCATCGACCCTGCTCTCATTCAAATGAGGCGTAAGTCTAAAGACCGCTGTGTCCAGCGGCAAGCAAAGCCCGGGCCTGTATTTCGTTGCTGGAAATGGCCTGTCGACGAATCAGGCCGGGCGCGCCAGGCCCGGCAGCTCGGGGAGTTTCTTCGGCGCTAGCAGGCGCACCCGTTTCTGCCGGTTCAGCTCGCCACTGACCAGGCTGACGTGGCTCTTGGGGATGCCGAAGGCCTTGGCCAGGAACGCCATCAGGTGCGCATTGGCCTTGCCTTCGACGGGCGGGGCAGTGAGGCGGATCTTCAGCCGGTCGCCGTGCAGGCCAGCGAACTCGTCGCTGCTGGCCTTGGGTTGCAGGTGGCAATCGAGCAACAGGTCGTCACCGTCCCAGCGAAAGTAGCTCATCAGATCAGCCCGAACAGCTCGCGGGGCATGAAGGTGTAGAGCGCCAGGCGTGGAATCAGCCCTTGCTGCAGTAGCTGGATCACGATGAATGCCAGGATCGGCGAGATATCCAGGCCGCCCAGGTTGGGCACGACGCGGCGGAACGGCGCCAGTAGCGGCTCGCTCAGCTGGTAGGCCAGTTCGGCGCCGGGGCTCTGGCTGCCGGGCGCGACCCAGGACAGGATCACGCTGATGATCATGGCGAAGAACCAGATCTTGAGGAACAGCGCGAAGAGGCCGATCGGCGCCCAGAGCAACAGGCCCAGTACGTTGAAGGGGATGTAGCTGAGGGTCAGGATGATGGCGAACAGGACCATCTGCACGATCAGCGCCAGCACCAGCGAGGACATGTCCAGGCCGAACATGCTGGGGATGACCCGACGCAATGGCTTGAGCAGCGGTTGGGTGGCGCGCACGATGAACTGGCAGATGGGGTTGTAGAAGTTGGCCCGCACCGCTTGCAGCATGAAGCGCAGCAGGACTACCAGCAGGTAGAGGCTGCCCAGGGTCTGGATCACAAAAATGGCAGCGTCGTTGAGTCCGAACATTGTCGATTCCTTTGTAGGGGCGAATTAGCGGCCGAGTTGTTCGGCCATTTCTGCCGAACGGTGCGCGGCGGCACCCAGAGCTTTTTCCACCAGGGCCTCGAAACCGTCGGCCTGGAACGACTTGATCGCCGCCTCCGTGGTGCCGGCCGGCGAGGTTACGCGGCGGCGCAGTTCGGCGGCGTCCACGTCGCTGGAGACCGCCATGTGGGCGGCGCCCAGGGCGGTTTGCAAGGTCAGCTGGGCAGCGGTTTCCCGTGGCAGGCCGAGTTTTTCGCCAGCGGCGGTCATGGCTTCGATCAGCAGGAAGAAATAGGCGGGCCCGCTACCGGAAACGGCGGTCACCGCATCCAGTTGCTGCTCCTGCTCCAGCCACAGGGCCGTGCCCACGGCAGACAGCAGCTCTTCGGCCTGGCGACGCTGCTCGGTGCTCACCCGGGAAGTGGCGTACAGGCCGCTGACGCCCTGGCGCAGCAGGGCAGGCGTGTTGGGCATGCAGCGTACGATCGGCTGCTCGCCCAGCCAGTTGCCCATGCTCGAGCAGGTGATGCCGGCAGCGATGGAGACCACCAGCTGGTGGGGCTGCAGGCTTGGACGCAGGGCCTCGCACACGGCCTTCATGGCCTGCGGCTTGACCGCCAGGACGATCACGTCGACGCCGGCGATGGCCTCGGCGTTATCGGCGAAGACCTGGATGCCGTGCTCGGCGGCGACCTTGGCCCGGGTCTGCTCGCCCGGGTCGCTGGCGCGGATCTGCGAAGCCTCGAGGCCCTTGGCCCGCAGGCCGCCGATGAGACTGGCCGCCATGTTGCCGGCACCGATAAAAGCGATACGAGTCGTGTTCATGACAGGTCCTTATCAGGGGTCAGGGCCAGTCCTTTCAGGACTGGCTGTAGTCGCGGGCGCCAAACAGGGCGGTACCGATCCGCACCCAGGTGGCGCCTTGGGCGATGGCCGCTTCGAGATCGTGGCTCATGCCCATGGAAAGAGTGTCCACGGGCAGCCCCAGGCTGCCGCGCAGGTCGTTGTTCAGGGTCTGTACCGCGGCAAAGGCGGCGTGCTGGGCAGCGAGATCCTCGGTGGGTTCGGGAATCGCCATCAATCCGCGCAGGCGCAGGCGTGGCAAGGCGCTGATGGCGCGGGCCAGGGCCGGCAGATCGGCCGCGGTGCAGCCGGACTTGCTGGCCTCGCCACTGACATTGACCTGGATGCAGATGTTCAGCGGGCCCAGTTCGGCCGGGCGCTGCTCGGACAGGCGTTGTGCGATTTTCAGGCGGTCCACGGAATGCACCCAGTCAAAGTGCTCGGCGATGGCGCGAGTCTTGTTCGACTGAATGGGGCCGATGAAGTGCCAACTCAAGGGCAGATCGATCAGCTCCTGCTGCTTGCCCAGGGCTTCTTGCAGATAGTTCTCGCCGAAATCGCACAGGCCGGCAGCGTGGGCCTCGCGCAGGGCGGCGGCAGGCTTGGTCTTGCTCACGGCCAGCAGCCGGACGCTGTCCGGGGCACGCTGTGCGGCCTGGCTGGCGCTGCGGATGCGTTCGGCTACCTGGGCGATGTTGTCTGCTATCGTGGACATTCGATTCCGTCTCAAAAGTATCTGCGGTGGGCGCCTGAGAGCCTGGCCGCCACCTGCCGCGTAATCCACCAGCCCCTGCCTGTCGATCGGCCCGTGCGTTGCTTCCGGGCCGTGCCGGACATTGTCCTGCACCAGCCTGCGGGCACGCAGGGGGGCTGAAGCTCGCGGCATTCTACTGGAATTGGGGGGCACTATGGACATCACCGAACTGCTGCGATTGAGCGTCTCGCGAGGCGCTTCCGATCTGCACCTGTCCGCCGGGCTGGCGCCGCTGTTGCGCATCGATGGCGATATCTGCCCGCTGCAGGGGCCGATACTGGATGCGCAGCAAGTGCTGGTACTGATCCACAGTCTGATGAACGAGACGCAGCGTGCGACCTTCGCCACCCAGCGGGACCTGGACTTCGCCCATGAACTGCCGGGGGTGGCGAGGTTTCGGGTCAATGCCTTCCAGCATGCCCGGGGCGCCGGAGCGGTGCTGCGGTTGATCCCTTCGCGGGTGCAGGGCCTGGATGAGTTGGGCCTGGGGGCGGTGTTCCGGCAGGTCAGCGAGCTGCCTCGGGGGCTGGTACTGGTGACCGGACCCACCGGCAGCGGCAAGTCCACCACCCTGGCGGCGATGATCGATCACCTGAACCGGACCCGTCATCAACACATCCTTACCCTGGAGGACCCCATCGAGTTCATTCACCCACCGCAAGCTTGCCTGGTGCACCAGCGTGAGGTGCCACGCGACAGCCACAGTTTTGCCACGGCCCTGCGCGCGGCACTGCGTGAGGACCCCGATGTGATCCTGCTGGGTGAGCTGCGTGACCTGGAGACCATTCGCCTGGCGCTGACCGCCGCGGAAACCGGGCACCTGGTGTTCGCCACCCTGCACACCTCGTCGGCGGCCAAGACCATCGACCGGCTGGTGGATGTGTTTCCGGGAGAAGAAAAGGCCCTGGTGCGCTCGATGCTGGCCGAATCGCTGCAGGCGGTGATTGCCCAGGTGCTGCTCAAGCGAGTGGGCGGCGGGCGAGTGGCGGCACATGAAATCATGCTGGGCACGGCGGCGATCCGCAATCTGATCCGCGAGGACAAGGTGGCGCAGATGTATTCGGCAATCCAGACCGGTGGTGCTCAGGGTATGCAGACCCTGGACATGAGCCTGAAAGCGTTGCTGGGGCGGGGGGTGATCAGTCGCGAGCAGGCGCGGGAGAAGGCGCGGATGCCGGAAAGTCTTTGAAGGGAAGTGCGTTCGCCGCCTGGTTGAGCAGGCGGCGAGTCGGGATCAGCGCTGGACGACCCGCAGGGTCTTCTGTTCCTTGGGCAGGACCCGCTTGGCAACCACGTAGTGATTGTCCCAGTAGGGTTTCTTCAGGGTATCGATGCTCACTGCCTTGCCGCGCCGAGGGGCGTGGATGAAGCGATCATTGCCCAGGTAGATGGCGACGTGGTTGACTTTGCGGCTCTTGATGTTGAAGAACAGCAGGTCGCCCGGCTTGAGGTCCTTGCGCTCGACCTTCTGCCCGTGGCCGCTGGCCATGGCGTTGGAGGTGCGCGGCAGGTCCACGGCGGCGACGTCATTGAAGGCGTACTTCACCAGGCCGCTGCAATCGAAACCCTTGCTTGGGCTGCTACCGCCCCAGCGATAAGGTGTACCGAGGGCATTGACGGCGCGACTGAGTACATTGCTGCTCTGCTTGGCACCCATCTGGGGCACCAGCTTGCTGTCGACCTTGGCCAGCTGGGTGGAATGCTTGATTGAAGTCTTGTGCTTGGCAGCGACCGTCGAAACGTGGGATTTCGGGGTGTAGCCGTTGACGTTGGGAAGTCGTTGCTCACGGTTGGTGGCGTGGGCGGCCAGTGGCATTAATAGGCAAATGGTTAGCCATGTCTTGAAAAATGGACGCATTAGGCAAGGCTCTTATTGGTTAGCGCGCAACTTTATAACAGCTTTCAGGTCATTTCCGAGGCCGTTTGTCGATTCAACCTTGAGGTCAACTTCGGCAAAGAGGCGGCAACTTGACGCAGAAAACCGTCAGAAGTCAGGCAATACAAGGCTTTGACGGACGACAAGGTAGCACCGACCGTATGTCGAGTGCCTGTAAAAAAGTCACAAAGTTTTTGAGAAAATTTATCTATCACCCGCCAAGAGGCACTTAATGAACACCTATCGTCAGGACGCATCCACCCAGGACACCCACAGCAAGGTGATCGGTTACCTGTTGTGGATTTTCGGTTTTACCGGTGCCCACCGCTTCTATTACGGCAAGCCGGTGACCGGGACCCTCTGGTTCTTCACCTTCGGCCTGCTGGGTATCGGTTGGCTGATCGACTTGTTCCTGATCCCGGCCATGGACCGCGAAGCGGACCTGCGGTTTACCTCGGGGCCGATTGAATACAGCGTGGCCTGGATCCTGCTGACCTTCCTCGGGGTATTGGGCGTACACCGCATGTACCAGGGCAAATGGCTGAGCGGGGTGATCTACCTGTTCACCGGCGGCTTGTTCTTCCTTGGGGTGCTGTACGACTTCTGGACACTGAACGACCAGGTCTCCCTGGAAAACGCCAAGCGCCGTTGATCCCGTCATCGGCGCCGGCGGTGATGGCTCATGTAGCGGCTGTCGCGGCAGGCCAGCAGCAGGAGCGGCGGCCCCTTCGGAGCCGCTCGCAGCCTGCGGCAGCTACAGGATCAATCAGCCCTGGTGGCTGATATGCCCGTCCACCAGGGTGTAGCGCACTGCGCCGGGCAGGCTGTGGCCGAGGAACGGACAGTTCTCGCCACGGGACAACCACCGCTCGCCGGCCACGGTGGAGCTGGCCGGGTCGAACAGCACCAGGTCCGCTGCACCGCCCACGGCCAGCTTGCCGGCTGGCAGGCGCAAGGCATCTGCCGGGCCGGCGCTCAGGCGCGCCATCAGGGTCGGCAGGTCCAGGAGGCCGTCCTGCACCAGGGTCAGGGCCAGCGGCAGCAACAGTTCGACGCTGCTGATCCCCGGCTCGGTCGCGCCGAACGGTGCCAGCTTGGCGTCGCGTTCATGGGGCTGGTGATGGCTGGCAATCGCCTGTACTACGCCGGACTTCACCGCAGCACGCAGGGCGTCCCGATCGGCTCGTGAGCGCAGGGGCGGCTGTACGTGGTACAGGCTGGAGAAGTCGATCAGCGCTTCGTCGGTCAGGATCAGCTGATACAGCGCCACATCGGCTGTAACCTGCAGGCCACGGGCCTGGGCCTGGGCGATCAGCTCCACTCCCCGGGCGCTGGTCAGCTGGCTGAAGTGCGCCCGTACGCCGCTTTGCTCCACCAGCAGCAGGTCGCGGGCCAGGGCCACGGTCTCCGCGCTTTCGGGGATGCCCGGCAGGCCGAGGAAACTGGCGGTGGCGCCTTCATGGGCCAGGCCGCCTTCGGCCAGGTCGCGGTCCTGGGAGTTGAAGATCACCGTCAGGTCGAACGTGGCGGCGTATTCCAGGGCACGGCACAGGGTACGGGTGCTGCGAAAACCCTCCAGGCCGTTGCCGAAGGCCACGCAACCGGCATCGCGCAGGGCGATCAGCTCGGCCAGTTGTTCGCCTTCCAGGCCCTTGCTCAAGGCGCCAATCGGGAACACCTTGCTGTTGCCGGCCTCCCGGGCGCGGTCGAGGATCAGTTCGGCCACCGCCGAGGTGTCCAGCACCGGCTTGGTGCGAGGAGGGCAGCACAGGCTGGTGACGCCGCCGGCGGCAGCGGCACGGGTTTCGCTGGCGATGCTGCCCTTGCGGCTGTAGCCCGGCTCGCGCAGGGCGACGTTCAGGTCCACCAGGCCGGGGGCGGCCACCATGCCCTTGCCGTCGATCACGGTGACGGCGTTGAAACCGGTCGGGGCGCCGCCGATGGCGGCGATCTTGCCGGCGTCCAGGTGCAGGTCGGTAACTTGATCCAGGCCGCTGCTTGGATCGATGACGCGGGCGCCGAGAATGCTGAGCTTCACTGGGCGTTCTCCTGCTCGAATTGTCGCTGGGCGGTCTGCCCGCTCATGGCCATGGACAGTACGGCCATGCGTACTGCGATGCCGTAGGTCACCTGGTTGAGGATCACCGAATGTGGACCGTCGGCCACCGCCGACTCGATTTCCACACCGCGATTGATCGGCCCTGGGTGCATGACGATGGCGTCGGGCTTGGCACCCGCCAGGCGCGTGGTGGTCAGGCCGAACAGGCGGTAGAACTCGCCCTCGCTGGGTAGCAGGCCGCCCTGCATGCGCTCGCGCTGCAGGCGCAGCATGATCACTACGTCCACGTCCTTGAGGCCCTCGGCCATGTCGGTGTAGACCTTGACCCCGTACTGCTCGATACCGATGGGCAGCAGCGTCTTGGGCGCGATCACGCGGATGTCCGGGCAGCCGAGGGTTTTCAGCGCCAGCATGTTCGAGCGCGCGACCCGCGAGTGCAGGATGTCGCCGACGATGGCCACCGAGAGGTTCTCGAAGCTGCCCTTGTGCCGGCGGATGGTCAGCATGTCGAGCATGCCCTGGGTCGGGTGAGCGTGGCGGCCGTCGCCGCCGTTGATGATCGCCACCTGGGGGCAGACATGTTCGGCGATGAAGTGCGCGGCGCCGGAGTCGCCATGGCGTACCACGAACATGTCGGCAGCCATGGCTTCAAGGTTGCGCAGGGTGTCGAGCAGGGTCTCGCCCTTGCTCGCCGAGGACGTCGATACGTTCAGGGTGATCACGTCAGCCGACAGTCGCTGGGCGGCCAGTTCGAAGGTGGTGCGGGTGCGGGTGGAGTTCTCGAAGAACACGTTGCACACGGTCTTGCCGCGCAGCAGGGGGACTTTCTTCACTGCCCGGGCGCCGACTTCGAGGAAGGAGTCGGCGGTGTCGAGGATTTCCGTCAGCAGTTCGCGGTTCAGGCCGTCGAGGGAGAGGAAGTGGCGCAGCTGGCCCTGATCGTTGAGCTGCAGCGGGCGCTTGGCGTCTAGAGGCGTCATCGCAATGGACTCTTTAAAAGGGCGGGTTTAGGGGGCGACGTCTTGGAGCTCGAGTTGAAGCGGCGCAGGACCGGACAATTTTACTCGCTCATGGGTCGCCAGCGACAGGGTCGCGCCCACCACGTTCGGCCGGATCGGCAGCTCGGCGGCGTTCAGGTCCAGCAGGCAGACCAGGGTCACGCTGGCCGGGCGGCCATAGTCGAACAGCTCGTTGAGGGCGGCGCGGATCGTCCGGCCGCTCATCAGCACGTCGTCGACCAGTACCAGGTGCTGGCCTTCGATCTCGAACGGCAGTTCGGAGGGGCGTACTTGCGGGTGCAGGCCGTTCTGGCTGAAGTCGTCGCGATAGAAGGAGACGTCCAGGGTGCCCAGGGGGGCATCGCTGCCCAGGGCTTCCAGCAGGGCCTGGGCCACCCACACGCCACCGGTGCGGATACCGATGAAGCGTGGTTCGCTGATGGTGCGCTGGACCAGGTGGGCTTTGAGATCGATGGCCATCTGGCTGATCAGGGCGACGGGATTGGGCAGGCTCATGGTGGCTCCTTCGTGGGCTCGCGCCTGACTGCCGGGCAGTTGGGCGCGGGGACTTAGAACCTGCTCGCGATCTGCTGCGCTTGGCGCTGGAAATGGCTTCGAATGCTCATTTAGGTGCCTAAACTGCGCTTTCTTGGCGATGTCTGCCTTGCCTGGGCGTCGCTCGCTGGATCGTGAACAGGTTCTTGCGGCTGGTGTTGGGCCAGGAGACGCGCAGCTGCGGGCCGCGCGTCTTCGGGATCGTGATCTCTAGGTATTGAGCAGCGTGGCATTCTCGTCGAGCCAGCCCTGCAGCAGGAGGGCAGCGGCGATGGCGTCCACCGGATTGTCCCGATAGCTGCCTTTCTGTCCGCCCCGGGCCAGGCGCTCGCCCTTGGCCTCGAAGGTGGTCAGGCGCTCATCGTGGGTATAGAAGGGCACATTGAAGCGGCCATTCAGGCGCCGGGCGAACTTCTCGGCACGCAGGCACATCTCGCTGGGCGTGCCGTCCATGTTCAGTGGCAGGCCCACCACGACCGCATCGGGCTGCCATTCCTTGAACAGGGCTTCGACCTGGCTCCAGTCCGGTACGCCATTCTGCGCCCTCAGGGTGCACAGCTCCCGGGCCTGGCCGGTGATGGCCTGGCCCACGGCAACGCCGATCTGCCGGGTGCCGTAGTCGAAGCCGAGGATCAGTCGCAAGGCCATCAGGCGTGACCCGCCTGGCTGGTGAGCAGGCTGAGGTTGACGCCCAGGTGGCGGGCGGCCGCTTCCAGGCGCAGTTCGCTGCTGGTGTTGAACAGGATGTCGGCGTCGAAGGGGCAGGTCAGCCAGGCGTTGTCCGCCAGCTCGGCTTCCAGTTGCCCGGCTTCCCAGCCGGCATAACCCAGGGCGATCAGGCTCTTGGCCGGCCCCGAGCCATCGGCGATGGCGAACAGCACGTCCTGGGAGGTGGACAGCGACAAGCCCTCGAGTTCCACCGTGGCCTGGTAAACCGGGCCGCTGGGGTGCAGGACGAAGCCGCGGTCGGTCTGTACCGGACCGCCGCTGAAGACCGGCACATGCTGGCACAGCAGTGGTGGCTCCTCGTCGGGGCGCAGTTGCTCCAGGATATCGGCGAGGTTCAGGTCCTGCGGGCGGTTGACCACCAGCCCCATGGCACCACTGGCGTTGTGCTCGACGATGTAGGTCAAGGTCTGGGCAAAGTTCGGGTCGGCCATGTGCGGCATGGCGATCAGGAAGTGATGCTTGAGGTAGCTGGGGCTGACATTTTTCATGAGCGCTAGTGTGGCGGCGACGGGCCCGGCTGACAAGCTGGCGATGCACCCGCCGCCCGGGTCACGGTGCCAGGCGGGTGGTCAGTTGCTGGACAGCTTGTCGCCCCGGGCGAATCGCCAGGTGCGGATGATTTCCAGGCGGTCGATGTCCGACAGGTCACCGGTGAAAGGCGCGAACGGCGCGGCCAGGCGCACGATACGCTGGGCGGCCTGGTCGAGCAGTGGCTGGCCGGAGGACTCCAGCACCAGCACTTCATACAGCGAGCCGTCGCGATTGATCGACACCATCAGCCGCAGGTTGCCGTAGATCTGCTTGCGCCGGGCCTCCTCGGGGTAGTTGAGGTTGCCGATGCGCTCGACCTTCTTGCGCCACTCGTCCTTGTACCAGGCACCCTTGTCGCGCATGGTCGAGGCCGCGCTCAGTCGGTGGATACGGGGGCGCTTGGCGTACAGCTGCTGTTCGTTGGCCAGCTCGGCCTCCAGGCTGGAGATCTCGCTGGACAGTTGCGAGCTGTCGAACGAAGGGGCGTCGGCCTTGGGCGTCGGCTCCTTCTTGACCTCTTCGCGCTGGGTCACGGTCTTTTTCGGTTTGGGCGCAGTGGTGGCCACCGCAGCCTTGGGTGCCACTTCCTTGACCTGCGGCTTGACCGATGGCGGTGGCACGACCTTTTTCACCGAATTGTCCTGGAACGGCGCTACTTCGGTGGTCTTGGGAATCGCCTTCTTGTCCAGGGTGCCGCTGCCTTGCTGGTTTTCCTGGGCCAGGAAGTCGGCCTTCTTCGGCTTGGTCTCGCTCTTGAAGGTGGCCAGGGTGATTTCCAGGGTCTTGCTGATCTGCTGGGGCTCGGCAAAGGAAAACCCCAGGCCCAGGATCAGTGCCAGGTGCAGGAGCGCCGCGAGGAACAGGGTGAATCCCAGGCGATCGGCCGCGCGGACGCCACCGTGGGCCAGTTCGGGTGGCAGGTCGGACGGAAGGCTCATTGGCAGTTCGGCATCACAGCAGGCATTGCACAACCAACATCACGGTTTCACAGGCGGCGCATGATAACGCAATGTTGGTTTCAAGCCGTAAGCCTCAATCTTCAAGCGACAGGCTGCATGTGATGTAGGTCAACTTTGCGGCTTGCTGGTTGCAGCTTGCAGCTTCTTGTCGATGGCATCCATGAGCATGGCGCCGATGTTGGTGCCGAAGGCGTTGTCGATTTCGCGGATGCAGGTCGGGCTGGTGACGTTGATTTCCGTCAGGTGCTCGCCGATCACGTCGAGGCCGACGAACAGCAGGCCCTTGGCCCTCAGGGTCGGGCCGACCTGGGCGGCGATCCAGCGATCCTTGTCGCTCAGTGGCCGGGCCTCGCCACGCCCTCCGGCTGCCAGGTTGCCACGGGTCTCGCCAGCAGCGGGAATGCGCGCCAGGCAGTAGGGTACCGGCTCGCCGTCGATCATCAGGATGCGTTTGTCGCCGTCCTTGATTGCCGGCAGGTAGGCCTGGGCCATGATCTGCTGGCTGCCCAGCACGGTGAGGGTTTCGAGGATCACCGACAGGTTCGGATCGCCCGCCCGATGGCGGAAGATCGAGGTGCCGCCCATGCCGTCCAGCGGCTTGAGGATCACGTCACCGTGTTCGGCGGCGAACTCGCGCAGCACATCGGCGCGGCGGCTGACCACGGTGGGTGGCGTGCACTGCGGGAACAGCGTGGCGAACAGCTTTTCATTGCAGTCGCGCAGGCTCTGGGGCTTGTTGACCACCAGCACGCCGGCGTTCTCGGCCTGCTCCAGCAGGTAGGTGGAGTAGACGAACTCCATGTCGAAGGGCGGGTCCTTGCGCATCAGGATCACGTCCAGGTCGCTCAGCGGGCTGTCGATCTCGTCCCCCAGCTCGAACCACTTCTGCGGGTCGGCGAAGACCTGCAGCGCACGCATGCGGGCCCGAGCCACGCCAGCGCCCTGGTAGAGGTCGCGCTGCTCCATATAGAAGAGGCTCCAGCCACGCTCCTGGGCGGCCAGCAGCATGGCCAGCGAGCTATCCTTTTTGTAGGAGATGCTGGCGATAGGGTCCATGACAATCCCGACGCGAACGCTCATGGGGTGGATTCCTTCAAATGATTGGGTGGGCGCAAGGCTAAGCAAGGCGAAAAAGTGGCGTCAGAGTGGCGCTGACAGAGACTTGGGTCAAGGAAAAACCACTGCCTGGCGTGCTCCATGGATTGCAGGGGGAGAGTGTGCTAAAAAGGCTCGCATGCCGGGCCGAGGCCTTGAAGTTCAAGGGTTCCGGGCGTTGGCAGCGGCATCCGATCCAATCGATTCGCTGGGGCGACGGTAGAGCAGATATGGAACAGCATTCCAACGCCTTGAAGGTGATGGTGATCGACGACTCGAAGACGATTCGCCGCACGGCCGAAATGCTGCTGAAGAACGTCGGTTGCGAGGTCATCACCGCAGTGGACGGTTTCGAGGCCCTGGCCAAGATCGTCGACCACCATCCCGGCATCATCTTCGTCGACATCATGATGCCGCGCCTCGACGGTTATCAGACCTGTGCGCTGGTCAAGAACAACAGCGCGTTCAAGTCCACTCCCGTGATCATGCTGTCCTCCAAGGACGGGCTGTTCGACAAGGCCAAGGGCCGTATCGTCGGCTCCGACCAGTTTTTGACCAAACCCTTCAGCAAGGAAGAACTGCTGAGCGCGATCAAGGCCCATGTCCCGGACTTCGTCGCGCTTGCGCAACAGTAGACACGCACAGCGATGCCCGGCCAGCGGGCCGCGCGCCTATACCGTATGGGGAAGACCATGGCTCGTATCCTGATCGTCGATGATTCGCCGACCGAAATGTACAAACTCACCGGCATGCTGGAAAAGCACGGCCATGAAGTGCTCAAGGCCGAGAACGGCGCCGACGGTGTGGCCCTGGCCCGGGAAGAAAAACCCGATGCGGTGCTGATGGATATCGTCATGCCCGGACTCAATGGCTTCCAGGCCACTCGCCAGCTGACCAAGGACGCCGAGACCAGCCATATCCCGGTGATCATCATCACCACCAAGGATCAGGAAACCGACAAGGTCTGGGGCACCCGCCAGGGCGCCAGGGACTACCTGACCAAACCGGTGGAAGAAGAGACCCTGATCAAGACCCTGAACCACGTCCTGGCCGGCTGAACGCCCGCGCCATGAGTGAATCCCGGACCG